>LUJP01000051.1 GCA_001689535.1 Bacteroidales bacterium M5
TCACGCCACTTGCAAGGGATCCACGATATCATAAGGCCGGTTCCGGCCGCATTGACCTCTGCCGCCCAGTCGTTAGCCACCGCATCAACACTTGTGTTGCGGCAGGGGTAAAACTGTATCGGTTTGTTGGGATCGTTAGCCCAGGAGTCCACGCCAAGCGTATTGCGGCCGTCAGTGCGGCCGTAGGCAAACGCCGGTCCTGTGGCCGTCTTGCCGTAGACCTCCGGTGCCAGATCCATAGCAAAATTACCCAAATCAAGCTCATCGATATACACTCTGTCCTCTTTGTCATTGCTATTATGCATGGCAAGCTGTCCGAGCAGTTGCAATTTCACACTGTGATTGGTGATCTGCGTAATATTTGCCGCCCCATCGAGTACAGTGCGGTTGTTATACATAAGGCGGGCTTTGTACTGTCGGGTTGGTTTGGTCACATCCAGTCTACCCATCGCTCCAAAAAACGCGCGGTTGTCTTTTAGTGCCAACGGTAACTCTACCTCATAGGTGTATTCGCTTCCCGTCGAAAAAAAAGAGTTTTCGAGTGTCAGTTTGATTTTAGTGGTGCTCTTGATCTGCACCGGTTTACCGTCAAGGTATAATTGTATCATCGTTTAGGGGTGTTTTTTAACTTTTGAAACCTGCGGTACTGATTGTCAAATCCCTGCTCTCCATCCATGACAACATAACTGCTGATGCCCTCGTCGATCTTGTTGTTAAGCCTATCGATAGTGATAGCTGTGCGATCAAGAGCGGCGGCCACCTTGTCGGATGTGTCTTGTCCGGGAGCTGTCACCGTGACAACCTCCGGCGCGGTCATCACCCCTCTCGCGCTCACCCCGACACCCTGTCCGATCGCATTGCTGACATCCTCTCTCGTCAGTCGCGCAACCGTATTGTTGCGCTGTGCATGATCGAGCAGACTCAAGACAGGAGAGATGGCAGGATTGGCCACAGCCTGATGATTGGCCACAAACTCGTTGGCATGTACCACGCCGGCCTCCTCCCTGTTGTCGTTGGATCGCTTGGTAAATCCACCGGCATAGTAGCCGGCGGCCTCCGCCTGATGCTGTTTCTTGATCGTCGCGATCTGTATCATGCCTGCAGCGGTCGCCATTGCAGCCGCGGCCGCAGCCAAGGCCGGACCAACAACCGGGATCTTAACCATTGCGCCGTATGCTCCCAGTGCATTTGATGCAGTCTGAGCGATGGCCTGTGCGATCTCCATCCCCATAGCCTTTTTATTATACTGGTTCTTGACCTTGGCAATCTCCTTCTCTTTTTCAGCCTCCAGTTTTTCCCGCTTCTTGGTATTGTTTCCGGCCGCCTCAATCTCCTTGTCATAACGTTCCTCGATCTTGGCCAACTCGACATCCCTTTCAGCATTCATGTAGGCTGAGAACTGAGAGGCTATGGCTCCAACCACCTGCGCTGCAGAAGCTGCTATTTTAGTCCAGTCATCAAGATTCAGTTCTCCGTTTTCTTTCAAAGACTCTGTAACGTCAGTTATTTTAGTGTAGAGGTCATAAATGAAGGCATCGTATTCGTTGGCGGCTTTATAAAAATCATCGGTGGATTTATGTCGGTACTCCTCCTTGATTTTCCTGAGTGCTTCCTGATAATCCTCCTCGGATATCAGGGACTTTTTGTGCAACTCCTCGATGACCGCAAGTTCAGCAGCCATCTGTGCCTTCCTCAGTTCGGCCGGATTGTACTTCTCCTGAAAGGTCCTAAGCTTCTCTGACGTCTCCTCCTGTTTCCGAAGCTGCTCTTCGGCGATTTTATCGTTTATCTGCCGCTCAATGTCGTAACGTTCCTTCGACCCCTTCTCATAGAGATCCCGCTTCCGGGTCATATAATCCAGATCTTCGCGGAATAATGCCTCACGATAGGCCACTTCGTTCTGAAATATGGCACTCGACGGATCGTAAAACATGGCTGTAAGAGCATTGACTTTGTCCTTATGCTCCTGCTCGATAGCCTCCGCGCTCATTTGGCGACGCACGGTCAGATGCTTCGCCAGAGCTTCTTCCTGTTTTTTGCAGAGAGCTGCATACTCGTCACTCTCCGCTTGACCTTCTTTCTCGAGGGCAGCCTTAGCCTTGATGTAATATGCGGCCTCTATTCGCTGCTTCTCCTCGATATATTCGCGGTAGTTCTTCTGACCCGCAGAGTATGATGCAAGATTGACAGCCTCGGCCTGATCACGCTCCTGCTTCACTGCATCAAGAGCTGCCTTGATTCGTTTCTTTCGCTGCTGCTCTAACTCCTTCAGTTCCTTTTCTGACAGACCGCCTCCGCCTCCGCCTCCGCCTCCGCCTCCGCCTCCGCCGGATTCTTCTTCTTCTTGTTCTTCATTTATCGGAGTTGTTTTGTCAAACTCTTTTGCTACCTGATTATATGATTCCTTTATCTGCTTAATACGATCGTTTATGCCGGCAAGACGATTATCAACGAGCTTTAGTTGAGCATCATAGTCTGTGCCGCCTGTAATAAGCGCCGATCCGGCCATTCCGCCGGGGATAAGCTTCGCCTGTTTAGCGAGATTAGCTTGCCTCTGTCCTTCCGGGTCTTTCCCCTTCTGCTTTACGATCTCGTCGCGTTTTATGTTAAGGTCAGCGGCCTCGCCCGAAAGATCCTTGATCTTTCCCTCCATACTCTCAAGCATATATCTTTTTTGCAATGAGTCGAGATAATCATCAAGAGCATCTTTATTTGCCGTATATTTCCGGCTCGTCTCATCGAGTTGTGCATTATAATTAGGGATCATACGGTTGAGTTTCTCGATAGCCCTTTTACGGCGATCGAGAGATAACTCCTCATTTTTGGCAGTGGCAATAAGCAACTCAATCTGTCCCCGTCGCTCCCCGGTTTTACGGGCGGCCTCCGATTCGGCCGCCTGTATATCACGTTGTGCAGCCGTCTGTCTCTTTGACATCAAGACGTATGCACTGCCGAGCGCAACCACAGCTGCGGTCAGGCCGAGGACCCACGGATTAAATCCACGGATCAAAGTCTTAAAGGCGGTCATCGATTTAACCCATCTCCGCTGCATTGCAATGTTAACCTTCATGCCGTTGGTAAAAAATTGTACCCCGTTGGCGGCTATAGCCCATAATGGCCCCAGGAGCGTCAGCGCCCCCTTCGTCAGAGAGAGACTCTTGACAACCGCCAATTGTGTTAGATACAAAGTTTTGAGCCTGCCGGAAGTTACAAATATCGCAGTGTGATAAGTAACCAAAGCGGCTGTAGCTACGATGATGGCCTCTTTATGATCTTTGATAAATGTTATCAAAGTCAACAGGGTGCGTGTCATCATAGATGTGCCGGATATGCAGTGACGCATAACGGGCAACAACTCCTTGCCTAACGACACCGCGATCTCGTTGAACTTTTTCCGCGCTTTCTCGAGTCCGGCCTGTTCGGTGTTGTTCTGCACATTAAATTCTGCGGTAACGGAAGTACCCTCTTCATAAGCCTTATTGGCTTCCTCTTGTTGTGATTTAACATCTTTTATTTTGGCTGCCAATGTTGAGAGTGCAGAAATGGCACCACTACCGGTCTCGCCCATATCCTTGAACATCGGCGAAAGTTTATCCATGCCTCCGACTTTATTAAGTGTGTCGAGGAATAGTAGCAGAGCTGCGTTGGCATCCTTCTTCATCAGATCCGAGAACTCTTTGACATCAAGTCCTGCGACCTTGGCATACTTGGCCGGATCCTGATACAACCGTACTATGACTTGCGACAGGGCTGTTGACGAGGCTTCTACTTTTTGATTATTGGTGTCGAGCACAGCTGCAAATCCCATAATCTGCTGTATGGTCATATTTGCCTGTGACGCAACACCTCCCATACGGCTTGTAAATTCAGCGAGATACGGAGCAGATGCAGAGCAGTTTTGTGATAATTCGTTGATTACAGATCCCACCTTAAGCAACGATTGCTCTGTGCCATGAATCTTTTCGTCACCAAAGATGCCGGTCAGTTTGGATAGTGTAAGCGTAGCTCCATCTCCCAGATCGTCGAGCGCTACATTGATCTTATCTGCCGCCCGCACAAACCCCAATACATCCTCCTGTGATGTTTTGCCGAGTCTACCGGCCTCTTGTGCCAGTTTGTTTAGGTCCTGACGTGTTGTGCGGGTATCAAGTTGCTTGAACTCTTCATTAAGTTTGGCCACCTCCTCGGCGGTCATCCCTGTGTATTTGCGGACGTTGGCCTCCTCCTGCTCCATCTCCGCATAGGCCTCCACAGCACTCTTACCGGACAGGATAACTCCGGCGAAAGCTGCAGTAGTAGCAGCTATCGATGCGCCCCATTTATTAACTAACCCGTTAAATCGAGAAAAAACACCTTCGGTCTGTGCACCTGAAACTTGTAATTTCTTAAGCTCCAGTTGACATAAACGTAACTGCTCATTATACATCTCCCACTCCTTAGATCCACGCTTGACACGTCCGGAGTTAAGTTCAGAGTTGATATATTTTATGGTTTTCCGTAGTTCGGCCGGCGATGCCTCATCAAGACGCTTCATAGCTGCCCTGATATTGGATGCATTTGTCTGCATATTGGTCATTTGCTTGTTGACCTGCTGCAGCTCTGTGTTGATGCGCCGCACGGCTTCCGGGTCTCCTACTCGCACGGCGTCAGCAAACTTCTCCCGGAGCTTGGCCGCTTTTTGCTCCAGCTCTGCAAATTGCTTACGGGCTTGCGCCGAGTTAACCTTTAACTCTACATCAGCGTATTGTTTTGTAGTCATGCTAATTTATCGTGATACCGCTAATTTACGCTGACGAGATCACCGCAAAAAAGACACTTTCACATACGCATTAACATTAATTAACCGAAATAAATTATTCATTATAGTGAATCGGTCAAGCACGATGCCGTGAGATAACCACGGCAACACCACATAAAGTCGACGAATATGACAAAATCATCTTACGAAGTCACCAGAGTTGGCGACGAAGTCACCCTGAAGGACACAGAAACCGGACTTATCATGCGATGGGCAGAAAGTGCCGTAGACTTTGCGATCATTGACAAAGGCACTCTCAAAGGTCAGGATTATATCCGTCGCGCGCAGGAGATGACCGACTGGGCATACAGCGAAAGACTGTTACAGCCTGCGACAATGGAGATGATCGAGCGATATCATTTGCGCCACTCCATAGGGAACAAGCTCTATAACGCAAGAGTGGAAAAGAAACTCACCCAGCAGCAGCTATCGGAACTCACCGGCATCGGTCAGGAATATATAGCACGCATCGAGGGAGGCCGCATTAATGCAACGCTTGACGTCATCAACAAAATAGCTTCAGCCTTGAACGTACGTATAGACCTGCAGATCACAGATCGCCAATAATAACGATCCTCAAAAAAAATCATAGCGCTACCGAATCCCGGCAGCGCTATCTTTTTTATAGGCAATATGCTATAGACTGAATAATGTGTACCCTACTGTCACCCCTATGTGTGGCGATAATCGACGCCCGTCCCACCCATACCCTACGCCGACATTGACAGTCCATCGAGGCGGTTTCGCCCGCTCCCGGATGTGGATGGTTTCGACACTCGGCCAGATCTGCAGCGTGTCGAGCGACGCCCAGGCACCGGTGATTACAGCTCTATAATTGGAGTCCTGATATACTTTTGTCTCGACCGGCACATCAACGGTCACGCTGTCCGGCAGCAGTGTGCTGTCTTGTGGTGCGACTTCGGGCGTCCCGGTGATGACTGTCGGCAGACGCTTTCTGATTTTTCGCCCCGCGGCCACGGTGGCAACTGTCGGCTTGACAATGGTAGCAGTGTCGTAAGATACACTCCTAACTGTGTCAATGTCTGTGTACGGGCGCTGATCACTTTTCGTCTGTTGCCAAAGCAGGCAAAACAGACATATAGTGCACAGTGTCATAAGGAGCGCCAGTATTGCCGCCCGGCTCATAGCTTCTTCACCTCCTTTCGTTGCCGGCCATTTGCGCGGTGGCTGACATGCACCCACGCAAAGTTATGCTCATCGATCAGCTGATCAAACGGCAGATCCAAATCGATGATCTTCTGAAACAGCCGTCGATTGGCAGCGCGATCTACGATCGCATGGCCGTTCTGATCCTTTACCAGCTTGCCTTTTGCGTCGCGGACGCAGATCTGCAGATCTGCGGCCTCACCGGTCATGTGCTGCGACGTCTTGGAGCCTTTGATCTCCGGATTGGCGTTGAGGGTGGGGCATCGGTAGCCCGAGCTGATGTCTATCGCTCCACCCCACGCCTCTCTGAGCGGATCCAGCACATTATCTACCAGGGCGGCCACGTTTGGCTTGATCTTGTCCGGCATTGTGTTGTCGATGCCATATTTATTAGCTATCGCACTCCGTTCAAACTCTTGAAAAGAAAAATACCTCATAGTTAATCACTTTTGTTTGTATTGGTTACATTATCCTTGCCTAACACCTTATCGATAGCCTTGCCGATATCTACTTGCCTACTGATGCCGCGCATCTCCAGATAGCGGTTGAGTGTGCGCCCCACCTCAACACCGGCCACAATGACCAGCAGCGAAGTAAAAAACAATGGGGCATGAAGGATCGCCCCCACTGTCACACGGCATAGAAAGGCCAACACAACCACAAGACATACAATGACAAACTCAAGCAAATGCCCTATGATATCGGGATGCTGCGCGGCAATGCCGGCTCTACAGGCCGCCCGGTATATCCTATAGCTGAAGAGTCCGTTAAGGCATGAGGCCAGTGCTATCATACCGCTCCACAGGATGATCGAGACTCGATCGTTCGTAAAAATCTCCAGAATATCAAGCATGATCAATCCCGGTTGCGGCGGCGGTCTGCGATAAAACTTGCAGCAGCGCACACTCCAAACAGGAGCAATTCGCCGGCACCGATTAGTACAGACTCGTGGATCTCGCCCGGTGGAGGCATCAAAAATCCCCACACGATGAGTGCTGCAGCTCCGAGCATACACACCCAAAGTATCAAGTTACATCGGATCATCGCCATTTAAGTTTATGCCGAGCATCTCGGCCGTGTACATAATATTTCCTGCTGTCACATCCGGGGCGGCGTCGCCCAACGACAGCAGTTCCTCCGCAGTCATGGGCTTATTGATGACCAGTGCCACCTCGGCCATCAGATTCGGCTGTAACGTTTCGTTGATTGCACTGTCATATTCAGCCTTCATCTCTTTCAGGCGGGCATCTTCTTCCGGACTCCGTTTTTTTTTCTGCTTCAGGTCGTCAAAGCCTTCCGGCTTGAGCTTTTCGCGCGCCTCCTTTAGAGCCTCGTCAAACGGTTTGCGCGCCTGCGAGATGGCGCAGATTGTACGGGTGAGCGCGGCGCGCTGGGCGATCGTCAGTTTGCCGAGGGGTAGGCTGTTGAGCTGATCGCTAACATTCAGCAGTTCATACATTTTCATGCCTCTACCCCTCCCTCCTCGCAGTCTGCGATAAATCCGTTTATGGCGTCGAGCGTCGCAGTCTGATCCGGGCATGTAGCGTCAAACTCTACCGTCAGACCCCCGCCCATGTAGCGGCGAAATGTTGCGACACTGTGGCCGTTAAGAGCCGAGATTACACCGTTCTCGATCACCTCCATCTGCCCTGCGGCCGACTGGCGGACGCTTGCCGAGATCCGATACTCGCGATCGTCGACGTGGTCATTGTTGACCTGATAGGTGGCTGCCACCACCTGCACTTTGTTTTTGTTCATAATTTATTGTTTTGAGGTTAGTTATTGTATTGTTATTGTTTTTTGCCCCTCCCACCAGAGGGTGGTTGCCGATGTGCCGGACATCGAGTGTATCTGCATACGTATGTTGTAGGTTGACCCGGCCGCGGGTGCAGGCGGACCCATGCGCAGCTCATTCCACGTAAAATCCAAATTAGTAGATGAGTACTGTGGCATCGTGAATGTTTTTGAGTTGCTGCCGCAGCCGGCGACATCGACAAAGAGCCGATAAGTCGTGCTTGATGTGTTGCGGTTGGAGTTGATCACAAACCTGATACC
>LUJP01000033.1 GCA_001689535.1 Bacteroidales bacterium M5
TACATCGGCGCGTCCGCTGAATTGTTACCCAGGGCAGACTCAATAGTTAAACAAAGTTAAAATCAAAGGACATCATGCAGTCTTTTGGCTTTTTCTGACTCTTAAGAAAAAAGGGGACCGCAAGGAAGACAATTTCTACGAAACTACTTATCTATTTACCTTTTAATACCAATCAGAAATGAAAAAGTTTTTATTTCCTTTGCTCGCCCTGCTGGCGATGCCGGTAGTGCTTACAGCATGCAGTGATGATGATGACAACAATACAAAATCAGTGGCTCCCATAGAATCGGGAGCGATTCCGGGCAAGAACGTGTTTGTGTTTATTGACGACAAATACACAGCCCATCCGGCCGATATGACAGCATCGGTGGAAGGCTCGTTCAATCCCGCAACGCAGACTTCGGCATCCCTGACACTCCGGACATCATCTATCTTCTACATTCTCATGGGAGACGGTGGTCTTATCTCGGTTTCTCCCACTATTCCCATAAATATCACCAAAAAGGACGGCGAGGTGACCTTTTCAGGTTCCGTTTCGGAAGGCAGCCACACATTCGATGTGACCGGAGAAGTCAAAGCCAACTATGCCGGCGAGAACGACTGGATAATCCGGGTGAAGGACAACTATACCCCTAATAGGACTCCCCTTGTGGGCAAATCGCTGGAAATCGCTTTTGAGGCGGGAGAAATGTATCCTTATGGTTACGATTTTTCTCGCCCGGAACTGATTTCCCTGGCACACGCGTTTTTCAACAGACTTCCCGAGGCTATCGTCGAAAACTCCGGCTACTCCGCAGCCCGTATAAAGTTCGTGGACGAGACCACCTACGAGCTGGAATTCAAGGATGCCGAAAGCGGAGAGTATGTCAAGGATGAGACAACCCACCGTTATATGACCAGCTATGCGTCGACAAACGTAGCGGACGATCCCATAGCACCGGGAACGGTCATCTCTTTCATTGACGAACCCTCATTCAAAGCTGCTCTGGCCGCGAACTTCAACCTCAAGCCCATCGATATTCTGGCAGAGAATAAGGAAAACAACTTCGCCCAGCAGACAATGGCATGCTACATGGCAAATCCGACACCAATGTGCGTGACTACAATGACCGTGGGGCGTGCCCACGACACCGCCGACGGACTGGCCCTTTTATGGATGGCCAAAGGACGTGATTTCAGAGAAAATGGGTTCATGAGCCAGTGGAGCGCCCCTGAATCCGTTACAAATCAGGCCGAGCGCGACTTCACGGCTCTGCAGGATGCTGAGAAGGAAGGTATATTTGCTTTCTCGGCATGGGCGAAGATCAAGGTGACGGAATAATGCCCTCAGAGTAAAAACGTGTATCATACCCCCGACGCCTCGCGGGCGGGTGGGCCGGCACTGACAGCCGGCGCATCCGCCCGCGCCGTTGCCGGGAGACTGGGAGGGTCGGCGTCCCCGCCGTCCGCCGGGAAAAACGCCATCTATGCATTCCGACGGCCGGAGGCCGACGCTCCCAGGGGGGCTCCATGGGAAAGGGAGGTTATTTCACAAATAGTAAAGCGGATGCGTGGGATTTCAAAGAAAAACGCTATATTTGCAAGCTGAAATCGCGCACACATGCGGAAACGGCAGATGTGCCCCAGAGCGAAATTAATTTTTAACCTCAATATTTTTAACCAGTCAAATGCAAAGCAAAGGAAAATTAGGAAGTATTGTGGCCGGTGTCATAGCCTTCTTCCTGGTGCTTATTTGCCTCTTCTACCTCTCGTTTACGGTTGTGAGCAACCATTATGAGAACAAGGCTGAGGAATATGCCCAGAAAACGGCTCCGGAGACCGCCGGTCCTGACGCCCACCGCTATGCCTATCAGCACTACATCGACTCCGTAGGCAACGAGAAGGTATGGCTCGGCTACACTTTCAATGAAGTAAAAAAGCTCGGTGTGGGTCTCGGACTTGACCTCAAGGGCGGTATGAACGTAACGCTCCAGGTGTCGGTGCCCGACATCCTGCGGTCGATGGCCACCACCGAAGGCAATCCCTATTTCGAAAAAGCTATCCACAGCACCGATTCGATAGTCAAGGCCACCAAGACCAACGACTATGTGGATGTGTTCTGTCAGCAATATAAGGAACTCGACCCGAATGCAGATTTCTCGGTTGTGTTCCGCGACCAGGTGAAGCGCGGCGACTCATTCGACGCCGCCAAGGCAGCGCTGAAGCAGGAGGTGAAGGACCGCGTGAGCAGCTCCACCAACGTGCTCCGCAGCCGTATCGACCAGTTCGGCGTGGTAGCCCCCAACATCCAGGAGCTGGAGAAAGACGGCCAGATACTTCTGGAGCTTCCGGGTGTGAAGGAGCATGACCGTGTGCGCGACCTTCTGAAATCGTCGGCCAACCTCGAGTTCTACGAGACAATGCCTCTGGCAGAGTATCAGGGCGCCATCCAGCAGCTGGACAACGCTCTGCGCGCCGACTCGGCCTCAAACGGCCGCGGCCTCTTTGAATACTTCGCAGGTCTCGGCGCCCAGGGCAACCCCATAGCCCTCGGCATGGCCACCCGCATCAACCGCCCCATAATCGACTCCCTGCTGGTGTCGCCCCAGGCAAAACGCATACTCCCCTCCAACCTCAAGCTGGCATGGGAAGTGAAGCCCGTGACGGTAGAGATACCCGACTCCACAGGCCACGTTTCGCGCATGGACTATTACACCCTTGTTGGTCTGCGCACCGCAGGCGGCAAAGCAGCCCTGAGCGGCGACGTGGTTACGGCAGCCAACTCCGACTTCGACCAGATGCAGGGCGGCAACTACGTGTCGATGACCATGAAGCCCGATGCAGCGAAGCAGTGGGCACGCATCACCGCCGCCAACATCAACAAGCAGGTGGCAATCGTGCTCGACAACCAGGTGTATTCGGCACCGAACGTAGACAGCGTGATCGAAGGCGGACGCTCGTCCATCACCGGCAACTTCTCGACCGACGAGGCAAAGGACCTTGCCAACGTGCTCAAATCGGGTAAGATGGCAGCCAAGGTCAACATCATCTCCGACACCGTTATCGGTCCGTCGCTGGGCCAGCAGGCTATCGAGGACGGCTTCATGTCGTTTGCCATAGCACTGGTGCTGCTGATGATCTTCATGTGTGCCTTCTACGGCATCATCCCCGGCCTTATCGCCAACCTGGGCCTCATATTCAACATCTTCTTCACCTTCGGTATCCTCGCTTCGATCCCCGCCGTGCTGACGCTGAGCGGTATCGCAGGTATCGTGCTCGCGCTGGGTATGGCGGTTGACGCCAACGTGCTCATCTTCGAGCGCGCCAAGGAAGAACTCCGCGCCGGCAAGAACGTGCGCACAGCCATCGCCGACGGTTATTCCAACGCCTTCTCGGCCATCTTCGACTCCAACCTCACCTCGATAATCACCGGCGTGATCCTGCTGCTCTTCGGCACAGGCCCCATCAAGGGATTCGCCACCACACTTATCATCGGTATCATCTGCTCGTTCTTCACGGCTGTGTTCCTCACCCGTCTGGTGTTCATCCTCGGCGAGAAATCGAAGCCGTTCCAGAAGCTCACATTCGACACCGCGCTCTCGCGCAAGATGTTTACCAACACTCACTTCGACTTCCTGAGCAAGCGCAAGGTGAGCTTCGCAATCTGCGGCGCCTTCATCCTCATCGTGATAGGATCGCTCTTCTTCCGCGGACTCAACCAGGGCATCGACTTCTCGGGCGGACGCAACTACGTGGTGAAATTCGACCACCCCGTATCGACCGTCGAGCTCCAGAAGCAGCTCGCACCGCTGTTTGACGGCGCCCAGCTGAGCGTGATAACAATCGACGACAACACCAAGGTGAGAATCTCCACCAACTACAAGATCAACTCCGACGAGGAGAACGTTGACGAAGAAATCACCGGCATCCTCTACAAGGGCCTGAAGAACGAGATAGGCGATATGAGCCTGCGCGACTTCTCGACCACCAACGAGGAAATAGGTATAATGAGCTCGCAGAAAGTGGGTCCGACCGTGGCCAACGACATGCGCACCGAAGCCGTGATAGCAGTGGTTCTGGCACTTGTGGCAATGTTCCTCTACATCCTTGTGCGCTTCCACAACATCGCCTTCTCCGTGGGCGCTCTTGCTGCCGTAGCCTTCACAGCCTTCTCCATCATCGGCTTCTACTCGCTGTTCTGGGGTGTGTTCCCCTTCGCAATGGAGATTGACCAGTCGTTCATCGCCGCCATCCTCACGGTGATCGGTTATCAGATCAACGACACGGTGGTTGTGTTCGACCGCGTGCGCGAGAACATCGGCCTCTATCCCAAGCAGAGCTTCTTCACCAACGTGAACCAGTCGATCAACTCCACCCTGGGCCGTACGGTGATGACCTCGGCATCCACCCTTCTGGTGCTGCTGTGTATCTTCATCCTCGGCGGTGACTCGATCCGTTCGTTCACCTTCGCCATGATCTTCGGCGTAGTTGTAGGCACCCTGGCCACCATCTTCGTGGCAGCCCCCGTGGCCTACCTCACCGACATGCGCCGTAACAAAACCGGCAAAAACGCCAACGCCTGATAAAGGCTGAAAGCAATTCGATAATCTAAAAAGAGGGTGTGTCGTAATTCGGTTTTTA
>LUJP01000006.1 GCA_001689535.1 Bacteroidales bacterium M5
TTACTTGCTGCGATTAATGAAACTTTTGCCTGTTGTACCTCCAATGATTCATCGTAAGCACAGCCCCAACATATATTTATGTCGGAGGGCATACTTTTGATGAAATCAGTCATTGACTTCACCTCTGTCATTGGCGATTGCATATTCTTCGACATCCATATATTGAACAAGATCTTAGATGTGTTTCCAATCTCAATCGGTAATTTACCAATAGCACCTTTTAGCGCATTGGCAATGCAACCCTCGCCATCAGCCGAGCCGATTGTCACATAATTGACCGCATCCTTAGAAAGTGTACTCTCAATATCGGCAACATCAATATTGATATTACCGCAGGTGTTGATAACCCGGTCAATTTCCACAGTGTCGCCGACTATCTCATAATCCTTATATGGGAATTTATATGGTGTGTCAGGAACTTCAAGGGTATCAAGTAGCTCTGCGAAGCTCATATTACCTTTTTTATTACGATCCTTTTTCATAACTGTATCCTTTGTGAAATTAGAATCATCATCCTTATCAAGATTGTCTGATTTCAGAAGATCGAGAAGACGGCTGAAGCTAAAGAATGATCTTTTCTTTTTATTATTTTGCGGTAATATTTCGCGAGGTTTTCCTCCATTTGACGGTCCCACTAAATTTGCCTTTTCAAGCTGATCCATCAATTTGCCTGCTCGAATATATCCTATACCGAAATGGAGTTGTATTTTAGTTATGGATGCGATACCAGACTCAATTATAAATCTGGCAACATCACAAAACAGCGGATCACGTTCATTGTCTATATCCTTCTTTGCTAATGGTGAAGATGAAGTAGATAGTATGTAAGAATCGTCAACAGGGACATTTTCTTGAATCCATTCACAAATTGATTCAATCTCTGGAATATCTATAAAACAGCTCTGTATTCGCTTAAAATCACCACAATAATTGAAAAGCATGTCCCCCATGCCAAGAAGCTTCTGCGCTTCTGATATATCAAGAACAGCTTTAGAGTCTGCGTCAGACATAACCCTAAAAGCAATTCGAGCCAGGAAATTCGCTTTGATTATACCTGTGATAACATCGGCAGAGAGGCGTTGAGTAGCAATAACCAGATGAATTCCTACTGCTCGTGATTGCTGAGCAATATGAACTAAAGGCATTTCAAAATTCCCTCCACACACATTCATCAAGTCAGCAAACTCATCAATGACAACAATGATATTGGGCAGATGATGGTGTTTGTCTTTAGAAAGCTTACCGTCTGCAATTTTATGATTATATTCTCTGATTGTTCTACATTGAGTTTGTATTAAAAGATCATATCGATTTCCAACCTCATGATCAATAGCATTAAGTATCTTCGGAACTTTTTCAACTGCCGTAATAACCTCCGGAGTATCTTCAGAAGTTCTTAACAAATATTGCTTCTTGATTCGGTTGTAGTGACCAAATTCTATTTGCTTCGGGTCTATCAAAACCAATTTTAAGTCGGCAGGGCTTAATCTATAAAGCAACGAAAGTATAATATTATTGAGAAATACGGACTTGCCCTGTCCGGTTGCGCCAGCTATGAGCAAATGTGGCATTTTTGCCAAGTCAGCAACAATAGTATTATTCTCTGAGTCGATTCCAAACGCAACGGGCAGATGTGCTTGGGATTCCTGAAACTCTTTGGTTTCAAGAACTTCACGAAGCTGAACAATCTGACGATCAGGACGGGGAACTTCCACAGCGATTGTTCCTTTCCCGGGAACCGGCGCAATTAATCTAATTGGGCCGTACTCCGATAAAGCCTCATTCAACTTATCTTCACATGAACGGATTTGCTTCAATTTGCAAGCTGTATCCGGTATCAACTCAAATCTGACAACCGTAGGCACTACGATATATGAAACATTGCTAAAAGCAATGCTTTTTTTGCAGAAGGCATCGACAATCAGCTGTTTCGTTCTATCTATGTACGCAGGGGGAATGTGTGTTTTCCGTCTCTTTTCAGACAATAAGTTTAAAGGGAAAGAGTGATTGGTGAGCATCATAACTACATGGATTGCTATAAAATATTATGCGACTGATTTACTATTTCTTGAAGCATTCCGGACTTCTGTGCCGACATAAGAAAATTTATATAATGATTTAAAGATGTGTATCCACCTCGTAGTGTGTCTTCCGCTATGTTGTAGTCTTCGATATGACGTAATGCGTTGTGAAACAATGATTGTGCCGTCAAGCGAGAAGAGCGGATAATCACTCCGTTCGAGGCCCTGTCGACGAGCTGCTGCAACCAGTCGCTATCTCCTCTACCGTTGTTGATTACAAGACTATTCAGCTTGCGTAGATTGCTAAGCATTTTGTCTCGTGTGCGAACAGGAAAACGTGATTCATCGAGATATTTCTTGAATTCCTTGTCAAGAGGGACAGGAGCAAATCTTATGTCGGCATTCTGAAATGTGTATTCATGTTCATCGTTACAATCATCTTCAGAGGACGTATAATCCATTGAGCATTTTATAAAGGCAAGATATGCACTATAAGCATTGATGATATTTCGAAGCTGAGATTTTGACTCCTTATCCGTTTCATCAAGCATCTCCTCAAATGCTTCTATGTGCACGACGATAGCCTGTACAACAAAGTCGTTGAAAAGATGTCGGATTGATTCGCTGCTTGTCTTTTCTGCCTCGGATCTACACTTGGAAATAAGACGGAATAGTTCAGGATCTCCTGGTGTCCAGAATTCAACATCGGCGTAACGTATCAACTCCACTTGTTTTGACGCTGCGCTTTCTGAAAGGTTATGTGACTCTATGAGCCACTTTACAAAGCCGGTAGAATCGTAGGGGATGTCAAGTTTCTGTTCCGTTATGATCTCTCGGCGTAATTCTTTAGTTAATAAATTTGGCATATTGACGTTTCGTTTGATTTGATATGCAAATGTATGGCAATTATTACTATATAAGACATCAGATCCTTACCAATGCAATATATGTCTTATAATCTGCACTTTATTAGCGTGAGCCTACTGTCATGCGTTTATATGGGCAAATCTGCTTCGTCCATAGTCAAGACGAAGCAGATTTGTGTTTTCCGACTTGTTTACGTTCATCTGATAAGTTGTATTATCTGTTTATCGGAGAACACTTCAGTTTTTGCGGTACAATAGCTTCTAATTCAGAGGGCAAATGGAACTAAGAATAGGTATTAGTTGTCGGAATTCCATCTTATTGATTCCGAATAAATTCATCAATAAGAAGCTCAGTTATATACTCACGCTTATCCTGTGACAGGAAGAAATTATTATCCCCTGGTTCATAATTATCAACTATATGTTGTAGTCAGTCTTCAGATGGGAAATACGCATCAGCTTCAATATCTTTGTCAAAACCGTGCATCGCATAACTGATCAGGTCTAAAACGGCTGGATAATCCAAAAATAATCTTTTGGGAATGAATATGGATTAAATTTCTTTTCATCATATGATTTCGCAAAACGCTCAACCAAATCATATGCTTCCTCGTCAAATTCAGCGGGAATTTTCATGTTGGCCATTGTAATGCCTTATGTGTCGTTGAATTTTACATTTTTTACGTTTTACTATAAAGGAAATATGATGTCTACCACACAATAATGTGAAATTATCCTTTTACACGGGCAGATCCGGCAATTATTTCAAGCGCAGCATCTGCAAGATCGTTGTTGATAATGCTTCGAGTGCTTGACAATCGAGTTTTCTGACTTGTTGGCGAATAGTCCGCATAGGCCGGAAGCAGCTCGCATATTTGTCCTACCGTGACAGAAGGATTGTTTCTGACTATAGGATATAGCTTCAAAAACACACTCTTGCCTATTGATTTTAATGTATTATTCAGTGCCTCTGCTTCATCTAGGTCATACAAATCCTTGTTGACCTGCTGACGCATTCTTTTATTTGTTGCCTCCGTCGCCTTATTATTTCTCATTTTCTTTTTTGCTGAATATTCGGTAGCGCACCATGATATGTGTCCGATGTTGCTGTTGACAACTTTGGGCTGTGCCGGAATCTGCATTAATTGAGTGAGCTGAGCATACTCTAACGGAAATTCCGACCTTATATAGTCTTGTACAAGATTGATCAGTTCCTGCTCTTCACCTAAATTGAGGCCATTATACGCAACGAGTGATCGTTTGGGGATTATGAATGAATTGAGTGGATGTAACATCCTTAGAAAATGAGCCTGAATGGCCTTGAGCTCCACGGGGCTGAGCACATTGGCTGCATGACGAATCTTGTCATTTGATTTTTCCCATTCTGAACGATGAGGGTTGGGGAATATTTCGCTAAGTGATTGTTTGCCATATTCCTTCCCCACTGGAACGATATGAGCCACATACCATCCGCCGCTGTTCAGATTTATGAGATTTTTACTGCCCCTCCAATTATAATAAGACAGTTCACGCTCTTCCTTCGTAGAGCCAAAACCGCATCGCAGAGATGGGTCGGCCATAAATGCAAGCAGATCGGATTCATTATAGGTCATGCCCTCAAGCTTCATGGCCATAAATGGCATTACAAAAGTATTGTCACAAAACACCATTTTTCGACCATCGGGGTAATCTGTCAAGAAACCACGACGCAAGAGTTCATATCGCTTTTTAGGAGCACTTCCATATAGACGAAGAATAAATACCGCATCATTTCTGTTGATGTAGCTCAATAGCGCCGTATGTATGGCTTTTATTGTTTCTTTATCTGAGAATTGATCCTTAATTATCTGATTGAAGAAATCAGAGATGTTGTCAGCATTACCGGATTTAACTGTAGGTAAGCCCTTTTCTTTGATTGTGGCGATTTTGTGGTTCATATTATTGATCTAATATTTGTGCAAATATAAATGCTATTAATGATAATATTACGTAAAAAACATACCAATCTAATATTCGCTTAGGAATCACATTATTATCATTTATTACGGGTGTCGTAATCAAGAATTGGCATAGATTTGGCTAATCAGCCTGATCGATTACAGATCTGATAAAATTTGCGTATTTGCTGAGAGCAGTGCGAGCGTTTTTAAGGTGGCTAACCGGCATCTCTGTTTCATCGAGATTTTCGATACGTTCAGTTAGCTTATCATCCATAGCACCGAACATCTCATCAATCTTCGCAATGTTTTTGTTTTTTACATATCCTGGAAGATAGTCATACAGGAGATCATAACCTGTCTTGCAGAACAATTCACGATTTATGCGCTTGATGTAGCTGACGTAAGACTTCATTGTTGATTCGACCATACCGTTAGCTATACCCGAAAGGGTAAAACGGAAAGCGAGGAAAAGATGGTTGGCAGTCTGGCGTGAGGCTTCAATCATCGCGGCAAATGCTTTCTTATCGGCTGGCGCTTTCTTGATTTGCTCTTCGTGAAATTTCTGATTTCGAATTTGCCCTTGCCTAAAGGATATTGCGGTTCTTTGATTATACCTGTTCTTTTGGCGAAGTTCATCATAGTGCGTATGTTTCGGAAATAGATGCCACGCGTGGTTATTGACATTGCTTTTTTCTCCCAAAATTTTTCACATCTAACAAGACAATCCGCTGTTATATCATTGAAATTAATTGTGCTGCCGGTAAATGACTCAATTGCTTTCAATGTGTCGCGAAAACTATTTGCCGAACCGATTTTGCCATTATCGTTAAGCTCTTTTACGCGTGCTGTAATTGCATTGTTCAACATTGCGGAATTAATTTACACGGCGGCAACGTGCCCCGATTTTTATAATATCCGATATATTTGAAAATTTAAGGTGTCCATACAGCTTCAACTCCCTTTAAAGCGCACCGGATGTAAAGCCCTTGCACATGATTTGCACGTGATTTGCACACAAGTCCAGACAAGAGAAGACAACAGAAGATAAGAGTTATGATGACAAGCAGGCTTAAGTGCTATGATAGCAGTCTATTAGGATGTATATTGTCAAGGCCGGCGAACAAAAGAAAACGGCTTTTATTTGACTTATAATCAGGGGAGATAGGTTCAAGCCCTTTCTGGAATCGCTGAGAACCGCAATTAGCAGGAAGTTTCATTGGAATGGATCCGCCAGCAGAGTATGGACCCTAAATGCGTGGAAATTCTTGCCAACCATGATATAGCTGTCAAGCCGCATGAAATCATGATATAGATAGGAGCATAAAAAACTCGGATACAACATTTGATGAGCAACATAGGTAAAGCAGATTATAGAAGGTCTGCTTTATTTTTTTGTCATAACGGAAGGAGTTTTCTACCGGCTAATATCAGGACCGCTGGAAATAATGGGATATGGTAATTAGATTTCCGGTGTGGAGTGGTGGAAAATTTTGTCGAATATAGATGTTTTGTGCTTTTTGATGTGGATCTGGACTTTGGGAGCTCGCTTGTCGAGGAATATTATCGACGCGTTCAGCACTATCGCCACCCATTCTTCGAAATCCACAATACCGTTGACTCGGCTGAGCGAGAGTTTGTGGAATGGAGAGCCGGGCGGAAGGGAGTCGATTATCAGGTTTCCGAAGTCGTCCACATAAATGTCGTGGACACCCATGAGGTTTTCAAAAAGTATAGCAATGTCGAGGCAGTCGGGCGATTCAGGCCGTTTGCTGAACATTTTATATAGTGAGTTGATAGTTTTCTCTGTAATCATTGCGGTAACTGATCTTATTTCCGGGTGGATTTTTTCACCCGGGCTTCCGGCAAGGTCGGATGGTATAATCTTTAGCTTTACTATGGAGAGAGAGGCTGTTGCTTAGCTATAATCGTTGAACCGCCAGGGCACATAACTTAACTTTAACAACAATCTGATTTTACAACAAGCAGTGTCCTGATATGGTTTCCTGTATTACTAAAATTCTGATGATAAAAAACAAAGGCGGAGCCTGCGATTTGTTCGCGAGAGGCTCCGCCGTTGTTTCAAGGGGTTATGCGGCAGGGCATGACCGCGCTGGGTTGCGTCAGTATCAGGCGAGGAATCCCAGAAGGACACCTGCTGCCACTGCTGAGCCAATAACGCCGGCTACGTTCGGACCCATAGCATGCATGAGCAGGTAGTTGGAGGGGTCGTATTCGAGGCCGAGGTTGTTGGATATACGGGCCGACATAGGCACGGCGGAAACTCCGGCGTTGCCGATGAGGGGATTGATCTTTTTGTCGTGGGGCAAGAAGAGGTTGAAGAGTTTCACGAACAGTACTCCAGAAGTGGAGGCGATGATGAATGCCATGAAACCGAGAGCGAAAATGCCTATGGTCTCGGTGGTGAGGAATTCGGAGGCCTGGGTGGAAGCACCTACCGTCATGCCGAGAAGAATGGTCACGATGTCGGTGAGGGCATTGCTTGCTGTCTTAGCCAGACGGGTGGTTACGCCGCACTCACGGAGCAGATTGCCGAAGAAGAGCATACCGAGCAGAGGAATACCTGAGGGAACCACGAAGCAGGTGAGAAGCAGGCCCACAATCGGGAAGATGATTTTCTCGTTCTGCGACACGGCGCGGGCGGGACGCATCTTTATCACGCGCTCTTTCTTGGTGGTGAGCAGGCGCATGATAGGCGGCTGGATCACGGGCACCAGAGCCATGTAAGAGTAGGCGGAAACGGCGATTGCTCCCATAAGGTTAGGCGCAAGCTTGGAGGAGAGGAAGATTGCCGTGGGGCCGTCGGCACCGCCGATAATGGCGATGGCACCGGCCTGGTCGGGCGCGAATCCGAGAAGCAGCGCTACCATATAGGCACCGAAGATACCGAACTGAGCGGCCGCGCCTATGAGCATGAGCTTGGGGTTGGCAATCAGGGCCGAGAAGTCGGTCAT
>LUJP01000089.1 GCA_001689535.1 Bacteroidales bacterium M5
CTAAAACTTGTTAGACAGCCTCATTTTTTAGATTACCTTGGTTTGCGGATTTGATATAAACCTCATTTTATATAAATTTGCAATATACTCGAGAATACAGATATATGACAATATGAAAAAAGAATTAAGGGACTTCAAAGTGAAGTCATTGTCAAAACTTCACGGCAATTATGGTTTGCTGAAGCTTACGCCCGAAGACGGTGGTAAGATTGGTGAGGTCTTGCCGGGACAGTTTGTTCAGGTAAGAGTCGATAACAGTAAATCGACGTTCCTGCGCCGACCTATTTCAGTGAATTTTGTCGATTACGATAATAACGAGTTATGGCTTCTTGTAAGATCGGCCGGTGAAGGAACCCGTCATCTTCTGGAAACGCGCCCAGGAGAAACAATCAATCTGATGTATCCACTCGGAAATATGTTTACTCTCCCGCGCGATTTGAATGAGAAGATACTGCTCGTAGGTGGTGGCGTTGGAGTGGCCCCAATGCTCTACTTCGGTTCATTCTTAAAGAACCGGGGATATAATCCCAAATTTCTTTTAGGCGCCAGAACATCAAAGGATGTCCTGATGCTGGAGGAGTTTGAAAAGTATGGCGAAGTGTTTGTATCTACCGACGACGGAAGTCTTGGCGATAAAGGAATTGTGACGCTTAACCATGCTCTTGGCTATGAATGGGATAGGATATACTGCTGCGGTCCCGCCCCGATGATGAAAGCTATTGCCAGCAAAGCCAAGGAAACTGACACAGAGTGCGAGGTATCCCTTGAGAATATGATGGCTTGCGGACTTGGTGCATGTCTGTGCTGTGTGGAAAAAACTGTCAAGGGCAATGTGTGTGTTTGCACGGAAGGCCCGGTATTTAATATAAAAGATCTGACATGGTAAATCTTAATGTGAAAATCGGAGCTCTTGAATTAAAGAATCCGGTGATGACGGCTTCAGGAACATTCGGCTACGGACACGAATTCTCTGATTTCATCAACGTTGACAGACTTGGTGCTTATATAGTAAAAGGTACGACACTCGAACCCCGAGAAGGCAATGATTATCCCAGAATGGCTGAGACTCCCTCCGGCATGCTGAATGCAGTGGGGCTTCAGAATAAAGGCGTGGATTATTTTATAAAACACATTTATCCTGGGCTTAAACAGCTTGGAAGTACTCCGATAGTGAACGTTTCGGGGGCAAAGATCGAGGATTATATGGCTGTGTGTGATCGACTCTATCATGAAACTGACATCCAGGCAGTAGAAATAAATATTTCGTGCCCCAATGTCAAACAGGGAGGTATGGCATTCGGAACCACACCATCAGGAGCGGCCGCGGTGACTAAGGCGGTGAGAAAATCATTTGGCAGGACAGTCATAATAAAACTCTCTCCCAACGTCACCGACATCACGGAAATAGCCAAGGCGGTGGAAGCGGAAGGAGCCGATTCTGTTTCATTGATAAACACTCTGATGGGAATGGCAATCGATATTGAACGGCAGCGGCCTTATCTTTCAACAATTACCGGCGGCCTTTCCGGACCGGCAGTGAAACCTGTCGCCGTGAGAATGGTGTGGCAGACAGCCAAAGCGGTAAAAATACCTGTTATAGGTCTTGGCGGTATAACGAGTGGCAAAGATGCTCTGGAATTCATTCTTGCCGGTGCAACTGCGGTAGAGATTGGAACCGCAAACTTTATTGATCCATGTGTGACAGTAAAAACCATCGATTATATCCATGATTACTGTCTCAGACACGGAGTTCAGGACATCAAAGAATTGATAGGTGCTGTAAATCAGTAAGCAGCGTCTTTAACCTCCTCTATGTCTACAAGTTTGCTTGCTATGGCATATATAGTAAGGCCGGCTGAGGAGTGAATCTGAAGTTTTGATGCTATATTGCGGCGATGAGTCATGACGGTATTAACCGAAACATTGATTTTCGCCGCAATTTCTTTGTTGGAGAGGCCCATGACGACTCCCTTTAAAATCTCTTTTTCTCGGGGTGTTAATTCGGAACGTTCAGGTCCCTCGTTTTTTCGTATAAGAGTATTTTCAAGTATCTGTTCAATATCAGCCATTGAGGAGTATACTGATATCAGGTTTCTGAATTTACTCTTGGTCTCTTTTGAGAGGAGGGAGTGGGTTAAACCTATAATCGCAGTCTTGGACGATACTGTATTAAATACATTTAAAGAGAGAGCGATGTCCACATCGATAAATAATATTGAAGGCATATGCGCCTCAAGAGCTTCTTCAAGCTTATGAGGCGCAATGCGTTCAATTATCATATTCGACTCCCTCCGGGAACGGAGCATTGATACCATTCCCGCTTCAATCAGAGGCGACTGGCTCGAGATTATTACAGACAGGTTTTTCATCAAGAATGCCTTTGATTTGATTTCTCTATCTTTTCAACCATAGGGATGAGAATGCAGTTCTCAATCAGGGCATGGCTGTTAAGATCGTCCTCGCAATTGTAGATATCCACAAGAACATCATACATTTTGTCGGGCTTTGATGTGGAATAGTATCTCAGGATAATGTTCTTGAGATCAGAGAGCTTTTCGTTGATCTCCTCATGTGCCTTACGGAAAATAGAAATGCTGTAATTGGCAGGAGAATCAGTGGCAAGACTTTTTATGTAGGGGAATACCACTTCATTTTCATGGGAGAAGTGTCTTCTGACCTGGTTTATATATCCGTCGAGGAATCGCTCTATGGCCGGGTTGATGTCGGCATGGCATGATTCAAAAGAGTCAAGAAGATTGGTCCTAATATGAGGGAACTTATAATTAAGGAAGTAATCATGACTCCTCTGAAGAAAATCGGTAACTCCTATGGCATTGTTTATGGTAGGCTCTATCTGTGAAAGATTATCATATAACAAAAAATTCACTATGAATAGAAACACTTCCGTATCTATACCTGCATCGGTACAAACTTCTCCTACCGTCTTATGGTTGAATCCCAGAGGGATGGAAAGGCGGCTTAGGATGGGAAGAATGTTGAAATTCCGATTTACGACATCGGCCATCACATTGTCAGACGTGATGATTACTCCTTTCCGTGGATTTGATTGTGTCTGCATTTAAGGAGGAGTATTCTTTATTTACTGGTTGGTTTCAGCTTCATCAGCTTTCTCGGCCTCTTCTGCTGCCTCATCCTGAGCAATCTCGTTGTCCTTGAACTCAGTTACACCGGCTGCGATAAGTTGATTGTACCAGTTGAAAATCTTACGGATATCGTTGGTATATACTCTTTCTTCATCGAAGTGAGGCAGGATTTCGGCAAAGTAGGCCCGCAGGGCAGCATCGTCGCCGATAGCTTTTACATTCACCTGCTTACCATCGTTCTTCTCCTTTATGGTCTCGAACACTGTATACAGAGGTACATCTCCCTCAGAAGTGTAGATTGCAATGTCTCCGAGTGAAACTACCTTGTCGTGGGCATAAGCCGGCATTCGTTTACCGGTTGACAGAGATTCCACAATCAGCATATTCTTACCTTGGGTCACAAGCTTGAAAAGGCCGGGGCGACCGGAAATCGAAAGAATCTTATTAATCATATCTAATTAATTTTAAATTGAGCAGATGCAAAATTAGATAAAAATAAACAATCTCCAATGCTGCGAGGGCAAATGCACCATTTATTTTGCTATTCCTTTGGTGGAAGATTATTAGTATATTTGCATCCGATTTATCATAGTTTCCCGTTTCTGGGAACTTTCTCAACCTTGTTTCAAGGCATTTATATAAATTCGAATTATAATGTTTCTAAAATATCTTCTCGGCTTGCTTCAGGTTATTCTTTCTCCCCGCAGGGGCTGGGAAGATGCCTCTTATGACGGCTATGATGCGGAGAAATTATTTAAAGAAGGATATTTGCCGTATATTTTGCTTGTGAGCGTCACGGTGTTTATGCGCGCTCTGATGCATGAGGAATTTGAGTGGCTCACACTTTCTTTTCAAGCGTTTGTGTGCTTCCTTAAGTATTTTCTCACATATTACATCGCCCACACTATCATCCTTTATTATCTGCCGGGGGCTACCGATGTGCCAATGAGCGAAAAGCGTATCACGGCATTTCTGGTTTATGCCATCGGTATTCTTGGAACCATAAATGTAATAGCGAATCTCATGCCGGTAGATACGGCTATAATATACATGCTTCCACTTTATCTTCTTATTGTGATATGGCGGAGCACGCGGTATATGGCGGTAAAATACGAAAGCAGGACAACATTTACGATTGTAAGTGTGTTATCCATTATGTTTCCACCAGTATTAATCCAGATACTTTTCAATCTGATATTGAAGAGCTTCTGATAGATTTCCACTAAAATGAAGATGTCTGAAGTAAATATAAAGAACAGGAGAGCAAACTTTGACTATGCTATTTCCGAAACATTTACTGCCGGAATTGTACTCACCGGAACAGAGATAAAATCCATTCGTCAAGGGAAGGCAAGTCTGGTGGATACGTTCTGCTATGTTAATTCTGGCGAGGTCTGGATAAAGAATATGTATGTGGCTGAGTACTTTTACGGAACATACAACAATCATCAGATTCGCCGCGACCGCAAACTACTTCTTAGCAGAAAGGAAATCAACAAACTTCAGAAGGCATCAAAGGAAAATGGAATGACCATAGTCCCTTTGCGGATATTTATCAACGACCGAGGGCTGGCCAAAGTGGTTATCGGACTCGGTCGAGGACAGAAGGAGTATGACAAGCGCCAGTCGATAAAAGAACGCGAGGATAAAAGAAATATGGCACGACTCTTTGAAAAGTGAGAGCTTGCGGTCTATCTGTTACCTGTAGGTTCGGCGATTATCATTAATTTGTTTCGTGAACTGTCTGTAACTGCAAATAGCTTCAGACTACCGCCTTCTTTGATTTTAAGTTTCTTTACAAGGTGATCGGGCGGTAGAATGAAGTTGCGTGTAGCAATGTTTAGCTGACGATATTCATCTTTCACTTTCTTGATTCCGTTCTTATCGAAAGGAATAACATCTTTTATCAAGAAGGACCGGCCGGGAAAGTCGGCTATATTAGCCTGAGAGATGTAGAGGTGGGTGTTTACAGCAATCTTACCGACGTTATAGCGCCTAGAGAGTAGATTGAACGGGGCAGCCTTCATTACAGCCGGGAAAGGTTCGTAAAGATAGTTCTGAGGGCATGGATTAGAAATTCTGATCTCAGAGTTTTTTTCATCTTCCTGCATAAAATCAAAACATCCATATCCGTCAGTAAACACCGATATAACCGGCGCCCCAGTAAATCCACGCTCGCAGATGGCAATAATTTCTTTACATTCCTTAGTGCTTCCGGCTGCAATTATCCTGGAAACTCCGGAGAGCTCCCGGATGGTGGATGTAATATCAATCATCGGGGACGCTTTTATGATAAGTGTCGGAGCTATCCGCATTACGGCGGGGAGGCCGGAAACTATATCCGGCTTACACAGAGCGAGGGCGTAGATTCTCGAACCTGAGGACGCCCGTCTGGCCGGATCTATGAATACCACATCATAGCTGTCGGGGGCACATTGGCCTATAAATTCAAGGCTGTCGGTATTGATGCATCTTACATTCTTGATTCCGGCTTGGGCACAGTTGAACTCCAAGGCTGCCGACAGGTGACGGTTCATCTCGCAAGCATCTACAAGGGTAGCCTTTTTTGAAAGATGCATCACGTCAATGCCGAGACCGGCGGTCATATCGAGTATTTTTGTGCCATCGCATACCAATGACGAATGAAACTCAGCCAATGCATCGGAGCTGCACTGTTCGGCAGATAGCGAGTCAGGAAAATAAAAGCGATTATCAGCAAGAGTTCTTTTTAGTTTCTTGGCGGTACGTTTTCTGCATTCGATCTGCAGGCATGCATCCGTCAGCATCTCATTGCCATGGGAAGAATAGCGTAGTCTGTACACATCCTCGCCGGCATGTGACTTAATCCATTCCCAGAAAGAATCATTGTGAATATAATCCTTGACATCCATACTGCAAAAGTAGTTATTTCTCGGTGTGACCTGCCAATAAGAATTAAGCTTAATGTGTTAAAAATAATTGACGAGAATGATGATTGGCATGGGATTTGTTATAAATCAGTAGATTTGTATTATCAAAATTAAATATGAAAAAGGACATACTTACATCGACATATAATCGTCTGAAACGTGATATAGCGGAAAATCGCATATCTTCCGCTTTGGACGAGCTTGATGTTATGGCCCAGGCCGTTTCAGCTTCATGGAATATCACTTCAGAAATCAACCGACTTCGCGACACTTATAAGTTCCTTTGTAAGTTTGCTTTGGATGGGGCGGAGGATCCCAGCCGAAGTGTACAATATAACAGGATTAAATCGTCACTGTCAAAGCTAGCCCTGAATATTTTGAGAGAATCGGAAATAAATGGATCCAACAGGCTCTATTTCGGGATAGTGCGCTTTGAAAGAATGCAAAAGGATTCAAATATTTCATTGCTCCTTGACAATTACAGGAAGATGAACGACCGGTATTCCCTCATGCAATTTGAGGGCAAAGGGAATCCGAATTCGGGTGAGGCAGCTAAAATTAAAAAGATACTTGAAACTCAGACTGAACGGATTTTTAACCTGATTTGGGTCAGTCATCCTATGACGAAAGAGGATACCGATGCCATTGAAGCTGCATTAAAGGATGAAACGCTGCCTTTTGGTTTCAAGCGTCAGCTTGTCTCTGCGCTTCTCCTTGCGTCTATCGATTGTTATGATGAGTGCAAACTTGAAATATTTGCCAGAACGTATCTGAATGGTGATGCGGAATTACAAATATATGTTGCTGTAGCACTTCTTCTGTCGTTATGGTGTAATCGACACATAGCCATGGGCGTAAGGCTTTCAGTGATTCTTGAAGCGCTAAGTGAGGACAATCAATGGAATTCAGATGTGAGGTCTATTTTCAGACTATTTGCATTGAAACGTGATTCGGAAAGGATTGAGCGTATAGTTAATGATGAGATTATTCTAGATATGATAAAGTTGAAGCCGGATCTGGAAAAACGTCTTGGAAAGCAAACTCTGGAAGAACTGAGTGATGACTTTAATCCGGAGTGGGAGGATATGCTCGGGAAATCAGGTATAGCAGACAAGATCAAAGAGATCAACAGTCTTCAGGAGGAAGGATGTGACGTGATGATGGCAACATTCTCCCGCCTGAAGGGATTTCCGTTCTTTAACGACGTTTCTCACTGGTTTCTTCCGTTTGACCGATCCTATTCCGCCGTCACAAATATATTGGGTGACGCGGATTCGGAATTATCACTTCTTATCGAGCGTTCAATGCCTATGTGTGACAGTGACAAGTATTCTATGGTGATGGCTCTGGAAGCTATGCCACAGCAAAACCGTAGGAGCATGATCACACAGTTTGAGGCGCTGGGAAATCAGAATAATGAAATAATGAATTCATTATTAAACCCACAGACTGCCTCCCGAGAGAAAATGGCGGATTACTATATACAGGACATATTTAGATTTTTCAAGCTTTTCCGGCGAAAATCCGAGTTTAGGAATCCGTTTAATTCGCATGTGAACCTTACTCTTATTAAGAATCTGAAAAGCGCGTTTATTGAGTTTGACGACATACTTCCCATTGCTGAATTCTATTTCAGACATAAGTATTATACCGAGGCATTGGAGCTTTTCAGATATATGGAAACCATGGGTAGTTTTGATTTTGCTCTGCTTCAGAAAGTAGGATTCTGTCTCGAAAAGGAAGGAAAAATTGAGAAAGCTCTTTCATGCTATCGCAAGAGTGAGATGCTGAAACCGGATAGCCAGTGGACTCTCCGTCATATCGCCTCATGTCTCAGAAATCTTGGAAAGCTTGATGAAGCGATTTCTTATTACAGAAAAGTTGAGAAGGCATCAGATAATGATGTCTCGCTTGCTTTGATCATAGGCAATTGTGCTCTTGAATGCGGGCGCATAGACGAAGCCGTCAAATCGTATTACAAAGCTGATTTCCTTGGCGACCGCGCCGGAAATGCGCTGCGCGGACTTGCTTGGAGTTATTTCTTAAAGCGGGAATACGACAAAAGCCTTAAATATTTTGAGCAGCTGATGTCATCAGGCGAGGCAAAGACTAACGATTACATTAATTGTGGCCATCTTATGATGGCCTTGAGCCGATTCCGTGACGCGGCCGACAGATATATAATGAGCATTCATGCCGACGGAATGAGACTCGATAATTTCGAGGAGTCCTTCAAGGCCGACAGGCATTTTCTTGATGAGGCTGGAGTAGACTCCCTGATGATTGACATTGTAATGGATACGGTTTTAAGTGAAGCTAATATAGATTGACAGACAGTTTCTATGACACAAGAATATAACAACGCGAATCCTTTTGACAAGGAATTCGATGCATCTTATGGTTCGACTCCATTCTCCAGGATTAATCATTCGCATTTTGAACCGGCTGTAAAAAGAGGCATTGAAGAAGGTAGCAAGGCGATTGAACAAATTTGTGATAATGATGAGCCGGCGTCCTTCGAGAACACAATCGTGGCTTTGGAAATGTCGGGGCAGGAACTTGACAGAGTTCTCAATGTGTTTTATCCCATTCTTTCCGCCAATACCGATGATGAACTGATGGAAATCAGTATGAGGATTTCACCTCTAATCAGTGATTATTCTACCTCCATTACTCTCAATGAGCCATTATGGCAACGGGTAAAAACGGTTTATGACAAGCGGGAATCCCTTGAGTTATCTCCCGAACAAGAGATGTTGCTCCAGACCACATATGATTCCTTCGTGCGAAATGGGGCCCTGCTTAAAGGTGAGGATCGAGAGGCATACAGGAAACTTTCATCACGAATAAGCGAACTTACCACAATCTTTGGTCTGAACATCATAAAAGAGCTGAACACATACGAGATATGGCTTACAAAAGATGATCTTCAGGGTCTGACACCTGATTTGATTGAGGCGGCTTCCAACGCCGCGGCCAAGAAGGGCAGAGAAGGGGAGTATCTTTTCAGTCTAGATCAGCCTACTTATATGGGCTTTATGAAATTCTCATCAAGGCGCGATCTTCGTGAAAAATTTTACCGCCTTTATTGCGGAAGAAACATTACGGGAAAATATTCCAACATAGAAGTATTGAAAGAAATCTCTTCGGCGCGAAGAAAGAAGGCCCAGCTCCTGGGTTTTGATACGTTTGCCGACTATAGACTTGTTAAGACAATGGCAAAGTCAAAGGACAACGTCTATTCTCTGTTGCGGAAGCTGGCAGTATCCTATCGACCTGCGCAGATTCGAGAATTTGAGGAGCTTGAGAAATTCGCTTCCGGAATTGAAGGTGAAACTATTCATCTTCAGCCATGGGATTATAGCTATTATGCATACAAGCTTAAAAAAGAAAAGTATCAGTATGACGAAGAGGCATTGAGGCCTTATTTCGAACTGAGTAATACAATAAAAGGTGTTTTTGGCCTGGCTTCAAGATTATATGGTCTTGGATTTGAGGAATTGCATGATATTGACGTATATCATCCGGACGTAAGGGTGTTTAAGGTCACGGAAGAGAACGGTGAGTATCTCGGATTGCTTTATATGGACTTTTTCCCGCGTGAGGGCAAGCAACCAGGTGCATGGATGACTGAATTCAAGCCTCAATATAAAGATAAATCAGGTGAGGACGTCCGTCCTCATATTTCAATTGTGACGAATTTCACGAAGCCTACACCCTCCAGACCTTCATTATTGACTCCCGGGGAAGTAAGAACACTGCTTCATGAATTTGGCCATGCTCTGCATGGATTATTGTCCAAATGCACCTTTTCGTCTCTGTCTGGCACTAATGTATATCGCGATTTCGTAGAGTTGCCTTCGCAATTCAATGAGAATTTCCTAACACAGCGGGAGTTTCTGGAAGGGTTTGCGCAACATTATGTAACGGGAGAAAGCATTCCCCGGGAATACATCGCACAGGTTGTCGAAAGTTCTCAATTCGGTGCCGGATATTCCTGCCTGAGACAGTTGAATTTCGGCCTGATAGATATGGCATGGCACTCTATTACATCTGATGTCGAGGATGTCGCTTCCTTTGAAGTTAAAGCAGGTAAAGAAGTCGCAATATTTCCAGTAATTAAAGGTACACTTGTGTCTCCTCAGTTTAGCCACATTTTCAGTGGGGGATATGCCGCGTCCTATTATAGTTATAAATGGTCGGAAGTGCTTGATGCGGATGCTTTTGCTGCATTCGAATCGAATGGCATCTTCGACAAAGCCACAGCCGATTCGTTCAGAAAGAATATACTTGAAAAAGGCGGAAGTGAGCACCCCTCGGTTTTATACCAGCGCTTTCGTGGCAGAGATGCGGACATCGATGCCCTTCTTGTTAGAGACGGCATAGCCATTCCAGATGTTAATACTAAAAACTAAAAGTATGGCAATATCAGATACTTTAGTGAATCTACTCCTTGTAGGTGCGGGGAGCGGAATCGGAGGTATGACAAGATATTCTGTGGGAAAAGTTATAAATACATCATCAACAGGTGGCTTCCCATGGAGCACTCTGGCTGTAAATCTTATCGGATGTCTGATAATAGGTGTAATTTATGGTCTTATAGGCCGTGGAATAAATATAGACACCAGTTTAAAGTTATTCCTGACGGTCGGTTTTTGTGGCGGGTTCACCACATTTTCCACTTTCGCCCACGAGAATTATCTTTTGTTCTCCGGAGAACATTTCTTTAGTTTCATTGTATATGCCGCTACTACTTTTATCTTCGGGCTCGTCCTCGTTTATTTAGGATATCTTTTTGTACGGCAGTTTTAACGGTGAGCCTAAAACAATTAAAAATTCTAAATGCTTAATCTCAATTCAGGGTTGCCGTGTTGTGAATATATATGAAACTCATAACTAACTAATAAAACATTTAGAGGGTGTTTCATAACGATTGT
>LUJP01000066.1:0-39366 GCA_001689535.1 Bacteroidales bacterium M5
CTAAACACAGGTTTTTTACCATGCGCCGTTTTCGGGCCTTTCTATATATCATGAGTTGTGTTCCCGGATTACATAGAGTCGGACGCCTGTGGTATTAGCTTTCAGGAATGAAAAGCGCCCAAAGATAATGAATTATCTTATTATTGCATTGCATTATGTTACTATTTTTAAGTTTAAGGATGTTAAATTCAGGCCCCGGTTCAACTTTGTGCCGATTCCGAAGGTTTATCTCATAATTTTCAGGAATCTTTATTTGCGAGGTCAAGTAAATTTGGCCGGGTAAAATATGAGTGTTATATTTGAAAACTTTTACCTGAAAACACTGAAATTTATATTAACCTAACAAAACGAATAGAAATGCAGCAGAATTGCAAAGAAGGCTATCGCACCGAATCTGACCTTCTCGGTGCGCGCGAAGTGCCGGAAAGCGCGCTGTACGGCGTGCAGACCCTGCGCGGTCTCGAGAACTTCGAGATAAGCAAATTTCATCTCTATGACTACCCTCTGTTTATTAAGGCTCTTGCCATAACCAAAATCGCAGCCATCCGCGCCAACCACCAGCTGGGCCTGGTCACCGACGAGCAGGCGCGTGTAGTTGAAGAGGCCGCCGTGGAGGTGGCTGCCGGCAAGCACAACGACCAGTTCCCCATCGACATGATCCAGGGCGGAGCAGGCACCACCACCAATATGAATATCAACGAGGTGCTTGCCAACCGTGCTCTCGAAATCATGGGCCACAAGCGCGGCGAATATCAGTATTGCTCGCCCAACGATGTTGTGAACCACGCCCAGTCCACCAACGATGCCTATCCCACGGCCATCCACATCGGCATGTACTATACCCACCTGAAATTCGTGGAGCATTACAAAGTGCTGATCGAGGCTTTCCGCCGCAAGGCAAAAGAGTTTGAGAACATCATCAAGATCGGCCGCACACAGCTCGAGGACGCCGTGCCCATGACTCTGGGCCAGACTTTCAACGGCTTCGCTTTCATCCTCACCGACGAAATCAAGCATCTCGACGAGGCCGCCGAAGACTTCCTGACCGTAAACATGGGCGCCACCGCCATAGGCACCGGCCTTACCGCCGAACCCGGCTATGCCGAGAAGGTGGTGAAGGAGCTCGGAAACCTCACCGGCTGGGATGTGAAGCTCAGCAAAGACCTTATAGGCGCCACCAGCGATACGTCGTGCCTCGTGGGCTATGCATCGGCCCTGAAGCGCGTGGCCGTGAAGCTCAACAAGATTTGCAACGACCTCCGTCTGCTTGCCAGCGGCCCGCGCTGCGGTCTGGGCGAATTCAATCTTCCAGCCATGCAGCCCGGCTCGTCCATCATGCCCGGCAAGATCAATCCTGTGATTCCCGAGGTGATGAACCAGATATGCTATAAGGTGATCGGCAACGAGCTCTGCGTGACAATGGCCGGTGAGGCCGCACAGATGGAGCTGAACGCCATGGAGCCCGTGATGGCGCAGTGCGATTTCGAGTCGGTCGACATCATGATCAACGGCTTCGCCACCCTCCGCACCCGCTGCATCGAAGGTATCACTCCCAATGTGGAGCACTGCCGCAAGCAGGTTCACAACAGCATCAGCGTGGTGACCGCCCTCAATCCGGTGATCGGCTACAAGAATTCAACCAAGATTGCCAAGGAAGCCCTGGAGACAGGCCGCAGCGTCTACGACCTCGTGCTCGAACACGGTATCCTCACCAAGGATGATCTCGATACCATCCTGGCACCCGAAAATATGCTGCATCCCGTGAAGCTTGACATCAAGCCTTTGCGGACACTCTAAACTTTTTCATGTTATGTTGCACTCCCCGGAACAGCTTCGGCCATTCCGGGGAGTTTTTTGTGCGGGAGTATCAAAGAGCGTCGCTATCCTTATCGACGCAGGAATGTGTATGGTATAACCTCGAAAAGTAGGGATGCTCCATGGAGCATCCGATGGTCAGACATTGATTGTCAACGGATGCACGAGCGTGCATCCCTACAATCTTGACGGCAATCATGTTCACGAGAAGGCGATGGTGGCGGCCATGGCTATTATGGCGAGGCCGAGGAGGGCGTAGAGGGCGCGGGCCAGCGGGAGCGGAAGGCGGTCGGCCAGCCATCTCACGTTGGGAGAGCGGAAAAACCATGAGCTGCCGCGTATGGAGGCGTAGAGACACAGCGCCCCGCCGGCGGCAAACAGCGCCGCAAGCAGCAGGGAGAGATGCTGAAGGGTTGCGGAATCGGTTGTCATTCGGGAAAGGTGAGTGTGAGGGTGCGCGTCAGATCGGGGTTTACGGCCAGTTCTACTCTCACCGTCTCGTCGGGCAGCAGTCCCTCTATGCGCTCGGGCCATTCTATCAGGCACAGGTTGCCGGAGTCGAAATAGTCGTCTATACCCAGGTCGAGAGCCTCTTCTGGCTCATCGAGGCGGTAGAGGTCGAAATGGTAGATGGTGCGGCCGGTGGTATCGGAACGGTATTCGTTGACAATGGAGAATGACGGAGAACCGGCAAGGTCGCTGCTCACGCCGAGCATGCGCGAGAGTGCGGAGATGAAGGTGGTTTTGCCGGCGCCCATCTCGCCGAAGAAGGCGAATATGCTGTGGTTGCCCATGGCGCCGAGAAAGCGGCGGCAGGCTTCGGGAAGAGCCTCGGTAGAGGGAATTTCGATTACAGTTTTCATATAAGAGTTATTTGTTTTTTGGCGAAAGTATTATCAAAGGAAGCAGCATCTCCTCCAGAGATATGCCGCCATGCTGCAGCGAGCCGGAATAGAGATGCACGTAATGGCTGCGGTTGTTGCGGTAGGTGAAGAAGTCGTGTCCGGTTGCGAAGATATAGGCCGTGGCCACCTGCGGCGAGGGAAGTCCGAAATCGGCGGGACGCTTTATCTCGAAAACCTCGCGGGGATTGTAGCCGAGCGTGCGGCCGAGCTTGTAGCGGAGGGCGGTGGTGGTGGTTTTCTCTCCGGCCACCTCTACCGGATGGTCCACGCGTATGGAGCCGTGGTCGGTGGTGATGACTATGCGGAATCCCGCGTCGGAGGCGCGCCGGAGCAGCTCGGGGAGTGCCGAATGGCGGAACCATGAGTGGCTTATCGATCGGTAGGCGGCGTCGGTGTTGGCAAGCTCGCGTATCATGCGGCTGTCGGTGCGCGCGTGCGAGAGCATGTCGATGAAGTTGAACACAACCACATTGAGTGCGTTGCTTTCGAGCGCGTGGAAATCGCGCAGAAGGCGCTCTCCGCCCTCGGTGTCGTTGATTTTGGTATAGGAGAAGGGCACGTCCAGTTTCAGACGGCTGAGCTGCCGGGCTATGAGCGGCTCTTCGTTGAGATTCTTGCTCTCGGGGGTGTCCTCGTCCACCCACAGATGGGGGAAGGTGCGGGCTATTTCGGCCGGCATGAGTCCCGAGAATATGGCGTTGCGGGCATACTGTGTGGCGGAGGGGAGAATGGAGCACTGCATGCGCTCCTCTATGTCGAACGAATCGGCCAGCCGCGGTCGGATAGTGCGCCACTGGTCCAGACGGAAGTTGTCGAGAAGCACAAAGAGCACTTTGTGGCCCTCACGCAGTAGCGGAGCAACGGCGGTGGGGAATACGTCGGGGCTCATCACCGGTCGGCCTGTCGCGCCGGGAGTCATCCACGAGGCATAGTTTCTGCGCACGAACTTGGCGAAAGCCGAGTCGGCCTCGGTCTTCTGCATCTCCAGCAAAGGAGCCATGTCGGTAGAATCGCTTCCGTCAAGCTCCAGTTCCCAGCGGGTGAGCGTGCGGTAGGTCTCGAACCATTCCGCGGCCGTGGAGCTGCGGTTGATGCTGTCGGTGATCTGCAGGAATCGGTTGCGGTAGGAGGCTGAGGCCGTTTCCGATTGCAGTTCGCGTGAGTGGAGCAGCTTTTTCAGCGAGCTGAAAATCTGGCGCGGATTCACGGGCTTTATAAGATAGTCGGCTATCTTGCTGCCTACGGCCTGGTCCATGATATCCTCCTCCTCGCTCTTGGTTATCATCACCACCGGTACATCGGGGTCGGCGTCCTTGATGCGGTCGAGAGTCTCAAGGCCGGAGAGTCCGGGCATGTTCTCGTCGAGGATTATGAGGTCGAAGGGCTTTTCGGAGGCGAGAGTCAGCGCGTCGGCACCGTTGTTGACGGTGGTGACGTCGTAGCCTTTTGACTTCAGGAAGATTATGTGGGGCTTGAGGAGGTCTATCTCGTCGTCGGCCCAGAGTATACGGTAGGGATTCATGGTCAGCGTAGGTTTGAGGAGGGACGGCGTGCGGGGCGCAGGCGGCGCACGCTTTTCTTGGGATTCATTACTGGTGGCGGGGGTGGCACCGGGATATCGAAGGCCTCATCAGCCCCGGATTCTACCTTGGCGTCTTCCGGGGTAATGGAGCGGCGTTCCTCAGCCTCGCCGGCGTATGTATCGGCCGGCAGCACGGAGCGGTGCACCTGTTCGAGCCGCTCAGCCGCCGCATTCTCCAGATAACGGCGCAGTGTGGCGCCTTCGGCGAGCATGCGGCTGAACTCGCTCTGTGGAATAACAAGCGGCACACAGCTTCCGTTCAGGGCCGCAGGAGCGTCGCTTTCCAGCCGAGAGCGGTAGGCGTAGGCCTCGTCGGGTGAGGAGAAGCCGTAGATGGCGATTATACCGAGATTGCCGAAACGCATTTTCTCGAGGTCGAAACCGGCCGCGGTGAACGTGGCGAAATTGAACCGCGCCACCTCAAACAGCATGGTGTTGCCGTCGGTGGTGAGGGCGTCGTATACCAACAGTACCGTCTGCGGGCCTGCAAGTGCGGCCGAGTCGGTCGGCGCCGAATTCTCGTCAGGGGCGGCGGGGGCGTGAGAGTCGTCCGAGAGCATGCGGGTGTCCCATTGTATGCCGCGCACATTGCGCGTCCACGAGGCCGTGGTCTCGCCGCGTTCTATCCGAGATGTGTAGGCTGCGACAAGGGGCGACACATCGCTTTCGGGATACGACGCAGCAAGGCGCCGCATCAGCGAGGCGAAATCGGACTGCCGGTTCTCCTTTACGTAACTCAGCGCCTCCAGAAACATCATTTTAGGCATGAGGCGCGAAGCGGGATAATCGGCTGTCATCTCGCGGTACAGGCTATGGACAGAAGGGTTGTCGTCGGCCATGTATGCGGCGTATGCACGGTTGTATAGGCTGTCCTCCACGGCTGCCATGCGGCGCAGGCGCTCGCTGTAGCCGGGACGCGCCATGTCGCGTCCGAGCGCTGATTCGGGAAACTCCTCCACGATTGTCCGGCGGTAGCGTGCTGCCTCGCTCTCATCGCCGCGGAGCGCGCTCAGAAGGTAGAGATTGTGGAGCGCGTCCAGCCGCACTGGAGTGGCCGGGAACCGGCGCAAAAGCTCCCGGAAGGCGCGTGTGGCGGCAGGATAGTCGCCTAACCGGTCCTTGAGCATGAGCGCCATATTGTAGAGGCCGTCTTCCACCGTGAGGCGTGCGCGGGCGGCGCTGGCTGAGTCCGACGGAATCTGGGTCAGATAGTAATCGGGATATGTGGGGTCGGCCCGGCGGGTGACTGTCTCGCGGTCGGGAGACTCGGCAGGCTCGGAGCTTTCGGAAGCATCGGGGACTTCGGAAGGCTCTGAGCGGGAGGATAGCAGGGATGTGGTTTTGTCGGAACGGCGCCAGTCGTCGTCGGGACGGCGACTGCCCCAGCGTTTCTGGAATTCGGCGCTTCCGGCGCGGCGCAGGGCTGGATTATAGAAATACCATGCGCGGTCGGTGTTGAGCGTGAACGCTGCAGGGGCCGCGGCGGAGCCTTGAAGGGTGAGAACGGGAACAGACCGGTTTCCCGGGGCTTCGGATGCGGCCTTCTCCTGCTCCAGGCGTTTCTGCCTGTCCTTGTACTCACGGGCGAGGCGTCGGGCTGTTTCCATGCGTTTCTCCGGCGTAAGGGCGCTGAGGCGCAGCAGGGAGTCCTGTAGGGTCACTTCGGAGGCGAACACCGAGAGCCGGTCGGCAGCGTCGCTACGCTCTTTCAGACGGTCGTAGCCCTTGAAATCGGGCGGAAGCAGGGGCATTGCCTCGGCAAGGAGGGGCTGGGCCTCGGTGTAGAGGCCGCGGTCGTAATAAAGGTTGCCGAGGGCGGCAAGCAGTCGGCCTTTGTCGGCATCCGGAGCGTCGGAATGTTTTATGCCCGTACGGTAAGCCTTCACAGCCGTCGCGGTGTCGGCTTTGGCAAGGGAGAGGTTGCCTATGGCGTAATAAATCTGGTCGAGGTCGGGAGCGTTTACGGCATAGCGTGCGAGAGAGCGGAGCGATTTTATCTCGCTGTCGGCGCGCGCAGGTGCGCACACCTCGCTGCGGCTTATGCGGGCGTTGAAACGCATGCGCCGTGGAATGCCGCGTGTGCGCGCCACGCGGTCAAAAGCCATGTAGGCGCTATCGTTTTGCCCAGCAGCCGCGTAGAGTTGCCCCAGAAGGAAGGTGAGGCGCGCGCGGGCTATGCCTTTTTCTGTCGGAATGGCCGCGCGGAGTGGCGCAATGGCCTCTGCATAACGCCCGGAGCGAATCATGAGCGATGCCATGTCGAGATTGTAGAGACCGCGAAGCTGCGGTGTTACGAGGTGCTTCTCTTTCACCGAGGCAAGAGCCATCTCGGCCTCGAAAAGCCATCCGGCGGCAATGTAGCTGCGCGCCATCCACAGCCGGGCTTCGGTGACGGTCTGCGGAAGCCACGGGAAATGGCGCGCCACATAATAGAACGTGGCGGCGGCGTCGAGGAAACGGCCGTCGGCATAGCGGCTGCGTCCGAGCAGCATCCACGCGTTGTGGAGTACGGGATTGTATTCCTCGCGTTTCATCCACTCGCGGTAGGCCGGATCGTTCCTGTGGCCCGGTTTCGGTGCCGGACGACGGCGGATGGAGCGCAGGCGTATGGCTTTCTCGGCTTTCTCGGCAGAGCGCGAGAAATCGCCGTCGGGCTGCGGCGCCTCCGGGTTGGCGCGCGCCTCGGCGGGATGGACGTAGAGCATGCGTGAGAAGTCATCGGGATAATCGCGCTCCATGGCGTCCATAGTCACGCGGTAATGCTCGTCGCCGTTGAAAAGGATGTTGTAGCGGGTTATGAAGGCGGTATAGCCACGGGTGGTCGCGGTGTTTTTCTTCATGGAGCATCCCTGAAGCACGACGAGGGCCGTAAGGACGCTAAGAAGCAACGGGATTCCACGGGAACGCGACATGGCGGAGAATATGAGGTTCAGGAAGCCCGTGTGGCCGAGGCGATCCCTCTTGCCACTACATACACCACCACCATGATCATCACTATCAGGGCCGACGCGGGGACATCTATCGCGGCACTGATTATCAGCCCCCCGAGGCTGCATACCAGAGATATGGCCACCGAAAGGCCCATCATGGAGCTGAAACGGTGGGTGAACATCTCGGCCACAAGCTGCGGCAGCACGAACATGGACATGAGCAGCATCACACCCACCAGCTTTATGGTGAGCACTATGGCCACGGCCACGAAGGCCGTCATGGAGTAGGTGATGAAACGCACCGGCAGACCCATCACGCGGGCGAAGTCGCGGTCGAACGCGCATGCCACTATGCGGCTGTAGAACAGCGTAATGAACAGCAGCAGCGCGGCGGTGAATATGGCGAATGTCCAGAGGTCGGCGGTGGAGATGGTGAGCACGTTGCCGAAAAGGAAGGCGTTGAGCTCCGGCACATAGCCGGGCGTGAGAAACACAAACAGGATGCCTATGGCCATTCCCAGCGCCCATATCACGGCAATGGCCGAGTCCTCGCGTATGCGGCATTTCGAAGCCATCCATTCCACGGCGGCCGACGAGCAGATGGCAAACACGGCGGCTGAAAGCATGGGATTCATGCCCAGGAAATAGCCCAGGCCGAGGCCTCCGAAGCATGCGTGGGTGATGCCTCCGCTTATGGCCACGAGGCGGCGTACAACTATGTAGGTGCCTATAATCGACGCGGCCACGGAGATGATGGCCATGCCCAGCAAGGCATGGTTGAAGAAGGCGTAATGGAATATGTCGAAAAATCCGTTCATTTATGCAGTATGGTCGCTGACCGGAGCGGCGGCGCGCGCGCGGCGTTCCTCGGCCACTATCATCAGCAGCTCCTCGCGCACGTCGGCAGGCAGCTCGATGCCGCGCAGCTGTATGCTCCGGGCCCATCCGGCTATGTCGTGGGGCAGAAGCGTAAAGAGCACGTTGCGGAACTCGTCGGCCTCCTCGGGCGTGTAGCCGTCGGCCGGGCGTCCGCGGAAGCGGTCAAGCTCCTCGTCGTCGTAATATACTATCTCGGGTGATACGGACGCCAGAAGCGAATCGCGCTCACACGTGATATGCATGCCGCAGCAGGCTTCCTCCTGTTCCTGAGCGGGCGGTTGCGGCTGTGCGTCGTCCGCGGCCTGGGAGCGCGCGGTGTCACGGCGGTGTAGGATGTAGAGTAGCGTGCCTACGGCCACCAGAGCGAGAAGTATGTAAAGAGCTACTATCATAACGCTTGGCGTGGAGAGGGGTTAGATGTCGTCATCGTCGAAGTCATCGCCGTCATCCTCCGGCTCATCGAAGTATCCTTCGGCCTCGAGACGCGCCTGTATTTCCTCGGGCGACAGGGAGGCATCAACCGTCACGTAACCGCAACGGCGAAGGTCGTCCCAGAATTCGGGATAGGATTTGTTGACGGCGTCGGCGTCGTTGATCACTATGCCGGGCACGCAGGCTGCCACGGGCGCGAGCGCCATTGCCAGGCGATGGTCGGCGTAGACGTCGAATGCCGGTACATTCTCCACTTTTCTTATCTGCCGTTCCCATTCCAGACCGGAATCGGAGGGATGCACCATAATGCCGAGTTTTGCAAGCTCGGCCGTCACGGCGGCTATGCGGTCGCACTCCTTTATGCGGAGCGATTCCAGGCCCGAGAGGTGGAAGGGTGTGCCGGTGAGGGCGCAGGTCACCGCAATGGCGGGCGCAAGGTCGGGATTGTCGGAAAGGTCGGCATACAGACGGCCGTCAATATCGGGCGACGCGGCAATCTCGGCGCCTCCGGCGGTGAATTCGGTGGTGATACCGAGATGCGCGAAGATATCGGCGCAGGCGCGGTCGCCCTGCAGGGAATCGTCGGCAAGTCCGGGCAGACTGATGAAGCCTGATGTGAGGGCACACACCTCATACCAGAAGGCGGCCGCGCTCCAGTCGCGCTCCACGTTCTGCTCCACCGGTGAATATGTGGCCACCGGCACGCGTATCTCAGGCATGGTGAGGTCGCATTCCACTCCGGCACGCTCCATCATGGCAAGGGTCATCTTGATGTAGGAGAACGAGCGCACCTCGCCCGAAAGGCGGAGGGTGAGCGGGTTTTCTCCCATAGGCGCCACCATCAGCAGGGCCGAGATGAACTGTGAGCTTACGGTGGCGTCGACGGTGATTTCTCCTCCTGTGAGTTTGCGGCCCGAGATCTTCAGGGGCGGGTAGCCTTCATTTTCCATATATGTGATGGAAGCCCCCTGCACGCGCAGAGCGTCGACCAGAGCCTTTATGGGGCGCTGGCGCATGCGCGAGTCGCCGTCGAGAATCACCTCTTTTCCGGGTGAGCAGGCATAAAAGGCGGTCAGAAAGCGCATGGCTGTTCCGCACGCACCCACGTTGATGGAGTTGGCCTGCGATTCGAGCGACGAGCGCAGTACGCGTGTGTCGCCGCAATGGGCCACATTTTCGGGCAATTGCATTCCGGGAGTGAGGGCCGCTATAATCAGGGCGCGGTTGCTTACGCTCTTAGAGAGGGGCAGGGTGATTTCTGCTTCGGGCAACCGTGTAGGGGGGAATATACGGTAGTTCATTTGGCTTTTATGGAGTTGTAAAGCAAATTTAGCGAATTATACCGTATTATCCGCAAAAAAGGCGGCTAAAACGCGCCTGTGGCCCGTGAAGGGTCAGATGCCTTTGAGCTCGAGCACCTGCTGTAGCACGTGCTGGGCCTCCTCGACCGACGACACGTGGTCGACCGAGATGCTGTTGCGGCCGTTGCGGTTGCGCAGGCGGCACCGCGACGTGTTGAGCTGCAGATATTGCAGCAGTTTGCCGAACATCGGGCTCTGATAGTAGGCCTTGTTGCTTTCGTCGACGAAATACAGGTACATCACGTCCTGCTTCAGCGCCACTTTCTCTATGCCCAGGCGACGTGCCAGGCGGCGCAGACGCGGAATGCGCAGAAGCTCGGCCGTAACCGGAGGTATCTTTCCGAAACGGTCGACGAGACGGCTGCGGAAGTTCTGCAGTTCGAGTTCGCGCTCTATGGAGTCGAGCTCCTGATAAAGGGCTATGCGTTCGCTTTCCTGAGGCACATAGTCGGAGGGTATGAGCAGCTCCATGTCGCTCTCTATCACGCAGTCGGCCACATATTCGGTCTCGCCGTCGGAGGCTATGTCGGCCTGCTCGAGGTCCTGGAATTCCTCGGTGCGCAGCTCCGTTACGGCTTCCTTGAGAATTTTCTGGTAGGTCTCGTAGCCCAGGTCGGCTATGAATCCGCTCTGTTCGGCGCCGAGCAGGTTGCCCGCACCGCGTATGTCGAGGTCCTGCATGGCTATGTGGATTCCCGAGCCGAGGTCGCTGAAACTCTCGATGGCCTGGAGGCGCTTGCGCGAGGTCTCGCTGAGCGGCACATGCGGGGGCACGGTGAGGTAGCAGAACGCTTTGCGGGAGCTGCGTCCCACGCGGCCGCGGAGCTGGTGAAGCTCGCTCAGACCGAAGTTCTGGGCATTGTTTATCACTATGGTGTTGACATTGGGCATGTCGACGCCGCTTTCAATGATTGTGGTGGCGAGGAGCACGTCGTAGTCGTGGTTGGCGAAGTCGAGTATGGACTTCTCGAGTTTTTCGGGAGGCATCTGACCGTGGGCCACGAGCGTGCGCGCGTCGGGTACAAGACGCTTCACCATCGCTTCAAGCTCATGAAGGCCTTCTATGCGGTTGTTGACGATGAACACCTGGCCGTTGCGCGACATCTCGAAGTTTATGGCTTCGGCCAGAATGTCGTCGCTGAGGGTGTTGACCGATGTGACAATGGGATAGCGGTTGGCCGGCGGAGTGGTTATGGCCGAGAGGTCGCGCGCTCCCATGAGCGAGAACTGGAGGGTGCGGGGAATGGGGGTGGCGCTCATGGTCAGAGTGTCGACGTTGACTTTCATCTGCTTGAGCTTCTCCTTTACTGCCACTCCGAATTTCTGTTCCTCATCGACCACGAGAAGGCCGAGGTCGTGGAACTTGACCGACTTGCCGATGAGCTTGTGGGTGCCGATGAGAATATCAATTTTTCCTTCGGCGAGGTCGGAGAGCACCTGCTTTGTTTCCTTGGCTGTGCGTGCGCGCGACAGATAGTCGACCCTCACCGGAAAGTCCTTGAGACGGCGCGAGAAGGTCTGGTAATGCTGGTAGGCGAGCACGGTGGTGGGCACGAGCACGGCGGTCTGCTTATTGTCGGCGGCTGCCTTGAACGCCGCGCGCATGGCCACTTCGGTTTTTCCGAAGCCTACGTCGCCGCATATCAGGCGGTCCATGGGCCGCTGGCTCTCCATGTCGGCCTTTACGGATTTTGTGGCCGTGAGCTGGTCGGGGGTGTCCTCGTAGATGAAGGATGCCTCCAGCTCGTGCTGCATGTAGCTGTCGGGCGAGAAGGCGAATCCTTGCTCGTTTTTGCGGGCTGCATATAGCTTGATGAGGTCGCGGGCTATGTCCTTGAGCTTGCTCTTGGTGCGCTCCTTCATCTTGTTCCAGGCGCCGGAGCCGAGCTTGTTTATCTTGGGTGGCACGCCTTCCTTGCCACGGTATTTGGCAAGCTTGTGGAGTGCGTGGATGGAGACGAAGATGATGTCGTCGTTGGCATAGACGAGTTTTATCATCTCCTGGGTGCGTCCGGCCACATTGGTGCGGAACAGGCCCGCGAAACGTCCCACGCCGTGGTCCACATGCACAATGTAGTCGCCCGGCTCTATGGAGCTGAGCTCCTTGAGCGAGAGGGCGAGTTTGCCCGAGCGTGCACGGTCGCTCTTGAGGCTGTATTTGTGGAAACGGTCGAAAATCTGATGGTCGGTGAACACGCAGCGGCGCGTGAGATGATCCACGAATCCTTCGTGGAGAGTGCCTTCCACCGGGGTGAATTCTATCTTGTCGCCGCGGTCGGCGAAGATGTCGCGCAGTCGCTCGAACTGTTTTTCGGAGTCGGAGAGGATGTAGATTGTATAGCCGTTGTCGATGAATCGGGTGAACGATTCGGCTATAAGGTCGAAGTTCTTGTGGTATAGCGTCTGTGGCGAGCAATCGAGGTCGATGGAGGCGGAGGCTTCGCGCGAGGGGGCTGCGCCCGCGGTGAAATCGAGACGCCTGAACTCAGGGAATTTAGAGGCGAAGGCCTCGGCGTCGACAAGCTGCCGCATGGCCGAGCGGTCGCCCTCGTCGGCAATCATGGCGCTTTCCGAGAAGGTCTCGGCCGTCACGGCGCGCACGCGGTCAACGGTATAGCCCGCGTCGCGCACCGCCAGCAGTGTGTCGGGGTCTACAAATTCGAGAATCGACTCTCCCGCACCGGCCGCAGCCACGTTGGAGGTGATGGAAATGGCGTCGAGTTTCTGCTCGGAGAGCTGGGTCTCTACGTTGAATGTGCGGATTGAGTCTATGTCGTCGCCGAAGAAATCCAGGCGGTAGGGAAGCTCGTGACTGTAGCCGAAAATATCAAGGATGGAACCGCGGACGGCGAACTGGCCGGGTTCATAGACGTAGTCGGTCTGGGTGAATCCGTTGTCGCGAAGCCATCTTACAGTCTCGGCAAGATCGGCGGGGCGGTCTTTGCGCAGTTCGAGTGTGTGGCGTGACAGAGCCTGGCGTGTGGCCACTTTCTCGGCCATGGCTTCGGGATAGGTGACCATGAACCGGGGCGGGTTGGCCGATTCCCAGCGGGTGAGGGCTTCGGTGCGCAGTATCTGCGAGGGAGGGTCGGGCTGTCCGTATTTGATGTCGCGCTTGTAGCCTGAAGGGAACATGACCACAGCGTCCTCGCCGCACAGACGGGTGAGGTCGTGGTAGAGATATCCGGCATCGTCGAGCGAGTCGGCCACAGCCACGGTGCGCATGCCCTCAGGCAGCATGGCGAGCAGCATGGCGGCCGACGATCCGGCGGCATTATACACACTCATCACGCGGCCGGCGCCGGAAAGACCTTTCTCAATGGCCTTTCCCCGCGGACCGCGTGAAAATGTCGCGGAGAGTTCGCGTAAGTTCATTTCTTTCCGGGTGTTTTGGTGTTGTCGGGCGCCGGAGCCAGAAGCTTATGGTAGCGCGCCGGGTCGGATAGCACGGTCACGGCTGAGTCGACGCCGGGATCTGTGCGGAGAGCGTTCTCTATGCCTCCGGCCTGATAATAGTAGCGCTCCACGATGGCGCGGGCGAGGTAGGGTGAAATGGTGGCCCGGTTGGCGTCAAGCTCTTCATCGAGGGGTTTCTTCATCATCGAGGCCAGATGGTCTATCTGGGTAGAGAGACTGTCGGTCATGTAGCCCTCGATCTGCGCTGCCTGGCGCAGACGGTCTATGATGGTCTCCAGCACCTTGTCGCGCTGGAACTTCGCTGGGTCTATGAAGTTTTTGAAGTCCTCGAAGATGGAATCGGTTATCTCAAACTGTCCGGCGGGAGCTATCGAGGGATGCGTGGCGGCGAAGCGGGTGGCGTAGTCTGAGGCCCAGTTGTCGCGCACCACATTGAATGTCACGCGGCTTACCTCGGGATAGGTCACCTCCACGTCGGGTGTAATGCCGCCGCCGTCGCGCACTACTCGTCCGGAGGCGGTGGTGAAGGCGGTGGTGAGGCTGTCGGGGATGCGTCCCGGAGTGCCGTCGGGGTTGCGGTGGGAGTAGTCTATGGCCTGGATGAGGCGACCGCTGGGAATATAGTATTTGGCGACGGTTACTTTTAGCAGTCCGTCGTAGGGAAGGTCGCGGGTGGTCTGCACAAGGCCCTTGCCGAAGGTGCGCGAGCCCATTATTACGGCGCGGTCAAGGTCCTGGAGGGCTCCTGAGGTGATTTCGGAGGCGGAGGCCGTGTTGCCGTCGGTGAGCACTACAAGAGGCAGATCGGGGGCAATGGGCTTGGAGGTGGTTTTATAGACACGCTCGTTGAGGATGCCTTTGCCGCGTGTGCGGAGCACTTCGGTGTCCTTGGGCAGGAAATAGCTGAGAATCTTCACTGCGCTTTCCAGATAGCCGCCGCCGTTGTCGCGGAGGTCGAACACGAGTCCTTTGAGCTCAACGGTGTCCATGAGGGTCTTCAGGGCCATCTTCACTTCATCGGCCGACTTGTCGGTGAACTGTGTGAGGGCTATATAGCCTATGCCGGGAGCCACGGTGCCGAAATAGGGCACGGAGGGTATGCGGATTTTCTCGCGGGTTACATCGAGCACGAGGATGGAATCGGCGGTATAGGGGCGTTTCACCGTCACTTTTATTGTGGAGCCGGGAGCACCGCGCAGCCTTTCGCTCACGGTGGTATTGGGTTTGGAGAGCATCGTGTCACTGTCAATGGCCACTATGAGGTCGCCGGGCTTGAGTCCGGCCTTGGCCGAGGGTGAGCCGGCATAGGGTTCCTCGATGTACACGCCCCCGTCGCGCTGCACGATCACGGCTCCGATGCCGGCGTATTCGCCGTTGTTCTGACTGTTGAAGTCGTCGCGTTTGTCGCGCGGGATGTATTCTGTATATGGGTCGAGGGTCTCGAGCATGGCGTCGATGGCAGTGCGCACCGAAGCCTCCACGTCGATGGAATCCACGTAGTTTGTCTGGAGCTCTTTCATCACCGAGTTGAACACGTCGATGTTGCGGGCTACGGCTGATTTGGGGCTGCGTGTGGCGGCTGTAGATACAAACCCTGCTGCAATCAGGGCTGCGATGGCGTAGAAAAGCTTCTTCATGAGCGTAAAGGCGGGTTGAGAACGGCGTTGTTAATTAACAAAGTTAAAAGCCGCGACAAAAATAATGATAATTCGGCGTTTTCGCGCAATCTCCGGCCTCATTCTGGGGCAAAGCACGCGAAACAGCTATAGTTACAACACATAAACCGATAAAATATTTCGGCCCAAAGGCGATTTTATGTGGTGTTAGGAGGGAGAAATGCAGAAAAATATGCGAAAAGTAAGAAAAAAGTTGCAAAATTGGAATTATGAGATTAATTTTGCAACGCAATTGTCCAGAGGGACGTTGTATCGTTTTTAAGTGATGATATTAAGCTTCAGTAGCTCAGTTGGTTAGAGCACCTGACTGTTAATCAGGGGGTCGTTGGTTCAAGCCCATCCTGAAGCGCCAAAAGAATTTAGGGTTTAGTTAAGCTTCAGTAGCTCAGTTGGTTAGAGCACCTGACTGTTAATCAGGGGGTCGTTGGTTCAAGCCCATCCTGAAGCGCATAGAAAGCCGTGTGACGCGAAGTCATGCGGCTTTTTTGCTGTTTGGAGGGTGATTATTGGGGACGCTACAGACCTTACGGACTTTACAGACGCTACAGACTTTGCGGATGATGCTGACTTTGCGGACGATGCTGACTTTGCGGACGCTGCTGCCCTTACTGACTCTACTGACCTTGCGGAGGCTGCGGAGACTGTGGCAGTCGATTTTATTGTTTTAAAGGATGGTGGCGGAGGTGGTGGAAGAGGGCGGAGGCGTGGTGGATGAGGTCGTCGGGGATGAGGGAGCGGGAGGGGGAGTCGGTGAGGCCGGCGATGGCTGCGAGGCGGCCTATTACCTCCGAAGGGGTGGAGGTGAGGCGGAGGTGCTCCATGTTCATAGCGCGGTCGCGTTTGGAGAGGCGGATGCCGGCTTCGTTGCAAATCAGCGGGAGATGGGCGAATTCCGGAGGGGTGAAGCCTAAGAGTCTGTAAAGCAGCAGCTGCCGGGGCGTGGAGAGAAGGAGGTCGTCACCGCGCACCACTTCCGTGACGCCCATCAGGGCATCGTCTACAACCACTGCAAGCTGATAGGCCCAGGCACCGTCGGCGCGGCGGAGCACGAAGTCGCCGCAGTCGGTGCTGAGATTCGAGCTTACGCGGCCACACAGCCGGTCGGTGAACTCGATGGTCTCATCGGGCACCCAGAGACGCTCGGAATGCGGTCGGTCGGTGACTATCGGAGGAAACGGTGGAGCCGGGGCCGGGCGGCATGTGCCGGCGTAGATGATGTTGCCGTCGGAGAGATGGGGCGCGTTCGAGGCCATGATGTCGGCGCGCGTGCAGAAGCAGGGATAGACCATGCCGGCGGAACGGAGCTGCTCGAGGGCGGCGGCGTAGAGATGGCCGCGCTGGCTCTGGCTGTAGGGGCCGGAGGGGCCAATGTTGTCGAGACCGCCTTCGTCCCAGTCAAGGCCGAGCCAGCGGAGATCGGCTTCTATCGCTTCGGCATGCTCGCGGCGTGAGCGCTGCGGGTCAAGATCTTCGATACGCAGAATCCAGCGGCCGCCGGTGCTGCGGACCGAGAGCCACGACATGAGGGCCGTGAAGAGGTTGCCCATATGCATGCGTCCGGAAGGGGAAGGGGCAAAGCGCCCCACTACGGCAGGTTTCTGTGTCATAGGTCGGTGAGTGCGGCGGGATTGTTTCGGGGATGGCAGGAGAGAATTTCACTGCGGAGCCTTGAGGAATCGATATGTATGTAAATCTCGGTGGTGGCTATGCTTTCGTGGCCGAGCATCTGCTGGATAGCGCGCAGATTGGCGCCCCCTTCAAGCAGATGGGTGGCAAAGGAATGTCGCAGAGTGTGGGGCGAGACTTCGCGTTTGATTCCCGCGAGATCGGCGAGGCGTTTCACGATATAGAAAATCATCACGCGGGTGAGCCGGCGTCCGCGGCGCGAGATAAAAAGCATGTTTTCCTCGCCGGGCTTCACGTTGATGTCGGCGCGCTCCACGAGCCAGCGGCGAATCTCGGCAGCAGCCACAGGCGATAGGGGCACAAGGCGTTCCTTGGAGCCTTTGCCTCGTACCACTACGTATTCCTCGTCGAGGTACACGCGGCTGATTTCAAGATTTATAAGCTCGCTGACACGGAGACCGCACCCATAGAGCGTCTCCATGATGGCGTGGTTGCGGACGGCCTCGGGCGATGCGGGGTCGATGGCGGAAATCATGGCGTCGATTTCGTCGACGCTGAGAATCTCCGGGAGGTGTCGGCCCGGCTTGGGATTCTCCAGAAGTATGGCAGGATTGGAATCGAGGTATCCTTCCATTTTCAGGAAGCGGAAGAAGGATTTCACACCAGAGATTATGCGGGAGCGCGAGCGGGGAGATATGCCGAGGTCGAAAAGGTCGGCGGCGAAGGCCTGGAGATGGGAAAGGGTGACATCGTTGAGCGATACGCCTTCTTCGGTCAGATAGGAGATGAGTTTGGCGACGTCGGCCAGGTAGGCGGTGCGGGTGTTGTCGGAGAGGCCCCGTTCGAGCACAAGAAACGCCTCGAATCCAGCAATGGCTTTTTCGGTGTCGTCAATCTTTCTCATGGCGGAGAGGAATGTCAGTCGGTGAGTTCGAATGCCTGGCGCGGCAGATGGGGCAGTCCCACGTAAACGGAGCCTGACGAGCCGTTAAACGACATGCCGAAGGCCGGAGCGCAGTGAGCTACCGGGTCGGAATAAGGAAGAGTGGAGAATAGGACAGCTCCGGGTTCCGGAGTGCCCTGGAACGGACCGGCACAAATCATGAACGGGGCCTTTCCGGTGACAATGGTTGCCGAGGGCATGGCTGCCTCCAGGGCGGCGATCATTGCGGGAGAGAGGGAGATACCGGGCTGCAGGCCGACGCAAGCCGGACGGAAACGGAGGGCGACGCGAAAGAGCAGCCTGGAGGTGGCCGCATCGCGGCGCGAGACGGCGAGTGAGGCAATGCGGGCGTAGCAATAGTAGGCACAGGGCTGTGCGAGCACCTGCCTGATGAACTCAAAGGCAAACGGAGAGTGGACGCCGAAGCCTCGCGAGCGAAGGCGGCGCGAGAGGGGATGCTTAGCCCACTGTAGATTCATGCGCGGGGACGGTTTCGGCTTTCCGACGGCCGATGATATAGAGCGCAAGGGCTGCGGCGAGAGCTATGTAGATGATAATCACGGCTATGGTGGCCGCGGTGTCGGTAGCGTGGAGCGAGGCGGGATCGAAGCGCATCTCCACGGTGTGGCTGCCGGCAGGGAGCCTGATGGCACGCAACAGATAGTTTACGCGGCCGATTTCCACGGGCTGACCGTCGACGGTGGCAGTCCATCCCCATGGGAAGAACACCTCCGAGAACACGGCCACGCCTCCGCGGGCGCTCTCGGCGTGGTAGGTGAGACGGTTGGGAGCGTAGGTGGTGAGGCGGATGGTATCGGAGGCGGCGCGCGGTGCGGAGGAACCGAGAACGTCGCTGAAACGGCGGTCGGCTACGGCTGTGCGCGCGGGATCGATGATGTCGAGAGCGGCCATTTCGGCATCGGCGCCGTCAACGTAGGCCACGGAGTCGACAAACCATGCGTTGCCGAGGGCCTCCTCGTTCTGAAGCGGAGTGCCGGTATAGTCAACTATATAGCGGGCGTTGAGCATGTTGACGGCATTCCAGTCGCCTGCCGAGGGATTCCCGGAAAGGAATGGCTGGAAGTGACGGTCTATGAGGTCCTGATAACGGGTGAGCTTGGCGGCGTGGTAGCCTCCGATGGTCTTGTGGCGGTAGGACGGGCCGGGCTGCCAGAACTGGGGCATATTGAGCACACGGTAGCTCGTGACGGTGTCGGCGAGGATGGTGCGGTCGGCATCGGTGAGCGGGAACGGGTCGCCGCGGCTGAGGCGCTTGGGCACGAAGCTCTCGGTGTCGAGATAGCGCTTGTTGACAAGGAAGAGGTCGCCGCACACGAGCGTTCCGGCTATCACTGCAGCGAGGCCGAGGGAGAGTTTGCCGAAAAGGTAGAGCAGGAGAACGCCGAGACCGGAGGCCGCTATGATGAAGCTGCGCATGGCGTCGGCGCGCACCATGGAGTAGCGGAGATTCTCAATGGCTCCGAATATGCGGGGATTGTTGAGTGAGAAGGCCTGAAGGGTAGCGGCGTCGGCGCCCTGGGCGGCGAGCTGCTGGGAAATCATGGCGTCGGTCTGACGGTCGGTATCGGTCACCGCAGAGCCGAAGATGGAGGGCGCGATTATGGCCAGAAGGCAGATTCCCAGCGCAATGCCGAAGCCCCACGCAATGCCGCGGCGGTTGCGCGCAAGCGATTCGGCGGGACGGCCTGTGAAAATCTGCTGCAGCGCCATGGCCGCGAGTAGGGGCATGGTGAATTCGGCTATCACCAGAATGCTCTCCACGGTTCGGAACTTATTGTACATTGGCATGTAGTCAATCATGATATCGGTGAGCCACATGCAGTTGCGCCCCAGAGCAAGGAGAATGGAGAACACCGTGAGAATCACGAGCGCCCATTTGAGCGGGCCGCGCACCATGAAGCATCCGGCAAGGAACAGCGCGAAAATCAGCGCGCCGATATAGACGGGGCCGTTGGTAGGCTCCGGCTCGCCGAAATACTGGCCTACGTAGCCCAGATAATAGGCTTCGTCGGGGGAAATGGAGCCGTTTTTCACCATTTCCTTGGCTTCGTCGAGGTCGGCGAGAGTGAGCATCTTGTTAGATCCTTTCTCGGGTTTGACAGTGGCGCCTCCCTTGATGTCGGGGATGAGGAGGGTGAAGGTCTCGGCGCCGCCGTAGCTGTACTGGGTAATGTAGTCGCGGTCGAGGCCGGCCTCGGAGCCTGCCGAGGTATCTGTGCGGGTCAGCTCGGAATGGCCTCCGCGCATGGTCTCCTTGGAGTATTCGTAGGTGTAGTAGAGGCTCGGGAGGTTGGCCGTCACGGCAGCCACGCCGGCTACGGCGAGGGAGCCTGTGGCTATGAGCCAGCGGCGCATCTCACGGGCTTTGACGGCCTTGATGAGAGCCACGATGACGAAGGCGAGAATCACGAACAGGAAGTAGTAGGACATCTGCACGTGGTTGCTTGCAATCTGCATCATGGCGAAGAGGGCGGCTATTGCCGCTCCTGCAAGATAACGGCCGCGGTAGCAGAGAATTATGCCGGCGATTGTGGGCGGGATATAGGCGAGGGTGACGAACTTCCAGATGTGGCCGGCACCGATAAGAATCACGAAATAGGATGAGAATCCGTAGGCTATGGCTCCGATGAGGGCCACATACCACCGCATGCGCATGGTCATGAGCAGGATGAAGAAGCCAAGCATCATCATCATCACGAGGTTGGCGGGAGCCGGAAGGCCGAAGCCCATCACGGTGTTGATCCAGCGGAAGAGCGCCCCGGAGGGGTAGGAGGGGGAGATCTGGAAGGTGGGCATGCCGGAGAACACAGAGTTGGTCCAGCGGGATGTCTCGCCAGTGGCTTCGTGGAATGCCTTGACTTCCTGGCCTATGGCTATGCCCTGCTGGGTGTCGTACTGCTGGAGCACGTTGCCCTGGGCGGCGTCGGGGTAGAAGTAGACGAAGGCTATTATGGCCATGAGCGCCAGGGATATGAGGGTGCCTAGGAATGTGCGGCTGCGGAGGGCTTGCTTGGTGCGGTTCATTGCGGAGTTGGATTTTGGGCCTAAAGTTACTAAAAAAAATTGAGGAAGGAACAGGATGGCTATGGACGGCCGGAGGCCGACCCTCCCAGGGGGTAGCCGAGATAGCTGAAATAGGAAGGCGTTGCGTCAAATTTTGGTGTTTGACGCAACGCCTTGGGTGGGATTTCGAGTTCTAATATTTAATCGTTAGAGGCCGAGGGATTTGAATGTGCGGGGAGCGGGGACGGGGGGAAGGGGTTTGCGGTCCTTGAGCTGGTCGAGGGCTACCTGGATGGCTTTGTCGAGCTGCTGGTCGATGCCGGCTTCTTCCTTCACGGGGTCGTTGTCGATGAGGATGTCGGGGTCAACGCCGTGGTTTTCAACAATCCACTGGCCGGTGGCGGCGTCGTAGTTGGTGAAGAAAGGCACGCGCACATCGGTTCCGTCCATGTAGGGGAGCGAGCCGCTGATGCCGATGATACCGCCCCAGGTGCGGGTTCCCACTACGGTGCCGAGCTTGTTGGCCTTGAAGCTCCAGGGGAAGAGGTCGCCGTCGCTGGCTGAATATTTGTTGATCAGGAGCACTTTCGGGCCGGTATGGGAGCCGTCGGGGACGGTGCCTGTGAGATTGGAGCCGCGGCGCATTGTCATGCGGTAGGGGCGGCGCATCAGGCGTTCGATGATCATGGGGCTCACGTTGCCGCCGCCGTTGGCGCGGTCGTCGATTATGAGGGCTTCCTTGTCGAGCTGCGGATAGAAATAGCGTGCGAACTCGTTGAGGCCTTCGGGACCCATGTCGGGGATGTAGATGTAGCCCACGCGGCCGTCGGTGGCCTTGTCGACGCGGTCGATGTTGCGGCGCACCCACTGGAGATGGCGCAGAGGATATTCATTGTCAAGGGGTTTGACAACGACCTTGCGGGCTGCTTTGGTCGATCCGGCGGGAGCGATGGTAAGCTCGGTGAGCACGCCGGCTTTTCCGGCGAGGAGCGTCTGGATGTTGGCAACGGTGTCGGTGGCGATGCCGTCGATTGCGGTGATGACGTCACCGGCCTTAACGCCTGTGCCGGGCTGAGCCAGAGGGGAAACGAGTTCCTTGGAGTAGGGAGCGCCCTCGAGGATGGCGTCGATACGGTAGCCGCCTTTCACGCGGCTGATGTCGGCGCCCAGCAGACCCATGGAGACGCGGGGAGCTTCGGGTTTCTCGCCGGGATTAACGTAGGCGTGGCCGCAGGCAAGCTCGGATATCATCTCGCCAATCAGGTAGTTGAGGTCGAGGCGTGTCTTCACCCAGGGAAGCAGGGCGGCATATTTGTCGTGGATGGCTTTCCAGTCTACGCCGTGCATGTTTTCGAGGTAGAATCCGTCGCGATAGGCGCGCCAGGTCTCGTTGAAAATCTGCGCCCACTCGGCGGGATAGTCGATGACGGCCACCATGTCGGAGAGGTCGACGGGCTTTTCAAGCTTCACTTTCGATGCCGAAAGGGGGCCGGTGTAGATTTTTTCACCTATTATATATAAGGCGTGCTTTCCGTCGGCAGCGGGGATCATCATGGCGTCGGCCACGGCGTTGTCCTCGGCCTTGGCAAGGTCGAAGGCGCGGGTGGAGCGGCGCGAGGAGTACCACACGGTCTTGCCGTCGGAGTAGACGGGACGGTAGTTGCCGGCCTGGAGGGGAAGCTTGACTATGCGTCCGGGGAGGCCTTCGGGGTCGATGGTGACGGTGGGGGCGGGCTGGGGTTTAGCGGACTCTGCGGACTTTACAGACTTTACGGACTCTACGGACTTGGCTGGTTTGTCGGTGTCGGTGGAGAGTTTTTCGTCTTCGGGGAGGAGGGGCGAGGGGGTGTCGGCGGCGAGCATTGCCATGTAGATGCCGCCCATATTGTTGTAGACGTGGTTCCACTCAAGCTGCCCGTAGGTGGGGTTGAAGTCGCGCTCGGAGGTGAAGATGAGGTAGCGGCCGTCGGAGGAGAATATCGGCGAGGATGAGTCGTACCATTTTTCGGTCACGGGATACTCTTTTCCGTCGGCGAGGGAGCGCACGTAGATCACGCCCATCTGGTTGGCGCCGGAGCGAGAGTAGGCTATCCAGCGGCTGTCGGGCGATACGGCTATGCCGCGCATTTCGTGCTCGGGGTTGGTGAAGAGCACGGTCTTTGCGCCAGATGCGGGGTCAACGCTCACCACACGATTCTTGCGGTCGGTGTAGATGATGCGGCGGGAGTCGGGCGTCCACTGGAGGGCGCGGATGTAGGTGTCGTTGCCTTTGGTGAGCTGGCGGGGAGTGGAGCCGTCGGCATCTTTGAGCCAGATTTCGGTCTCGCCGGTGGCATCGGAGATGTAGGCTATCGACTTGCCGTCGGGGCTCCACACGGCAGCGCGGTCGTGGGCGCCGGGAGTGCGGGTGATGTTGCGTGTCACGCCTTTGCCGGCTGCGGGGACGTCGAACACTTCGCCGCGGGCCGTCACGGCCATGCGCTCGGCTGCAGGCGAGGGGCTGGCGTTGGTTATGCGGTCGGCCACGGACTGCTGCTGCGGACGGGCGTAGACGTTGTCGGCGGCGAGGGTGATGTTGATTTTGCGCGACTGGCGTGTGGCTGGATTGAAGGCATAGATGTAGCCGCCTTTCTCAAACACGATGGTGTGGCCGTCGGACGAGGGGAACTTGATGTCGAAGTCGGAGAAGTCGGTCACTTTCTCGGTTTTGCCTGTGAGGGTGTTGTAGGCGAAGAGGTTCATGGTCATATCGCGGTCGGAGATGAAGAAAATCTCATCGCCGATCCACATCGGGGCGATGTCCTGGGCGGGATTGGAGGTGATGTTGGTCACGGTGCCTTTAGCGGGGTCGTAGATCCAGATGTCGTCGGCCATTCCGCCACGATAGTATTTCCAGGTGCGGAATTCGCGCATCACGCGGTTGTAGGCCATGCGCTTTCCGTCGGGCGAGAAGGAGCAGAAACCGCCTTCGGGCAGGGGAATGCGGGTTGGCATGGAGCCGTCTGTGGGGGCTTTCCAGAGCTGGCCGTCGAATCCGTCGCCAATGCGGTTGCGGTATACGACCGTGCCGTCGGGCGCCCAGCCCATGGTGATGTTGTTGGGGCCCATGCGGTCGCCCAGGTCATCGCGCGAGTTTGTAGATGTGTAGGTGATGCGGCGGGGTTCGCCTCCGCGGGCATCCATCAGATATACTTCGGTGTTGCCGTCGTATTGTCCGGTGAAAGCTATCTGCCGGCCGTCGGGCGAGAATCGAGGAAAAATCTCGTTGCCGATGTGGGATGTGAGGCGGCGTGCCTCGCCGCCGGCAAGCGGGGCGGTGTAGAGGTCGCCGGCGTAGCTGAACACCACGTCGCGGCCGTTTGTGGCCGGGAAGCGGAGCAGCCTTGCCTCGGGACCGGCTGTGGCGCCCGGAGCGGCTGCAGCCTGGGTGGCGGCTGCAGCGAGCAGCGAAAGAAGGGTGAATTGCTTTTTCATAAGCTGTAAATGATTGGTTAAAATATGTTGTGCCACGGCAAAGGTACGTATTTTTTTGAGGAGAACCCATGCTGATGCGGATTGAGAGGCGTGCGGAGGTCCGGAGGTTCACCTGATATTTATATATGGTGACTTTTTATATATGGTGACTTTTTTGGAGAGGGGATACATCGCGCCTATACCGCTTGGCGGAGAGAAACGGCAGCTCTCCTGCTGGTTGAGTGGTGTCGATGAGGACATCGACACTCCATGAGAAGGACGGCGGGGACGCCGACCTTCCCAGGGTAACGGACGGTGATCTTCTTAGGGAAATGGACGGCGGGGACGCCGACCTTCCCAGGGCAGCAGACGCCGGCCTTCCCTGTTGCGAAACGTCGGCCAGAGCAGGCTGGTTGTAAAAATGGGTTTCTGTATGTTAAATAAGCCTTTTAGGGGTCGGAGGGATAATAAACGGGTCAAAAAATGCGTTTTGTCATAGAAAAAAACAACTGTTTTGTTGGAATTGTCGATGTTTTTATACTAAATTTGCAGGTGGAAGGCTATAAGTGCGTGCTTGGTAACTTCCCGATGCCATGGAATCAATACCAATGTAAATTGTAGGAGACCATACAGGAAACTTGCCAATACCAATCGAAATATAAACATTTTAGATACACATTTTTATTAATCAATCATTTTTTAACCAATCTATGCCTAATCAATTAACTAAATTGATGCTGGCCGGTATCCTCTCCTGCGGCGCATGCGGAGCGGTTTATGCCACGGAAGCTCAGACTGCACAGGCTCCTGCGCAGACTGTAACGTGTACCGGTACAGTGTATGACTCAACGGGTGAGCCGGTGATCGGCGCCTCAGTGATTGTGAAAGGTGCCGGAACAGGCGCTGCCACAAATATCGATGGTGAGTTCTCGCTGAAAGGTGTAAAAATCGGCGACGAAATCACAGTTACCTACATTGGCTGCGATCCTTATACCTTCAAGGTGACAGGTAGCGAGCCCGTGTCCATTACTCTTAAAGAGAACGCCCACAACCTCGACGAAGTCGTTGTGACCGCTCTCGGTATGAAACGTGAAAAGAAAGCCCTCGGTTACGCCGTGACCGAACTCAAGGGCGAGGAACTCAACACTAACCTCGTAAACCCCGTGTCGGCACTTCAGGGAAAAGTTGCCGGTGTGAACATCAACCAGTCGGACGGTGGTCTATTCGGTCACAACAAGATTGAAATCCGCGGTGCTTCCACCCTCGGAAAGAACAACCAGCCTATTTACGTTGTAGACGGTATTATACTCGATAATGATCAGCAGGATAAGGAAGCTGACTGGGACGGCAATAACCTTGACTATGGTAACGAGCTCAAGAACCTCAACCCCGCCGACTTCGAGTCGGTATCGGTGCTGAAAGGCGCTGCCGCTACCGCACTTTACGGTTCGCGCGGTCTTAACGGTGTGGTTGTGATCACCACCAAGAGCGGTAAGGGTTCAAAGGGTTACGGCGTGACCGTTACTCAGAGCCTCGGTTGCAACTGGATGATCAGTGCTCCTAAGTTCAACACTATTTATGGTTCCGGCCCCCGTGTAGGCTATAGCACCTATGGCGAGGATCCTTGGGATAACCGACTCGCTCTTAATGCTAATGGCGTTCCCTCTCTTATCGCAACCGCCAACAATGGCGGCGGCTATGGCTGGGGTGCTGCATATTCGGACTATGAAGGAACTCCTGTAGAGTACCTTGACGGCCGTATCATGCCTTATCACGCATTCAAGAATAACTACAAGGATGCTCACCGCACCGGCTTTACCAGCAACACCAACGTTGCAGTAACCGGCGGTAATGAAACCACCACATTCTATATGTCGGCCGGTTATCAGTACTCAGAAGGTGTTGTTGACCGCAACGATTTCAAGCGTTTCAGCTATATGCTCAAGGCTTCCCACCAGATCAGCAAGACTGTGAACGTTGAAGGCGGTGTTACATTTGCTAACTCTACTCCCCGCAACTCACCTCTCAATATGGGTGAATACTTCACCTATAGCGGCAACCTTCAGCCCTGGGTCGACGTTGCCAATGAGAAGCGTAATTATAAAGGTTCCCGCGGCGGTCTGCCTATCCCCGGCGACCCCAACTACAACAATGCGCAGAACGACCTGTGGTGGCGTATCTTCGAGAATACCTACATGCGCAAAGAAAATGTGGTTCGTCCTAACGCCAAGATTACCGTTACTCCTCTCGACTGGCTGCGTCTCAGCGCCGAAGGTTCTTTCAACTACTACAATGTTCGTGGCGAGGATAAAGAATATGGTACCGGTATCGACGGTGAAGGTGGTTACTATGGTCTGAGCCAGAGCACTAAAGAGCAGACTAACCTCAATATCAATGCAAACATCAATAAGGATTTTGGCGATTTCGAGGCTCATGCCATGCTTCGAGGTGAGTATTTCCACTCCTACTATCAGGCAAGCTCCGCTCATACCAATGGCGGTCTTGTGAACTACAACAAGTTCTTTATTACCAACTCCAAGAATGCTCCCACGTATTCTGCCGATGTCAGCGGTAAGAAGACCATGTGGTCGGCAATGGCCCAGATCGGCGCAAGCTGGAAGGGTCAGGTTTACCTGGATGTAACCGGACGTAATGACTGGTCATCGGCTCTTCTGTACTCCGACGGACACGGTACTTACAGCTACTTCTATCCCTCCGTATCGGCATCTTGGCTTGCAGATAACACTTTCCGTGAGTATCTTCCCTGGTGGGTATCTATGGCTAAGTTCCGTGGATCATGGGCTCAGGTTGGTAATGATACCGATCCCTATCGCATCAACTCAGCTTACAGCTTTGTAAATGTTGACCATAACGGTACAAATGTTCCTACCGTAGGTATTCCCGGCACCGCTTACGCTCTCAACATCAAACCCGAACGTAAGACTTCATGGGAGTTCGGTCTCGACTGGCGTTTCGTGAACAACCGCTTCGGTCTCGACTTCACCTATTATAAGGAGAATACCAAGGATCAGATTATGGAAATCTCCGTTCCTTCTCAGTCAGGTCTCAGCCGTCAGCTCATCAATGCCGGTAACATCGAAAACAAAGGTATCGAGCTCGCTCTCAATGCCACTCCTATCGAGACAAAGGACTGGACCTGGGATATCAACTTCACCTATACCCGCAACCGCTCCAAGATTGTTGAACTCCATCCCGACGCTGCCGAGTTTATCGAGCTCTCCGGTAATGTACAGTACGGTAACTTCCGTGTTGGTTCTGTAGCCAAGGTAGGTGGTGCTTACGGTACCCTTATGTCTGACTCCGCTCCTGAAAAAGACACCGAGTCGGGTCTCAATGTCCTGAACTTCAACAATACCCGTAAGGTAGCTTACGAGCGTCCTTCTATGGTTCCCGAAGTTATCGGCGATATCAACCCCAAGTTCCTCGGTAGTGTATCAACTAATCTCCGCTGGAAGAACCTCCGACTTAATGTGGCTATCGACGGCCGCTGGGGTGGCTACGTAGCAGCCTTCAACAACCGTTACGGAACCCAGATGGGTATCACTGAGAGCTCTCTCAAATGGCGCGATGCTGCTCACGGCGGTACGAAGTTTACTTCAATGTGGACCGGTAAGACTTACAACGACGGTGTGATACCTGAGGGTATCTTCAGAACCGGTACAGAAATTGCAACTATGGTCAACACCGGTAATCCTCGTGGCGATGGCTCCTATACCTATGTAGTAGGATCCGGTAAATACACAAGCGGCGAGACTTTCCGCGAACTCATGGAGAAAGGTATTGTTGAGCCTTCACATGCCGGTACTTACCAGCTGTTCAGAAACGCATGGGGCTACACCGCAACTGGTGGTTCTGTAAACGAGATGTGGTATCATAAGCTCAACTATGTAGCACTTCGTGAGATCTCTCTTAGCTACTCGATGCCTCAGACCATAGCCTCCAAGATTGGCGCAAAGGGCCTTACTCTTACCGCTACCGGTCACAACCTTGGTTATCTCCACAACAGTCTGCCTAACGGCATCAACCCCGAGTCAGTTCGCGGTACCAACTCCCACGAGTTCCGTATCCGTAACTACGACGGAACTGTTGCAAGCTTCACTTTCACTATCAATGCCCAGTTCTAATACCAAAAATTTTGATACAACACAACTATGAATAAATTTAAAAAACTTCTTTCGGTAGGTTGCGTAGGCGCCATGCTGGTAGGTTTCAGCAGCTGCCGCGACGACTGGTCCGATCAAAATACAAAGCCGACACAGATTACGAAGGCAACCCCTTCTACTCTACTCTGCTCTGCCGAATTCGCGTTCTATCCTTTCGGCTACGGTCACTACTTCTATGGAGTAAGACCTACTTTCATCAACTCCCAGATGGCCAGCTTCTCCAGCGGTATCACAGAGGAAACACTTAAGAACAGTGTTCCTTCCACAAGCGGCTGCATGGTAAAGGCTCTCACTTATGTCAGTGAAATGGAATATACCCTCGGACAGATGTCGGAGGAAGAGGCTGCAAGCTATAATGCATATCTTCAGGCTGTCAAGGTGATTGCTATATATTGTGGCATCATGGATTCGGATACTTCCGGTGATGTTCCCTATACTGAAGGTGGACGAGCTTATCGCGGTGGCACTCTTACCCCTCAGTATGATAGAGTAAAAGATCTTTATGATCTTTGGAATACTGAACTTAAAAATGCAGTTCAGGTATTCAAGAATCCTCCTGCCGGTCAGTCCGGTAGCGCTTCTGATGATATCATTTTTGGTAAAGACTGGAATAAATGGGCCAAGTTTGCAAGTTCTCTTCGCGTGAAACTTGCCACTCGTTTGCTTGCTCAGAATGCAGCTTTGGCAAAACAGATTGTAGGAGAAGCCGTTGCTGACGGTGTGATTACCGATTCTGCCGATGATGTTCTCTTCAACAAATCATCAGCAAGGGCTTTGGATGCTGTGACCGGTATTGATGCAGGTGAAATTGCTTATGGTTCAGGCAATACTTCTTACGATTATCACGGTATCGTAGGTAACCAGAAAGTTGTAGACTGGCTCCGCACCAACAAAGACCCGCGTCTCCGCTTCCAGTTCGAGAAGAACAACTGGACCGGTAAGGTTATCCAGTATTACCTATCTAACGGACATAAGGATGTGATGCCTCCTGTTGTTCTTGAGCGTTGCATAATTGAGAACGGTGTATTCAAAGGTTACAAGGACGAATTCGGTGGTAATCTCTGGGCCCGCTATATCGGTGTGCCTGACATGATTGACCCCGTAACCGGTGCTAATCTCCACAACAAGGAAAATGGCCAGTACTTCCTTTATAGCCAGGGAGCCGCAGAAGGTGGCAACCAGATTTCAGTTCACGTAGGAGAAGCAGACGCAACTTTCTCTTATCGTCCTTACTCTACTGCTAACGAGAAACTTATCCGTACGAACGAGGACTTCACACTTCCACGTATACCGGGTGATAACGCCGAACGTGCTGACTATGATACCGATACTCCTCGCTACGATATGTATCTCTCGGCAGCTGAAATTAACTTCTATCTCGCTGAGTTTGCTACATACGGCGGCGTTGCCGGTCTTGGTTCCGCAGCTGAATATTTCAAAAAAGCTGTTGAGCAGTCTGTAAATACCTGGGCTCGCCTTGCAAGTCTCAATAAAGTTCAGTACTACGATCAGACTTACGGATATGCCGATGAATATGAGGCAAATATCGCACTCCAGGACGGTGAGGTCGCTGCACTTCTCGCACGTCCTGACTATCAGCTGACCGGTAACAAGTCGGAAGACCTGGAGAAGATTTTCCTCAACCTGGAAATCCACTTCATGTTCAATACTGTTGACCATTTCGTGACTGCCCGTCGTTCAGGTGTGCCCAAGATTGGTTCAAGCATCCTTCCCCGCACAACCTACTCAGTTATTGCCGCAACGATTATGCCTCGTCGTCCCGACTTCCAGAAGCCGAGCGATACAGACCAGATGCGAGATATCCTTGCTGAGGTTTACAGCCGCCAGGGCTTTACCCTGAATGCTGTTGCTGACTTCCAGGCAGGTATCCTCAATACCGAGCGTCTGTGGCAGGATGTAGGTGCTCCCAACTGGGGTGCAGGTCCTATAATCTACTAATTAGGAATTGTTAGGCATACTAACATAAAGGCATCACTCCGCGAGGAGTGATATCGACCCAACAATGAGAGGGTGACGGAACCGATGGTTCCGCCACCCTCTTCAGTTATTGGGGGCAACTGGTTTTAGGGATCTTACAGACCTTAGGGATGCTACGGACGATACAGACTTTAGGGACCGGACTTTACCGACATTACGGACTCTACGGACAATACAGACTTGGCTGATTTTAATGATTCTATGGTGGCTGGTGGGCCATTTTAAAGATATAATGTGGGGAGGGATATAATGTGGGAAGGATCGCTTAAGTCCGTAAAGTCGGTAGGGTCAGTGAAGTCCGTAAGGTCAGTAAAGTCGGTAGGGTTGATGATGGTTGGGTAATAAAAAAAGCCTGCAGAAGCGGGCTTTTTATGGGAGAGAAGAGGGTATTTTTCTTCTTGAGGGAGGGATTTTCCTTGGAAGGGGATTTCTTGGGGGAGAAGGGACTACGGGGATTAGTTGGGGGCGGGGGTGAAGTCGCGGCCGGCGGGGGACTGGAAGACGGCGAGGCCGAAGGCGGGGATGACGGCGTAGATGTGGTCGAAGACGTCGGCCTGGATGTGCTCGAATTCAATCCATTCGGTGGTGCGGGTGAAGAAGTAGACTTCGATGGGGAGGCCCGAGGGGGTGGGGTCGAGCTGACGCACCATGTTGGTGAGAGAGGTGTTCACCACGGGAAGCGAGGCGATATAACGCTCGAGGTAACTGCGGAGCAGCTGCAGGTTGACGCACCGTTCCGAGGCCTTGAAATCGGCCGGAAGGAATCCAAGGGAGCGGAGCCGTTCCATTTCATCGGGAGTGGAGAAGCGCACGGTGTTGGCGTCGATATAGAAGGCACGGCACACGCGGCGGCCGCCAAACCGGGCCATGGTCTGATGGTTGCGGAACGATTCGCTCACGAGCGAGTAAGGAGGAACGGTGGTGACGGTATTGTCGAAATTGCGCACCTTTACGGTGGTGAGCGACACATCCTCCACCGTGCCGTTGGCGCCGTGGGAGGGCATGCTTATCCAGTCGCCTTTGGTAACCATCCTGTTGGCCGAGAGCTGCACACTTGCTACCAGGCCGAGAATCGTGTCCTTGAACACCAGCATGAGTACTGCCGCCGAAGCTCCCAGAGCCGTGAGAATTGCCACGGGCGTCTTGTTTATGAGAATGCTCACACCGATTATCGTGCCTATGCCGAACACCACAAGCTTCGCCATCTGGAAAATACCCTTTATGGCATAGGCCTGCAGGTTCTCGCGCCGCACAAACGCCCCGTAGAGATTGTCGATGAGAATCACTATTATCCTCACCACGGCCCAGAGCACATAGAACCGCGTCACCACATCGATGATATAGATAGGCTCGCTGCCCTCGCCCGTGAAGAAGCGCGGAAGCATCACCGAGATCCAGATGGCTGGAGAAAGCTGGCTCACGCCACGGGCCAGGCGGTGGTTGAGCATGTCGTCGTCCCATTTGGTAGGACTTTTGTCGACGAGCCGTTCCAGGGCGTAGAGCACCCATACCGACAGATAATAGAACGCGACGGCCGTGAGCAATATTCCGATTATAATCAGGACGTCGGTAGAGGCGGCGTGCGCCTGGGCGCCGGTAGCGGCGGCTATGAAATCTCTTATTCGCGAATACATGGAAATACAATCGGCTTTGATTCGCTGCAAAAGTAATATTTTATAGGTTAATTATTTTGCGGGATAAAGCTCAAAAGTTAATTTTGCCGTGTCCAAAGACTATTTTTACATCTGACCTTCAATAGCAAACCGATAATACCGATTACCATGAAACTGACTGAAAAGAAATTTTATCCCTGGGTTGTGGTTGGCCTCCTGTGGATAGTGGCCCTGCTCAACTATCTTGACCGCCAGATGCTTTCGACGATGCAGCAGAACATCGGCGCCGACATAACACTCGTGGCCGATCCTAAATACTTCGGATATCTCATGGCCATATTCCTATGGGTCTATGGCATTTTCAGCCCGTTCTCCGGAGCGGTGGCCGACAGAGTGAGCCGCAAATGGCTCATAGTGGGTTCGCTTGGCGTGTGGAGCGCAGTCACGTATGCCATGGGCTATTGCGATGATTTCGAGGAACTGATGTGGCTTCGCGGCATAATGGGCATAAGCGAGGCACTTTACATACCATCGGCACTTTCGCTTATAGCTGATTTCTTCACGGGCAAAGGCCGCTCGCTGGCGATAGGCCTGCACATGACCGGACTTTACTGCGGCCAGGCTCTGGGCGGCTTCGGCTCCATGGTTGCCACCACATGGTCGTGGCAGTCAACGTTCCAATGGTTCGGAATAATCGGCGTGGGCTACGCTCTTCTCCTCACATTCCTTCTGTATGAGAAATCAGGCCACGGCTCCGCCGCTCCGACTGCACGGAAAACCGACACAAAGGTGAAGAAAGAAAATGTGATCCAGTCATTGGCAACCGTGTTCTCCACAATGGCCTTCTGGGTGATTCTCTTTTTCTTCGCATCAAGCTCCATACCCGGCTGGGCTACAAAGAACTGGCTCCCGACGCTGTTTCACGACAATCTCAGCCTAAACATGGAATGGGCCGGCCCGATGGCCACACTCACCATAGCCGTGTCGAGCTTCATAGGCGTGATGATAGGCGGCCCGCTCAGCGACCGCTGGGTGAAACGCAACGTCAAGGGACGCATCTACACGAGCGCCATAGGCCTGGCAATGATGATTCCGGCACTTGTGCTCATAGGATTGGCCCACAATGCTGTGCTGTCGGTGGCCGCAGGCCTGTTTTTCGGCGTAGGTTATGGAATGTTCGATGCCAACAACATGCCTATCCTGTGCCAGTTCGTGTCATCGCGCCAGCGCGCCATGGCCTACGGATTCATGAACTCCGTGGGTGTGATCATGGGCGCTATCACAACCCAGCTGCTTGGAGGTCTGGCCGAAAAGGTGGGACTGGGAATGTGCTTCGCCTTCATGGGCGTGATACTGGTAGTGGCGCTTGTGCTGCAGCTTGCCGTACTGCGTCCGAAATACGACGACAAAGATCAGGAACTCAACCTCGAAGCCGAGACCATAGCAGAATAAATCACTATACATAAAACATCCACAGATAATTTACGACTTAAATATATCCTATATGACAATGGAAAAAATCAAAGGACTCATAGACGCGCCGTTCACACCATTCTACGCCAACGGTGACGTGAACCTCGAACCCATACCGGCATACGCCGCCATGCTTCAGAAAAACGGACTCAAGGGAGTGTTCATCAACGGCTCGTCGGGCGAGGGCTATATGCTCACCGACGACGAACGCAAACGCCTCACCGAGGCATGGGTGAAAGCCGCTCCCGAAGGATTCAAGGTGATAGTGCACGTGGGCAGCTGCTGCGCCCGCGCAAGCCGTGAACTCGCCCGCCACGCTGCCGAAACGGGAGCGTGGGGTATCGGCGCCATGGCTCCTCCCTTCCCCAAGATAGGACGTATAGAAGAACTTGTGAAATATATAGAGGAAATCGCCTCCGGCGCTCCCGAACTTCCTTTCTATTACTATCACATCCCCGCTTTCAACGGCGCATATCTGCCGATGCTCGACCTGCTCAAGGCCGTTGACGGACGCGTGCCAAACTTCGCCGGCATCAAATATACATTCGAGAGCCTCTACGAATACAACCAGTGCCGCATGTATAAGGACGGCAAATACGACATGCTCCACGGTCAGGACGAGACCATCCTTCCCTGTCTCGCCATGGGCGGAGCCCAGGGAGGCATAGGCGGCACAACCAACTACAACGGCCGCGAGCTCACCGCCATAATCGACTGCTGGAACCGCGGCGACCTGGAAGGCGCACGCGAACACCAGAACTTCTCTCAGGAAGTGATAAACGTGATATGCCGCTATCGTGGCAACATCGTGGGCGGAAAGCGCATCATGAAGCTCATAGGCCTTGACCTCGGCCCCAACCGCACGCCGTTCCGCAACGTCACCGCCGACGAAGAGAAAGCCATGAAGAAAGAACTCGAGGAAATCGGATTCTTCGACCGTTGCAACAAATTCTGATACAGCCGCCATGGACAAAAATCAAATCAAGGAATACCTACAGGAGTGCCGCGAACGCTATGCCACCGGCCTTACCACCGACATACTTCCCTTCTGGCTCAAACATGGCCTCGACCGCGTGAACGGAGGCGTCTACACCTGCGTGGACCGCGCCGGAAATCTCATGGACACCACCAAATCGGTGTGGTTTCAGGGAAGATGCGCGTTTGTCTACTCGTTTGCCTACAACAACATAGAAAAGCGTCCCGAATACCTCGACATGGCCCGCAGCTGTCTCGACTTCATAGAGGCTCACTGCTTCGACCGCACCGACGGCCGGATGTACTTCGAGGTTACGGCCGACGGCCGCCCACTGCGCAAGCGCCGCTATGTGTTCTCGGAGTGTTTCGCGGCCATTGCCATGAGTGAATACTCCATAGCCACCGGCGATGCCTCCTACGCCCACAAGGCCCTTGAACTCTTCAAGGATATACGTCGCTTCATAGCCACCCCCGGCATGCTTCCGCCCAAATATGAGCCCACGCTTCAGGCGAGAGGCCATTCCATAACCATGATTCTCATCAACACGGCCTCATGTCTGCGCCGCGCCGGCATCACCGACCCTGTGATCGACGAGCAGATAGACGAGTCGCTTCACGACCTCGCCACCTACTTCGTTCACCCCGAATACAAGGCTCTGCTTGAAATGACGGGTATGAACGGCGAAGTAATTGACACACTGGCCGGACGCACCATAAACCCGGGCCACTGCATCGAGACATCGTGGTTCCTGCTGGAGGAAGCGCGCCACCGCTCCGACGCCGCTCTGGAGAAACTCGCCCTGCAGATTCTCGACTGGAGCTGGGAATGGGGCTGGGACAACGAGTTCGGCGGCATAATCAACTTCCGCGACTGCAAGGGTTTCCCCAACCAGGACTATTCACAGGACATGAAATTCTGGTGGCCGCAGACCGAGGCCATCATAGCCACGCTCTACGCTTATCTCGCCACCGGCGACAACAGCTACTTAGAGCGCCATCGCCTCGTTGACGAATGGACCTACTCGCATCTGCCCGACCCCGCCTACGGAGAATGGTTCGGTTATCTTCACCGCGACGGCACCGTGGCCCAGCCGGCAAAGGGCAACCTGTTCAAAGGCCCCTTCCATATCCCGCGCATGATGGTGCGAAGCGTCATGCTTATAGACGACCTCCTCAAACAACTCTAATTCCCCCATATCCATGAAGCGACTCCTATTCCTGCTGGCAGTCATGGCGACCGCGCTCCTCGCTGAAGCGAAGGCGGTGAAAGTGGCCTGCATAGGCAACAGCATCACTTACGGTTCCACTCTCGCCGATCCTCAGGCCGATTCCTATCCCTCGCGGCTGGCGGCCCTGCTCGGCGACGGATACGAGGTGGGCAATTTCGGACGTCCGGGCGCCACACTGCTCAACAACGGCCATAACCCCTATATGGCTTCGGAGGAGTGGGCAAAGGCAAAGGCGTTCCGCCCCGACATTGCCATAGTGCACTTAGGAGTCAACGATACCGATCCGCGCAACTGGCCGTACTTCAACCGCTCTTTCAAGAGTGATTACCTCAGCCTCATAGACACCCTGCGCCAGATCAACCCCGACGTGCGCATCTACATAGCCAATCTATCGCCACTGCTTTCGAGCCACTGGCGGTTCCGCAGCGGCACGCGCGTGTGGCGCGACAAAATCCGCGAGGAAATCCGCATGGTGGCCGCTGAAAGCGGATGCACGCTGATTGACTTCAACACGCCGCTTCACGACCGCCACAACCTCATCCACGACTCCGTGCATCCCAACAAGGAGGGAGCGGATCTGCTCGCACAGTATGTGTACGGTGCCATTACGGGCGACTACGGAGGCCTGCGCCTGCCTGCGGTGATGACCGACGGCATGGTGCTCCAGCGCGACGAATATCTCACGCTCCACGGTCGTGCCGACGCCGGAGTCCCGATTACGCTCCGCATTGCCGGGCGAACCTACCAAACCGCGGCCGATGCCGAAGGATTCTGGAAGGTTAAGATTCTGCCGCTGGTGGCCGACGGCCGAAAGCTCACCCTGACGGTGACTGACGGCCGCGACACCGTCAGGGTGCGCGACATTCTTGCCGGCGAGGTGTGGATAGCCAGCGGACAGAGCAATATGGCGTTCCTTCTGCGCGATGCCACGGGAGGAACTGAGGCAGCCGCTGCCAGCGCCGATTCGCTGCTGAGATTCTTCGTGATGGAGCCGATAGCGCTTACCGACAACAACACGTGGCCCGACTCCATACGCCAGAGAGTCAACGACCTGAGGTATTTCGAGCCCAAAGGGTGGCGCGACGCCTCGCCTGAAACCACACCTGACGTATCGGCCGTGGCCTACTTCTTCGCGCGGGAGCTCCGCGACAGCCTGAAAGTACCTGTGGGCATAATTCAGAATGCCGTGGGCGGTTCCGGCATAGAATCGTGGATCGACGTGGAGAAACTGCGCGAGGTGATGCCGGAGCTTCTCAACGACTGGAGCCGCAACGACTATGTGCAGCCCTGGGTGCGCGGCCGCGCCATACAGAACATGGGAGGCGACCAGAAACACCTGCGTCATCCCTATGAGCCGAGCTATCTCTTTTCAGCAGCCATCAGCCCGCTCGACCATTATCCGGTGCGCGGCATGATATGGTATCAGGGCGAGAGCAACGAGCACAATATCGAGATTCACGAGGCTCTATTCCCAACGTTCGTGGGAAATATGCGCGAATACTTCGGCAAGACCGACATGCCTTTCTACTTCGTTCAGCTCAGTTCGCTGTCAAGGCCGTCGTGGGGCGAGTTCCGCAACATGCAGAAGGTGCTCCGCGACCGCGTGGGCAACGTGGGAATGGCCGTGAGCCTTGACCACGGCGACTCACTCGACGTACATCCGCGCGACAAAGCTCCGGTGGGCGACCGTCTGGCCCGTCTGGCCCTTGACCGCACCTACCGTCATCCCGTAGCCTCGGCCGGCCCCGAGCCTCTGACAGCTTCAAGCCGCGACGGCGCAGTGTGGCTCACAATGTCGACCACTCCCAAATCGCTCGACGGAAACCCCTTGAGATACTTCGAAATAGCCTCGGCCAACGGCCCTTTCATGCCTGCCAAAGCCGAGATAACAGGCAACATGATAAAAGTCTACAATATGAAAGTGAAAAATCCCACAACGGTAAGATATGCATGGGAATCGTTCGTGCGTCCCAATCTGGTGAGCGACGCAGGGCTTCCGGCTCCCACCTTTGAAATCGAGGCCGAGAACGCCGAATCTCTCGAAATAGAACCGGGTCTGGATGCCGGAGTGTCGGCTCCGTTCTGCGGAGCGATCGCCGACCGCGTGATTGTGGCCGGAGGCTGCAATTTCCCCGAACACCCCATGGCTCCGAATTCAGTGAAACGCTACTATCGCGGCATCTACGCCCTGACCGACGACAACCGCTGGCAGAAGATAGGCAACCTTCCGGAAACCATGGCATACGGCGCTACCGCCGCCACTGACTCGGCGCTGGTGCTGATAGGCGGAGACAACGGCAAGGGTGCCACCGATGCCGTGAGGATGCTGCGCCTTGACGGCCTGACGCCGCGAATCACCGACCTTCCCGCTCTCCCCGGCACCCTCGACAACATGGCTGCCGCAGCGATAGGCCACACGGTATACGTGGCAGGAGGCAACTTCAACGGCGTGCCCTCCACACGGCTCTTTGCCCTCGATCTCGATGCCACAGATGAAGGCTGGAAAGAACTGGCACCGATGCCAGGCAATCCGCGCGTGCAGCCCGTAATGGCTGCTTCCGGCGGCAAGCTCTATCTTTGGGGCGGATTCGCAGGCCGTCACGAAGGCCATGAGCCGTCGCTTGAGCTGGACGGCCTCTGCTACAACCCTGCAGACAATAAATGGAGCCCTCTCCCGGCACCCGAAACGGTGGAAGGTGAAACCGTGAGTCTGGGCGGCGGAGTGGCCGTGACTCTTCCCACAGGCTCAATCGCCACAATAGGCGGGGTGAACAAGAATGTGTTCCTCGAAGCCCTGCGCAACCAGGCCCCTGACTATCTCACGCACGAACCGGAATGGTATCGCTTCAACGACCGCCTGCTTATCTTCGACCCCCGCAAGGGCAAATGGAACGATTTCGGCCGTCAGGAAGGCGCCGCACGTGCAGGAGCCGGAGCCGCCGCTGACTCCAAAGGACGCATCTACCTCAACGGAGGTGAGGTGAAACCCCGCATCCGCACAGCCGAGTTCATGATAATCTCCCCCTACGATTATTCCCGCCAGTAATATGGAACTCAATAAAGATATAGACCTCTCCACGAGCAACTACGGCACTGCACGCGCACTCCACTACGATATGGCGCTGATTCCGTGGGGAGCCACCGAACCCCATAATCTGCATCTGCCTTATCTCACCGATGCAATTCTGAGCCACGACATTGCCGTGGATGCCGCCCGCGAGGCTCTGAGCCGTTACGGGCTGCGGTGCATGGTTATGCCTCCGGTGCCGCTGGGTGCGCAGAATCCCGGTCAGCGCGATCTGAAATTCTGTGTACACTACCGCTATGACACCCAGCGTGCCGTGCTCACCGACATGCTCTCGTCGCTCCTCAATCAGGGCATTCGCCGGGTGCTGATTGTAAACGGCCACGGCGGTAATTCGTTCAAGAACATGATCCGCGACCTTAGTGTGGATATGCCCGACATGCTCGTGGCCACCAGCGAGTGGTTCAAGCTCGCCCCGGCGCGCGACTATTTCGAGCAACCCGACGACCATGCCGACGAACTGGAGACATCCGTGATGATGCATTATCATCCCGAACTGGTGAATATCAGCGAGGCTGGTGACGGCCATCACGGCGGATTCGAATCCGAGATACTTACTTCGGGGAAAGCATGGGTGCCGCGCAACTGGCTCCGCGTAAGCGAAGACACCGGCATAGGCGATCCCCGCCGGGCCACGGCCGAGAAAGGAGCCGCTTTCGCCCGCGCCGTGGCATCGGAATATGCCGCGCTGATACGCGACCTCTGCCAGCCGGATCTTTACAGGATGCTGTAGGTGTTAAGACACAGTTCCCCAATATTTGTTAAC
>LUJP01000066.1:39504-39793 GCA_001689535.1 Bacteroidales bacterium M5
CACATAAACATTGCACACGCCGCCATTGCCCCCCCTTTGGCGGTGTGAAGAAACTGTTCGTAATTTCTGTTTAATCTTCTGAAGGACTCAAGCCAAGAAAAGGTACGTTCCACAACCCATCTGCCGTTAATCGGCTTGAATTCCGATGTTCCGAAATTCGGTTTCACACACTCCAATGCCACATTCAGCCCTTCCCTCAAGTTTTTCACTAAAGGTCCGCGATATCCGTTGTCTGCCTTTAATATCCTGATGGCAGGGTGTTTACAAACTGTATCAATAGCTAAGCCTA
>LUJP01000062.1:0-2682 GCA_001689535.1 Bacteroidales bacterium M5
TCCACACCGTCATAAGCCTCTTGGCGGCTCGCTCCTTGCAGTTCGTTGTAGGTGTACTTGTCAATATGCCCGAAAACCTTGTGATAGTTCATAAGCTGGGTCATACTGATATTGCGAAACTGATTCACATTGTTTGTCGCTTGGAGATAGTCGGCGAACACTTGCATAAGCAATGTTTTACCTGTTCCGGGTTCACCTATCAAGAGTATGTTTTTGTGTATCTTGTAGTTCTCATTTGGAAATACAAGCTCGGCGAGGGGGCAGTCGTTGAAGTAGTATAACAGAAAACGCAAAACATCCTTGTTATGCTCATCAACCATGAAACGTGAAAACTCACGCAGCATATAGTTGTTACCCATGCCGATAACCATGTTGGCGTGTACTTGGTATTCCTGCTCGTCTGTAAGGTCATACTTAAAACCTTTCAGCATAGCCTTCCTCCGGCGCATCACCAGATTGCGGGCCTGCTCCTGCTGGAGCTTGTAACGCTCCTGTTGCATATCCCGTAGTAGCTGGAGTGCCTCCTGCTGATTTCGGGGTAGTCGTAATTGTTGGGGGTCGAGTTCCATATCTTTGTTGTCTTTCGTAATAAGCGTCTGCCACCCACGACAAAATAGCGCGATAGTGGCTTTTGTATTTTGAGTAACAGCCTTTTGAGCCTATGTAATTACTCAGTAGGTCAATCATGCCCTTTGTTTCGTCCTCGCCGTATTTCTCGCACAGCTTGGCGTATTCCTCTTGCGTCATTGAAACATAATCGGCATACTGATATTTTTTATTTTTCTCCGCTTTTGCCTTTTGTACCGGCGTTAGCTCTGGGGGAGCTTGAGGCACATCCTCATTATCGAATAATTGAGGTTGTGGCGGCTCTTGCTTGTTTTCGGGGGGAGGCTCAACGATTACGGGCGCAGGCGTTTCGGGTAATTCCGTTTGTTGCTCAATCTTGCGCATGGTTATCTCGCCACCTTTGCGGCCGGCGTTGCGCCTTATTGCGCTTATGCGCTCTTTTCTCACCATTTCGGGGGAGTAGTAAGCTCCTTTGTCATCAACCGCCAATAGCCCGTTCTCAATAAGAATTTCAAGTGCTATCGGGTCAATATCCAAAGTTCTTAATATCTGCTCTCTGGTGTAGGCTTTTCCGTTGGGATATGCCATTATCCCCCTTGTGGGGCTTTCCCACAGATAGCAAAGCATAGTTAGCCACATCCCCCTTATTTCGTAAGAGAGATTATTGATACGGGGGCTGTCTAACCATTCCCCCGTATCAATAGGCATTAGGGATTTGCTCCGCTTGTTTGCCATAGGGGATTTGCAGTCTTTATGCCTCCAGAATGGCGATGTCGGGGGCTATCCCGCGGATTTCGTTCAGCACTCGGTCAATGGCCGTGTCGCGCCACTCATCGGAAATTTCCTTTGCGCCGGGCGATACGAGCTGTAAGAACACCTCGCCGTCCGTAAGGTAGTGGTCAAATTCCACATCGAAAGTGGTCTTTTCCGGCCCCTTGAAAATAGGGATTTTCACGGTGAACGACTTGGGCAGGTTGCTTTCTACCGTCTGGCGATAGACCTCGGCGCGAGAGCCGGACGGGTCATGCTGCTTTTCGATTTGAGATTGGGCGTTGGCTTTGAAATTCTTGAGGGCCGATACGAGTTTCATGCACTGCTCTTTGTCCTCAAAGGTAGCACGATTGAGGCGTATGAATTGCCCCAGTTTGGCGGGTACCCAGCCGGCGTTGGGGTCGTTGATACCGAATTTCTTGAACACCTCGGAGAGTTCGGCGGTGCCGGAGATTGTGGCTTTGTTGTAGGGGTCGCTTTCGTTGACAATAAGCGTGATTGTGTACTTTTCACGCTCCACCAGAATTTTTGCCTTTTTCTGCTCGATTGTGTCAACTCGCTTCCTCAGCCAGTCCAGCGGTGTTGAGAGAACACCTGCCACGTCCGTACTTACGGGGGCTTTCTCATCCAGCACTTTGCCAGCTACGCCCTCGCGGTAAACTATCACGATAGGCTTTTCACCCGTGTAGTTTTCGATTGTGAGATTGATTTTGTTGTTATTCTCATCCATTGTTGTAAGGATTAAGTTGGTGAATTGTTAATCATCCGTGCCGGTGCGCAAAAAACGCGCAGCCTGAATGATGTTGCGTTGTCTTTCTTCGGGTGTCATGGCACGTTCCTCTATCTTGTAGCCGTCAGCGGAGTAGTAGGCTGTTCTACCCGCCTCAACGTCAACAAATTTGAAAGTGTCGGCCGTTACCCACTCGCCACGGGCTTTCAGCTCATCAAGAATTTTGCCCCGACGTTCAAGCAAAGGCTTGATACGGCCTTTGATGTCGGCACGCACTTGTGCAAGCTCATCTTCAAGCTCCGCCACTTGGATTGACACGGATTCAAGCTCGGCGCGGCGGTCGTTAACCTCGTCTTGGTTGAAAGAGCGCGTAAAACTACGCGGCTCTATCTGGTCGCAGTTGTCGCGCAGCATTTGCTCACGAGCTTCAACCGGGTCATTGGGAAACATTACATCTTGCATATCTCTTATGTTTTTGAGGTGAATTGCAGTTTATTCAAGGTGGCCGCCCACGGTGAAATTGTAGGCATAGGCTTCAGCCCACAATTCCACGAATTGCTTGCCAAAGTATTCTGCCTTTTCCTCGGTGTCAAGGCACAAGCGGAACGCCCCAT
>LUJP01000062.1:2743-5065 GCA_001689535.1 Bacteroidales bacterium M5
GGCAGACAGGAGGGCACCCCGTTCATCATCGCTCATGTTGGAGATTTCGCCGGGGGTCCAGAGTGCCATTACCGGGTACCACCACACTTTGCTACCGTCAGCCGTGGGCTGGCATTTGTTCTCGCCGCCCCATAGAGCTTTGCAAATATGCTCCAGCTTCATTTGGGCGATAATATGGTTAGGTACTCCGGCGGCTACGAGCTTTTCAACGTCCAGACTTTCGCCAAGAGCAACGCAAGCGTCCTCGTAGGAGCGAATTGTGGTATAGTCTGAAAGACTTGGTGCTGGTCGGGAGGGTGTTGCAGTTGTTTCGTTATCCCCTACGAGAACAGCGAGAATTTTGCGCGTGTTGTCATCGGCCATTGCATAAGCCGCCTCATAGTTCGCGCTTGTGATTTTGAGTTCTTTGTTTTCGCTCATCGTCTAATTGTTTGAGTTTATTGATGTTAATTTTAGTCATTCGTATTGCATTTGCCACTCTAAGGCTCTTTGTCGGATTAGGTGGCAAGAGGTCTAATATCATCGGAATATGTCTTACCAATTCCGATATTACGTTGCCAGCTACCGGTATCATTTGTGCGCCAATATTTATCCGGGTCTGGTATTTCGATACCGAGAAATTCACGTCCGTACTCCCGCAGCTTTTCGCAATAAGTTGAGAATTGCACGGTGTCCATTGTGGCGGTCGAGCTTGGAAATTCCACTATTTCGCCCGTGTGTCGATTAACAACACTCTCTTTGGCGATAATGGATTTGAAAAACTCATGCACCTGCTCCACCGTGGTAAACTCCCAGCCGGCCTCTAAAAGACCGTCTAAAAGCATGGGATAGATGCAACCCCAGAGCCAACCGTTTTGGTCGTTGGTGCGCGGCTTGCGGATTTTCTTAACCTCAATATGGTAAAGTCCATCGCATACCTGCGCAAACCACTCGTATAGGGGTCGGAGATTGAAACGCCCGCTTATCTTTTCTACCATAACCTTTGCCATATCAATACTTGGAAATGTCAAGAGTTAAGCCCGGATTTGCGGCATACACAACCTTACCTGTCAATCGTTCTATCTCGCTTATGAAATGCTCTCGGTCGCTATTCTGCGCGGATAGGTGCAAAAGCACGATATTCTGAACGAGCGATAGGTCATGCTCACTAATTACGCGCTTGCAAGTGTCAAGCTCCATGTGCGAGTTAGGCAGTCGCTCAATCTGACTTTTGAGCGTGTAGCCCTTATTCACGGCCTCAAGCAACTTGTAGTTGGAATAGTTGCACTCAATCAGCAAGTGGCTTAAATTCGGGAATATTTGCAAGCAATCGCAACTATCGGTAAGGAACATCAAGCGGCCACATTCGGGGTGCATGATATGATAGCCCACACAAGGCACATCGTGAAATGCGGGGAAAGGCAACACCTTAAACCGCCCCAGCTTGTAGCCTTTGCCCGGTCGTATGGCTATTGCACGAGAGCCGGCCACCTGCTTTGCAGTCCATACCTCCGGCAATGCCAGTGTTGTAATTCCACTATCAACCATGTTACGAATATATTTGGCGTGGTCGTTGTGCTGGTGAGTGATTAGGCAGCCCGCCACCTTGCGGAGATTGAATCCCAAAGCCTTTTTGACTTTCGGAAAAGCAATACCGGCCTCAAGTATCAAAGCCTCTTTGCCATTGTCGAGAATATAGCAATTACCGGCTGACGAGCTACCTAACACTTTCAGTTCCATTTGTCGAGCGTGTTAAAATCCACATTCGATTACTTGTGCTTCCTCACTCTCAACCTCAGTGGGGGCAGGTGTAATGTCCTCATACTCCACCGTGGTTGCGTCAACCGCTTGTGCGGTCGTTGCGCTGGCAGTGTCGGCGGTCGGAGCTTTGACAACGCTTTGCGTTGCGGCCCCGTCATCGCTATCAAGTGCCTGCTGGAGTTCCACGGAGAGATAGCCATATTTACTTAGTAGATTTCTTAGTACGGTCTTAATCGCCATGCCGTGAAAGTTTCCGAGCCAGCCCAGAGAGCCGCTATCGGCTACCACGGGGAGCTTTGAAAGCTCCATAAGCGACTGAACGGTTACATCACGATTGCCCTTGATTGCTTTTGAGTAGCGTTTGGCGTGTATGGCAATTTCCTCAACACTCATGTAGAGTGCCTTGTGATAGCCGTTGAGCAATTCGATATAGGCAAAGTAGCCTATAACGGTTTCGCTCTTGCGGTCTCCGTCTAAGTCGATTTCGCCCGTGAGCTTGGATTTCTTTTTGAGTTCGCCCTCATACACCACATCGGCGTTGATAATGCGATACTGACCCGTGCGCATTGCGAGTTGATATAA
>LUJP01000062.1:5148-5569 GCA_001689535.1 Bacteroidales bacterium M5
TTGATAGGCAGGCGCAGAACGGCCGCTTTTAAGGCTTCTTTCACTACGAGGGTAGGGTCGCATAGCTGGAGCTTGCCGTCCGTGCTGAAAAGTTCCAGAACGGCCGCCATAAATGTTGAGGCGTTCTGCTGGAGGGCGTTCTCAAATTGTTTTTTGATTGCACCATTGTTAAGCACCTCGTTAAGTTGATTGACAGGCGATTTCTTTGCCGGTGCCGTCTGTGGGGCCGGCGCGGGTGCAGTCATCGGAGCTGCTTGTCTTGTCTGTGTCATTGTGGTAACTATTGAATTGTTAGAGTTCTGTCATAGCTCACGCGCAGATTGATAACCTGCGAGATTGTGGGGATTACCTCATTGACACTTTCGCGGTTGTCAATAAAGATAGGCGCGGAAAAGCCTTTGGCTACGCATAAGGCGTTGAT
>LUJP01000040.1 GCA_001689535.1 Bacteroidales bacterium M5
GTGTCTAACTTTTGGGGTGCAGTTCAAAAAACGGGCGGCTATTTTTTGAGGTTACCGGTAAGAAGCGCGGATTATTTCTGAACGATCTCGAACATCTCTATGTTGCCGGTGAGGGCCATGCGCGATGTGCGGCGGTTGAGGTCAACCGTGGTATAGGGGTTGGCTATGGTTGTGCGGGCGGTCTCCTTACCTGCGTGGTCATATTCCACAAGCTGCACGGGCGAGGTGATTTCGCCGAGCATGAGCACTGCCTGGGTGGCGCCTTTGGCTTTGTCGAATGAGGTCTCGCCGGTAGAGCGGTAGCTTGTCATGGGGTTGCCGTCGAAGGCAAGAAGCGAGGCTTCGGGATCGGTGGAGTTGACGTTCAGACCAACGCGCTTGGCGGTGACGGGATTCACGCGGAAGGAGCGCACGCTTGTCCAGTTGGATTTCTTGGAGTCGCGGCGTGCGATGCGCACGAAACGTGCGTCAACCGGGTCGCCCTGCCAGTTTAAGATATAGGTGCGGGGAAGGGCGTCGGTGAGGGCTGTCCAATTGCGGCCGTCAACCGATATCTCGAGGGCCACGTTGTCGAAGTAGTCAACATCGTCGGTTGAGTTGCGGCCCTGATGTATGAGCACTTCATCCACGGGCACCACTTTGCCCAGGTCTACGCCCACCCAGTCGCCGGCGCTCTGGCTTGCAGAGGATGTCCAGTAGGTGGTGGTGTCGTTGTCGAGCATGAGCTTGGAAAGGGTCGTGCGCAGGTTGGGGTAGGAGCCGATGGCGCGGGGCACGTTGGGCACCTGGCCCGAGATGCGGTTGAAGAATGCCAGCACCATGTCGTCCATTGCTTTCTCGTAGAAGGGCTGGAGCTTCATCGTTCCCACTTTGTGGGCCTCGAAGTCCTTCCGGTCCTGCTCGGTCATGAGGTTGGCCAGGTAGGCTTTCCAGAACTTGGCGTTGTCGCCGCCCTCATAGATCTTGATGAGGTCAAGGGCGCCGAGGCCGCGGTTGGCCACCTTAGTGAGCTGTGCCACCCAGGGTTTGATTTCGCCGACCAGGGCCGGGTTGGAGGTGCTGGCGAGAATCTGCTTCTCGGCATTGGCAGCCGCGGTGAGTTCTTTTTTCAGGGCGTCGTACTGCTCGGGAGTGTATTTGTTGAAGGGGAATGTGGTGGTTTCCCACGATTCGTCGCGGCGGTAGCCGGTCTCGGTGTCGGCTGAGTTGATGGCGAATGTGCGGTAGGCGGCAGCGGCGTCGGGCAGACGGTCTACAAGGGCGCGCTCCCAGTTGTCGATGGCGTTGTAGGCAGCGGGGTTCCAGGCCCAGTCGCCCACGCCGTAGAATGCAAGCATCGAGGCCTCGCCGAGTTCCATGGGATTGCTCTCTATGCCGGCCACCTGGGCGTTTGTCAGGCTGGTGTCAAGGCCGTACACGGGGCCCTGGAGCAGATAGTTGCGGGCATAGTCGGTCACGGGGTAGTTCCACCAGTAGAGTGCCGGACGCTTGATGCGAGTGTCGATGAATTCGAGTGTCTCCGGGGTGAGGTCGCTGCACACGGCGGCTCCGGTCCAGAACACCTCGGCCTTGGGGTTGAGCTCGCGGCCATAGACGGCCAGCTGATGGTTCTCGCCCGGGCCGGCCCAGAGCTGGGAGTAGTCGGTGGGGCAGATGAAGAGGTTGTTCACGTCGCCTTTGGCGTCAACGAAGTCGCAGGTCAGGTCGTTGAGCAGCTTGGTCTGCATGTGGGAGTCGGTGCCTTTGCCCGAAATGTCGTCAAAAAAGAGGGCAAACGAGCGCACGCCCAGGTCGTACATCATGTTGAATTTGCTCACGAGGCTGTCGTAGTCCTCCTTGTTCCAGCGGATGTCTTTTCCGGGATGGATGGCCCAGTAGAAGTCAAGACGGTTTTCATTGGCGGTCTTCACCAGGTCGGCGATGTTGGCTGCTTCCTCGGGAGGATAAGGCAGGCGCCAGTTGGGCGACGAGTGGTAGGGGTCGTCCTTCGGGCCATAGATGTAGTTGTTCATCTTATTGCGGCCCAGGTAATTGATGATGTCCTTGCGCACCTGATGGCTCCATGGCGTGCCGTAGAAACCTTCCACCACTCCGCGGTAGGGAAGGGCGGGATAGTCGTTGATTTCCATCATGGGCAGACCGCCTTCGGCTTTGGCCATGGGGCTTTCCAGCACCTGGCGCAGCGTCTGGAGAGCGTAGAATGCTCCGCGCTCGTCAAAGGCGTTGATTTTCACCTTTTTGGTGCCGATGCTCAGGGCGTAGGCGCCCGACACGGGTTTCACCTTGTTCTTGGCGGCTATTTTCGGGCCGAAATCAATCTCGACCTCCAGCCCCGCGGGGCTCTGGGCCATAAATCCCAGATCCTTGGCGGAGAAGGCTTTCTGCTTGTCCTTCACCTTGAATCCGCCCGAGGTGTTGAGCACTCCTGTGTTGGGCCGCTCAAGGCTCTGCGGTGTGGGGTTTATCACTAATCCCTTGTGGTCCACTTTATGACCGGGGACTTTGTTGAACTCCTGTTTTTCGCCTCGCTGGGTGTCGAAGTCGAAAGTGTCCTGAGCGGCAAGCGACGCGGGCATAGCCATCGCAGCCGCGATGCCCAGACACAGTAATGCTGTTTTTTTCATTGGCGGATAGATATGTTTTTTGCAAAGATAGCAAAAAATTAGGTTCAGTAAAATTGCCCAACAGACGGCGCTAAAAAGCGCGGGCGGATGCGCCGGCTGTCAGAGCCGGCCCACCCGCCCGCGAGTCGTCGGGGGTATGATACACGTTTTTACTCTACCGGATGCAGTTTTGCGGTAGCTCCTACTTCTAATGAGCCTGCTTTTTCAAGACGGGTTATGAAGCCGAAATCTCCGTCAAGAGGATTGCTCGAATCGGAAATTTCAGTCCAGTTCTCAAGGAAAACGCACTCACTGGTGCTCACCGGGAAGAAATAAGCCACGTCCCTGCCATCCTGATATCGGTAATTTACCATTGTTACGCACCATTCCTTTTTCGAGAACAGATCATAAGCAAGTTTCTGCTGGGCGAAACACATGGGCGAACAGCTGTAGTTGAGTCCTGCCGACTTCAGATTAAAGTATTCTGCCTGTTTTTCCTTGAACTCCGGCTCGTCGAACAGATATAGGCTGTTTGACATCGTCATATATCTGTGTTCCGATTCATCTTTTACCCATTCATCGGATTCTGCGTCCTTGAACGATACTTCATAATGGTCATTGTCAACAAACGAAATCCTTGCTGCGGTGAATCCTGAGTTCTTCACGAATGCCTCGGGTATTTTTGCGAAAAGAGTCTTTGTCATCTCCTCTACGTCCACTTCCAGAGGATTGCCACGGTATTGCGGCTGAGGATAGATGTCGCTGCTGGTGAACTCTATCTCAAACGTTTTTCCCGTCAGTTTACATGGACTGGACGTAGGATACTTGTGTTCGAAGAACAGTCGCCAGTCGTTTTCACCGGCATAGTTAACTGTCACATCTCCGGTAACCGTTATGGTCCCTCCATTAGCTTCGCCGGTCAGGGTTGTCTTGCCGTTAAGTGTCTTTACAGTTATGTCGAATGTAGGTACGTTTTTTACAAGGGGTGGAATGTTATTGCCGGTGTTCGCAAGTACAAACATCGAAGGGCATTTCAACTGCAGGTGCTGTTCGGTGGCCGCGGGGTCGACGGTGCCTGTGATTTCTGTGACGCCGTCGGCCGTCCCTACATAAGTTCCGTCGATTGTCACGAACACGTTCTTTGAGGGAATCTGCCCCGTGGTGATATTCACCGTAGGTGTCTTGTCATCATCATCGCTGCATGCTGTAAGCACTACCGGCATCGCCAGCAGGGCGAGCAAAGGAAATAAAAACTTTTTCATTTCTGATTGGTATTAAAAGGTAAATATTAAAAGGTAAATAGATAAGTCGTTTCGTAGAAATTGGCTTCCTTGCGGTCCCCTTTTTTCTTAAGAGTCAGAAAAAGCCAAAAGACTGCATGATGCCCTTTGATTTTAACTTTGTTTAACTCTTTCGTCTGCTCTGGGATCGTCGGCCTCCGGCCGTCGGTGGTTGAGATGCGATGCTGGCGTTTCGGACGGCGGGGACGCCGACCCTCCCAGACCCGTGGACCGTCGATATCCTTATCGACGTGAAATAATCCCGTGAAATAATCCAAGGCGTGAAGCGCAGGATGCGCGATTTCTGTATAACCGGCTGCGTAAGCTGCCGGACAGAGGCCCGGCCCTCCTGAGCGAGACAAGCTGCGGAGCATGCGCCCCTCGCCGGTTGCGTAAGCATGGGGTCTAATCAAGTCTGTCCTATACATGCTCACAAATCCTGACACTTGCTTTGCCGCATCGGACGCTTACTGCGTTATTGTTTCCTCTCGGTGGCTGAAACTTCCTTTCACGGCTTTACAGGGGAAATACTTGGAGTATGCGTAGCGCTCGTTGGAGTCTGTTTTTGACACGAGTTCGAAATATACGTGACACTTTATTGTGGAACCGGTTACAGGGGCATCATAATTATACCAGTATCTGGAATAAGAAGATTCCGGATTGGATGGATCCCAACGTCCTCCCATAAAATCCATCGCATCGTCTTTGATTTTAACTGTATTGCCGCTTGATGGCCTATAGAATTCAGTTGAGCCGTTTAAAGAGTATGCAATTCCGGTCTCGATTGTTCCGAGCGAGCCTCCGTCGTAACGAGTGTAGACAAGCTGTTGCGACATATTCTCAACCTTATAGTTTGTGAGAAGCTCTGGATTGACCACCAGAGTAGCATTGGTCAGACGATAACTGTAGGTTGGATAGGCTGCGCGTGGTCTGTCGGGATTCGGTACGAGTTCTTTAGGATAAAACATTGAGGTCATAAGCAGGTCAACCGTCACTGTGGGATAGTCCTGAAGATTCCATACACCGAGTTTTCCGGTGTACAGTTTGTTGTTTGAGGCGAACTGCGGCAGATCAAAAGCCGATATTTTCCCAAATCCCACCACAGCAGTTTCCTCAGAGCCGGTGAGTGTCAGTTGCGACGTCAGTCCGAGATCCACCTTGCTTGTGGAGGTCATGGGAGCCGATGTTTTTCGTCCGGAGAGTCCAAGAAGTTTCGATAAACCCTTTGTTATTAGCGAAGTGCCACCGGAAAACAAGGCTTCTAAGCCCTCCTTTGCGGCTTTCCCTGCAAGTTGTGGTATCTGTCCCTTGAGATTGTTCCAAAGGCTATTGAAGAAATTGCCGCCTTGGTCTGCCTTTTTCTGGAGTTCTTCTTTTGCTGCACTTTCGCCGTTATTAATGGTTGTGTTGCCGACATTGGCCGAAAGAGAGACATTCATTGAACTTGACGAATTGGAATATACAGTCTGGACATTTCCTGTAATGGATCCATTGGCCGTCCCAGTCATGCTTATACTTGTCAGATACTGGCCCCAGAGTCGTGCTGAAAGTTTGTTGGAAGAAACCGCATTGGCATCGTAGGCGAGTTCAACTTCCAGTCCATACCAATTATTGGCCTTATAGCCAACTTTTTGCAGAGTACTATTTGAAATCTCACATTCCGGTGACGAAAACACCATCGGATTAGTCATGCGGTCGCTCATTGCTGCCGGATATCTACCGGTGAAATTAAGTAGAGAAGTGGAACCGGAGACACGCAGTCCCGTCCAGCAGTTCGTTGTGCCGACCCCTGACGAAGCGCTTATCTCGTAAAAAAATAGTCGAAGCACTCCGGTATACTTGTTGTAAAGACCAAAATATTTGGCCGGTTGTGTGGCGTCCGAAAGATTGTGGCATACCATATTCCAACCGTTCTGGCGTGAATAAGCACGCATTTTTGGATCCGGATTACGTCTTTCACTGTCAAGCCAATCTTCGGGAATTCCGTTATTTCCTGACTGTCCGCTATCCCAAGGGAGAGATAGTTCGGTGGTCGAGGGCTGTAGATTGCAAGCAACAGCAATCTTATCTACATTATCCCACTCCACAGCAGGATAATCATAGGCTCCGCGAGAAAGCAGTTCGCCGCCGGATGATTGAGACTGAGGCTGAACGACTTCGTCATTGCAGCCAGTCAAGGCAGTTGTAGCAAGCAAAGTTACAGCAACGCCAGCTAATAAATTGATTTTCTTCATGGTAATGAAAGGTTAAAAATGGAATATGGTTAATGTGAAGAATTTTCATGATTCCCATAGTTGTAATGAGATTTAGCTAAATCAAGCAACGCCCAGTTTAGGTAGGGCTGTTGACCGCTTTTTTGAAAATGTTCAAATTCCTCTTCTGCATATTTTAAGCTTTCTCCATGTGCATATGAATCACTGAAAATATCAGAGATACCTCTTGCGGCCATGCCGTGCCAGAAGTGTTCGCTGAGTTCTTCGGCTATCTCTTTTGCGCGGAAAAAGCGTACAATGGCATGGGAGAAATCGTTATTGAGGTATTGGACGCGGGCACCATAATAGGTTGCAATCATTTCGCGGCGGCGTTCGCCCTTATCAGCGAAGTAATTGATAGCCGATGTAATCAAGGGGTCGTTTGATGGGTTCTGATGGTTTTTGTCAAGAGCTTCGATAAGGAGCATACCATATAAGGCCCGGTCGCGGTCGGAGCGGAGGGCGGCGGTGTCTACGCTGTCGAGCATGGTCATTGCCGAGTCGGGATGCTCGTCGATTATGGACTCGATGTGCTCGAGGCGGGAGCGCTCGGGCGAGGGCGCGCAGCCCGGAAGCAGCTGGATGGCAAGGACGGCGAGGAGGAGTATGGCGGGGAATAATGACGGTTTCAGTTTCATGGGTGCTATAAGGGCTCGAATTCTACACAAAGGTAATAAAATCCTACGACACTGGGCTTCCCCGGTGTTTTGTAAAGGAACGCAGAACAACGCTGGAACGGCAGAACAGACGCAGAATACTCCATATCACTGAGGAGTTATTATAGTTCTGCGGACGTTCTGCCGATCCAGCGTTGTTCTGCGACCCTCCCACCCGGCGAGATATTGTGCGCCTAATGGCTGCGCTTATTGCCGGAGCGCGCGGGGAGGTCAGGCTTTCTTTTTGGGGATGAAGCGATTGGTGAGCCAGCGGCGCACGGGTTCGTCGTAGAGTTTGAGGCAGACCCATGCCACGAGGATGTTGAACAGGATTACTCCGATGGCCACGGGCCACGTTTCGGCCAGCGTCCAGGTTTTGTTTTTGATCATCCACGCGTAGAACAGATACATCACCGGATAGTGCGTGATGTAGACCGGGAAGGAGATGTCGCCGAGGAATTTGCAGATGGACGACGATAGGCGGTCAGTAGTTGTGCCGGAAGCTCCTATCCACACCAGAATGGGGAAGATGGCTATTATGCACAGCGATTCGTAAAGGCCGTTGAGGCTGATGGAGCCGTCGCTGGGAATGTAGGGCACGGAGAAGAGCACGAGCAGTATCACGGTGCATATCCAGAAGGCGCCTCTGATCCGCTTCTGGCGGAAGATGCGCGAGAGGAAGATGCCCATGGTGAAGGGGAACAGCATGCGTATGGATCCGGTTAGGAATCCGTTCTCGGCCATTGTCCAGCCCACGCTCAGGCAGTCGGCGCCGCTTATGTCGGTCCAGGTCATGTAGCATAGCGCCACGCCCAGCAGGGCCGCGAGAATGCCCACCACCAGAGTGGAGCAGCGGCGGATGACGAGGGCGTAGACAAGGTTGCCGATGTATTCGAAGAAGAGCGACCATGCGGGGCCGTTGAGGGGGAATGCCTCGCCGTTACCGCGCACTTCATACATGCCGCCGGGAAGAGCCGGGATGAAGAGCATGGCACAGAGCAGGGCCGTCATTATGCCGCCTGTGGGCATCTTGGTGCCGTCCCACTGCTCGGCTCCCTGGATGAGGAAGCACACCAGACCTATCAGGGCGCCCATCACCACCATGGGATGCAGGCGGATGAGGCGCCGCTTGATGAAGCTGCCGGTGGTGAGGCTGCTGCCCCAGCGGTCGTCGTAGGCATAGCCTATCACGAAACCTGAGAGGATGAAAAAGAAGTCTACGGCGAGATAGCCGTGGTTGATCGAGTCGATTATCGGCGCTCCGCTGGCGAAGGCGAAGCCTTCGTGGACGTGATACCAGAGAACGAGCAGGGCGGCCACGCCGCGCAGGCCGTCGAGCAGCTCATAATGGGGCTTTGAGTCGGGGAACTGCGCCGACGGGCGCAGACCGGAAGGTGATAAAGTCATGGTGTTATGATGGTGATTGGTTTGATTTTAGCCGCAAAGTTAAGTAAAAAGAACCGTGAAGTTCTTGACGCAGGTCAAAATCGTTTGCGCAGACGGCTCAGTGTGGAGGGGGAAATGCCGAGATATGAGGCTATGTGGCCCAGGTTGGCGCGGCGGCACACCTCGGGAAACTGATTGCGGAAAGCAAGATAGCGCTCGGCGGCGGTGAGGGTGAGCCCTTCCTTGTGGGAGCGGTGCAGGCGGCGGTATTCGTTCTGATGTATCACCCGGCTCCAGTTGGCCAGGTCGAGGCGCGTCTCCCAGAGGCGGCGCAGGTCACCGAGGGCTATGGCAAAGGCTGTCACAGGCTCTATGGTCTCCACGTATTCCTCGCTCAGTGTGCCGTAATACAGTTCGTCCATGCTGAACACGATGCCGCCTTCTGTGGAGAACGAGGTAGTGATTTCCTCGCCGTCGACCATCCAGTAGGAGCGCGTCATCCCTTTCTCGATGAAATAGGCTTTCCCTGCGGCCACTCCCTCGCGCACCAGGCGGTGGCGCTTGGGAAAACTGCAGGGCGTCACCAGGCTCATAAGCTCGGCTACCGATTCGTCGCTCACAGGCCACGCCCGCCGTATGGCAGCTATTACCGTGGGCATGGATATGTGGGGTTGTTCAGGCATGGTATTCTGTGGCTGGGAGAGGCGGAATCAGCGCAGGGCTATCCGGGAGAATTGCATTGTGAGCACGTCGAAGCGCAGCATGCAGTCGGTAAGCAACGTGCCCACTCCTGTAATCCATTTGATGGCTTCGGCGGCCTGTATGCAGCCCAGGATGCCCGGCACCACTCCGAATGGTCCGGAAGGAGGCCCGGCGGGGTGTTCCACCGCATCGGGGCCGTCGGGGAAAATATCGGAGAATCTCACTGAACCGGGGAGCACGGTCATGGTCTGTCCCTCGAAGGCCGATATGGCGCCGTGACTGTAAGGCTTTCCGGCGGAAAGGCAGGCGCGGTCCACAAGGAATTTGGTGACGAGACTGTCCGACGCCTCGATAATGAAATCATAGTCCGCCATTATATCCGCGATGTTTCCCTGGGTGAGCATCAGGGGATAGGTTACGGTCTTCACATGCGGGTTGAGCCGCTCCATGCGGCTGGCGGCGCTTTCCACCTTGAGCCGCCCCACCGAGGGCGTGTCGTGGATTATCTGGCGCTGCAGGTTGGATTCGCTCACGGTATCGGCGTCGGCTATCCCGATGGTGCCGATTCCGGCTGCAGCAAGATACAGGGCCACGGGCGAACCGAGGCCTCCTGCTCCGATAATCAGCACCGACGCGTCCTTGAGCTTCTGCTGCCCTTCAGGCCCTATCTCTGGCAGGGAGATGTGGCGTGCATAGCGGCTGAGTTCGTCGGGGGTAAGATTCATGTCTGTTACAGGATTTTCATTCAAGCATCGCGGCCACTCGCGTCAGCGCCTCTATGAATCGGTCGCACTCCTCCTTGGTGTTGTAAAGCGCAAACGAAGCCCTCACCGTTCCTTCTATGCCCAGAGCCTGCATGAGAGGCTGGGCGCAGTGATGGCCGGTGCGCACGGCTATTCCCAGCTTGTCAAGGAGCATTCCGGTGTCGTAATGATGGGCTTTGCCTATCAGGAACGATATTATGGCTGTTTTGCCCGGCGCGGTGCCGAATATGCGCATGCCGGGTATCTGGAGCATGCGCGGCGTGGTGTAGCGCAGCAGCTCCTCCTCGTGGGCGGCCATAGCCTCTATTCCCACGGATTCTATATAGTCAATGGCGGTATGGAGGGCGGCGATTCCCACATAATCAGGCGTGCCGGCCTCGAATTTGAAGGGAAGGTCGGCGTAGGTGGTGTGCTCGAATGTAACGTGGCTTATCATCTCGCCTCCGCCCTGATAGGGAGGCATGCGGTCAAGAAGCGATTCGCGGCCGTAGAGCACGCCTATGCCAGTGGGGCCATACATCTTGTGTGAGGAAAACACGTAGAAGTCGGCGTCAAGCCGCTGCATATTGAGGCGCGTGTGGGCCACGGCCTGCGCGCCGTCTATCAGCGCCACCGCTCCGGCCTCGTGGGCCAGACGGACGATTTCATCCACGGGGTTGACGGTGCCCAGCACATTGCTCACGTGGGTCACCGATACCATTTTGACACCTCCGCGGGCAAGGATGGCGCGGTAGGCATCCATATCCAGCGATCCGTCGGCAAGCATCGGCACCACTTCTATCTCTATGCCGCGGCGGTCGCGCAGCAACTGCCAGGGCACAATGTTGGCGTGATGCTCCATGACGGTGAGCACCACGCGGTCGCCCGCTTCAAGAAGCTGTCCATAGCTCGAGGCCACAAGGTTGATGGCCTCGGTGGTGCCGCGTGTGAAGATGATCTCGCGGTCGGAGGCGGCGCCTATGAGGCGTGCCACCCTCGAGCGGGTGGCCTCCATCATGGAGGTGGCTTCCTGGGAGAGCGCGTGGACGCCGCGGTGCACGTTGGCCTTGTGGTTGAAATACACATCCTCTATTTTCTCCACCACGCATCGGGGCGTCTGCGACGATGCGGTGTTGTCGAAATAGATAAGCGGACGGCCGTAGACGGTGCGGTCAAGCACCGGGAAGTCGCGGCGGTATATCAGAGGGTCGAATGGTCGGGACATGGCTTTGGAGAGTATATGGTCAGGATTCGCGGCAGGCGGTGCGGCATGTGGCGCAGGCGCCGAGGGTGCCCTGGAAGCGTTTCTCTACCAGATGGCGCAGGCGGTCGCGCAGCCCTTCTATGGCCACGCCGTCGATAACGTCGGTCATAAACGCCTGCATGAGCATCGTGCGCGCTTCCTGAGCGGGGATACCGCGAGTCTGCATATAGAAGAGGGCTTCGCTGTCGAGCTGGCCCGTGGTGGCGCCGTGGGAGCATTTCACGTCGTCGTTGTAGATTTCGAGCTGGGGCTTGGCGTGCATGCGCGCTCCGGCCGAGGCAAGGATGTTGCGGTTGGTCTGGTAGGCGTCGGTGAACGGGGCTGCGGGATCCACGTAGATTCTTCCGGAGAACGCGCCGGTGGCGTCGTCGTCGAGCACGTATTTGTAAATCTGGTTGCTGTGGCAACGGGGAGCCAGATGGCGCACTGACGTGAGATTGTCGGTGTGGGATTTTGCGGAGCCTATGGCCATTCCGGCGAGATGCGTGTGGCATCCCGGAGCGTCGAGCGTCACGCTGAAGTCGTTGCGCGTGGTGCCGTTGAGCAGCGTCACCGTTCCTCCCGCCAGGTGTGAGCCGGCTTTCTGCGAGGCAAACACCATGGAGTGGCGCGATGTGAGCGGAGAAGATTCCTCGATGTCGTAATAGTCAAGCGATGAATCCTCGCCCATGAAAATCTCTATTACCTGCGACGACAGATAGGCTGTGCTTTCCTCGGCCGCGTCGGGCTGTGTGTGGTCGCACACGAGAATCTGGGCCTTCGCACCCTTGCCGAGCACCACGAGCACTCGCCGCGCCGCCATGAGCGGTGTGGGCGAATGGAATATGTTGACGAGCTGCAGGGGCTTTTCTACCGTCACGCCGTCGGGCACATAAATCATCACGCCGTCCTGCGCCAGAAGGGTGTTGAGGGCCACGGCGGGGTTGCCGAGAGGCGCCAGGGCGCCGTAATGGCTTTCCACCAGGGCCGGATGCTCCTGGGCGGCTTTGCGCAGGGAGCAGAAGAGCACCCCTTCGGGAAGGTTGGACACGAGGGTGGATGAGGGAACGAAAGCGTCGTTCACCACTATGCCAAGGAGGGTGGAGAGATTGGGGACGTCGCAATGGAACGTGGCCGCCACATCCACGGGTATGGCCACGCGGTTTATATTCACACCGAGATCGGGGGCATACATGGCCCGCAGGTCGGTGCGTTCATAGTTTTCCGAACCGCGCGCCGGCAGTTGCGCTCCTCCCTCGGCCTGCAGGGCGCTGAGGGCGGCGGGGCGCAAGGCGTTGAGCGCCGGAGCCGAGCCGGCGTCGACGGTGGCCGCGTGGTCGGTATATAGCTTTATGTATTGGTCAAGCGGATTCATTGGCTTCTCAGTGTGATGTGTCTACCTGCTCTTTGATCCAGTCGTAGCCCCGCTCCTCAAGTTCAAGGGCGAGCTCGGGACCGCCGGTGCGTACTATGCGGCCTTTGTAGAGCACGTGGACAAAGTCAGGCTTTATATAGTCGAGCAGACGCTGGTAGTGTGTTATCACTATTGTGGCGTTGCGGTCGGTGCGGAGCTTGTTTACACCTCCGGCCACGATGCGGAGCGCGTCGATGTCGAGACCCGAGTCGGTTTCGTCGAGGATAGATATCTGAGGTTCGAGCACGGCCATCTGGAAAATCTCGTTGCGTTTCTTCTCTCCTCCGGAGAATCCCTCATTGACCGAACGGGATGCAAGCTTGTTGTCGAGCTCCACTACAGAACGTTTCTCCCTCATCATTTTAAGGAATTCCGTGGCGCTCATCGGGAGTTGGCCGAAATACTCTCGCTTGGCATTGACTGCGGCCCTCATGAAGTTGACCATCGACACGCCGGGAATCTCCACCGGATACTGAAACGAGAGGAAAAGGCCCTCGTGGCTGCGGTCCTCGGGCGAGAGGGCCAGCAGGTCAGTGCCGTGGAAATCGACGGTGCCTTCGGTGACGGTGAAAGCGGGATTTCCGGCGAGTACCTCGCTGAGGGTGCTCTTTCCGGAACCGTTGGGCCCCATTATGGCGTGGACCTCTCCGCGGTTCACTGTGAGGTTTATGCCCTTGAGTATTTCCTTGCCTTCTATTCCGGCATGGAGGTTTTCTACTTTGAGAAGCTGGTTCATATAGCGGTATGAGATATTTATACTATGATTGGAAAATACGTCCGCGGTGGTTATCCCACGGAGCCTTCTAGCGTTATGGCCAGAAGCTTCTGCGCTTCCACGGCAAATTCCATAGGGAGCTTGTTCATCACCTCCTTGGCGTAGCCGTTGACAATGAGGCCCACGGCTTCTTCGGTGGGTATGCCGCGCTGGTTGCAGTAAAAGAGCTGGTCTTCCGAGATTTTGGATGTGGTGGCCTCGTGCTCCACAATGGCGGTGTCGTCCATCACATCGATGTAGGGGAAGGTATGCGCGCCGCATGTCGACGACAGCAGCAGGCTGTCGCACTGGGTGTAGTTGCGGCATCCGGTGGCTCCCGGCGCTACTTTTACAAGGCCGCGGTAGGAGTTCTGACTATATCCGGCCGAGATACCTTTGCTCACGATGGTGCTTCGGGTATTGCGCCCCAGGTGGATCATCTTCGTTCCGGTATCGGCCTGCTGGCGGTTGCGGGTCACGGCCACGGAGTAGAATTCGCCCACGGAGCCTTCGCCGGCCAGAATGCAGCCGGGATATTTCCATGTGATAGCCGATCCGGTCTCGACCTGCGTCCAGGAGAGTTTCGAGAAATCGCCCCGGCAGAGGCCGCGCTTGGTCACGAAATTATATACGCCTCCGCGCCCCTCGGCATCACCCGCATACCAGTTCTGGACGGTGGAGTATTTTACTTCCGCACGGTCTTCCACTATAATCTCCACAATGGCGGCGTGGAGCTGGTTTTCGTCGCGCTGCGGGGCGGTGCAGCCCTCGAGATAGCTCACATATGAGTCGTCATCGGCCACAATGAGCGTGCGCTCGAACTGTCCCGTGCCTGACGCGTTGATGCGGAAATAGGTTGAGAGTTCCATCGGGCAGCGTACGCCCTTGGGGATATATACAAAGGAGCCGTCGGAGAACACGGCGGAGTTTAGCGCTGCATAGAAGTTGTCGCGGTAGCTCACCACTTTGCCCAGATATTTGCGCACTAGGTCGGGGTAATCCTTCACAGCCTCTGATATGGAGCAGAAGATTATGCCCATGTCGGCGAGCTTCTCGCGGTGGGTGGTCTTGACGCTCACGGAGTCCATCACGGCATCCACGGCCATTCCCACCTGCAGTTTCTGCTCTTCCAGCGGAATGCCGAGTTTGTTGAAGGTGTCGAGAAGCTCGGGGTCGACCTCTTCGAGCGATTTGGGCCCTTCTTTCTTCACCGGCGCTGCGTAATAGCTTATTGCCTGGAAGTCGATTTCGGGTATGTCAAGATGGGCCCAGTGGGGAGGGGTGAGCGTGAGCCAGTAGCGGTAGGCCTTCAGGCGGAATTCGAGCAGCCAGTCGGGCTCTCCTTTGCGGGCGGAGATAAACCTTATCACGTCCTCGTTGAGACCCTTGGGGATGATCTCCGTGTCGATGTCGGAGGAAAAACCATATTTATAGTCGCCCGAAACCGCGCTGTCAATGTCGCTGCTGCCCGATATGCGTGTGCCGGGGGTATCAGGCTTGCAGGGTTGCGGCGCAGGCGATGGGAATTTAGATTCTTTGTCCATAAAACTATAGGATGATGTGTCCACAGTTGTTCAGAAATCAACAACAATCGTGCGCCGCCTATGGTTGGACGGCGCATGACAGGCGTTTGCAAAATTAACAAAAAACCGCGAATTATCGTGCGGGGAGTATGAGTTTCACCACTATGGGCCGGTGGTCACTCTGGATGGGTGCGTCAACTACCTCTGCCGATAGCACTTTGGCGCCCTTTACGCCGGGACGTTTGAGCTCGGTGATGTAGTCGATGATGTCAACGGGCGTGTCGGCGGGGATTGTCGGTGCCGTGATGTCGCTGAGCACTGTGAAATTTTGACGGAAATTCAGCATGAAAGGCTCGTCGGGCGTGGAGTTGAAATCACCGGCCAGGAACACGGGCTTGGCGGCATCCTTCACAGCGTCGAGAATGATTTTCAGTGACGCGTCGCGGTCGGCCTCGGTGAGCGACAGATGGGTGGCGCAGTACACATAGTCCTCGAATTCGCAGATAAGTATTGTGCGCTGCTCCTCTCGTCCGGGAAGCTGCATTCTTTTTACCGTGAGAGGCTCGCGGCGTGAAAGCATGCCTATACCGTAGCGTCCGCCGTCGTAGTCTATGGCGGGAGCATAGGTGGCGTGCATTCCGAGCTTTTCGGCAAGCAATCCCAGCACATATGTACCGCCGGAACGGCCTGTAACGGAGTCTACTTCTTCCACTGCCACAGCATCGGGTGCCGCGGTGGCAATCACGGATGCCGTGCGGTCAATGTCGCGCACGTTGTCCATGCCCAAACCGTTGCGGATGTTGTAGGACATAAGGGTTACTTTGCGTGGCGACGATGCGAATGCTGCCGGAAACACGGCGAGAATCAACAGGCATATTATCGTTTTGAGAATCATGTTGCTTGTTTTCATTTTAATGTTGTTTTATGTTTTTTGGTTGGAGTTCGGTCGTATAGTGTTTTATGAAGCCCAGTGTCTTGGGGGCGATGGATTCAACAGCCTCGACCACTGACGAGGGGCGCGCCAGGGCCTGCGTGTCCGGCGCCACGGCCATCCATGCGTTGAGAGCCAGGCTTATCACGAGCATCCATTTGAATGCCATGAACAGGGCGCCGGCAATGGCATTTAGCGGCCCGAGCTTCACAACAGTGATGGCCCGGTGGATCATGCGCGACAGGAGCCACACGAGCATCCACACTATAAGGAACACTCCCGCACATCCGGCAATCACGCATATATATCTGTTAAGCTCGCTTCCGTCGGCCGAAACGCCCAGCAGCTGCGCGGCAAGTGCCGTGGCCTGCGGCATGAATACCCGGCATGCTATTATGGCCGCAATGATTGCGGCAAATGAACCGAGCTGCTTCACGAAGCCTTTGCTTCCTCCGGCAATCAGCGCAGCGACGAAGATTACAATTATTATTATAGTTAATGTGTCCATTGAAGATGGGTGGGAAAAATATCTTACCACAAAGTTAACAACAATGATTTAAATATAGTCCGGACGGTGCGAAATCTCCATCGGTTTTCTTTGGGTTTCTGACGGCCGAAAATGGCGGAAAATACACGCAAAAGTTTAACAAAAACGACTCGTAGATAAAATTGGGCGGTAATGACATGATTTTTATTTAAAATATGTTAATTGCCTGCAATAAGTGTTTCGTGGTATTGAAAGAATGTTTACATTTGTGCGTGTGTTTTTCATAGTATTAGATTAAGATAAAGGTTTAAAGGGAAAGAGACGTCGTGAGACGTCTCTTTTTTTTGTACCTACTTGAACTGAACGAAGAGGTATAAGACTTATAAAATTACCAGATTTATAAAAAGAAGCTTCCTTTGAGGGCGCTTGAAAAATACTTGAAAGAGGGTATTTACGGGGAGGAGGATAATTGCGAAATTTGCGTGGTGATTTTGATATGTAAAATATAGATCTATGATGAAGTTTTTCCGGAAGATCCATCTGTGGCTCTCGGTGCCGTTCGGCGTTATCATTACTTTGATATGTTTCTCAGGGGCGATGCTTATTTTCGAGCATGAAATTACAAGAGCGTTGCAGCATGACGTGTATTATGTGACCGAGGTGAAAAACCGTCCGCTTCCCATGGCCGAGATTGTGGAAGCCGTAGGGCGTACGTTGCCCGACAGTGTCTCGGTGACGGGAGTGACGGTGTTTGCCGACAAAGACCGCACTTATCAGGTGAGCCTATCCTCCTCTCGGCGCGCATCGGTGTTTGTCGACCAGTATTCGGGGCGTATCACCGGAAAATATGAACGCATAGGTTTTTTCACCAAAATGTTCCGGCTCCACCGCTATATGCTTGACAGCGCGAATCCCCGCGAGGAGGGCATCAAAGCGGGTAAATGGCTTGTAGGGGTCTCGACGCTGGTGTTTGTGGTGGCTCTCATCACCGGTATTATAATCTGGTGGCCCCGGGTGACCAAAGGCGGTTTGCGCCGCAGCCTGTCGATTTCGCTTTCCAATGGTTGGCCCGGCTTCTGGAAAGGGCTGCATGTGGCAGGGGGAATGTATGTGGTGGTATTCGTGCTGGCGATGGCGCTGACTGGTCTCACATGGTCGTATCAGTGGTATCGAACTGCGTTCTATACCGTGTTCGGTGCCGGAGGAGCACCCCGCATCGTGCAGCACACAACGTTGCCCACTGGACGCGGAGACAAGGGCGCGGACAAATCCGAGGCCTGCGGATTTGACCTCTGGCAGCAGGTTTACGACGAACTTGCAACGAAAAATACCGGCGCACCGAAGATTACCGTGGGTCACGGAACGGCTATCGTATTTCTCAATGACTCAGGCAACGGCCGCGCTACCGACCGCTATAAATTCAACCGTAAATCGGGTGAGCTGAAAGTAGCTTCGGCTTATTCGGACGTTGAAAAGTCCATCAGATTGCGCGGGTGGGTATACTCGACTCATATAGGAAGCATAGGCGGTATCTTCACACGCATCATCTGGTTTCTTAGTGCGCTCCTCGGAGCCTCGCTTCCTCTCACAGGCTACTATATCTGGATAAGGCATCTGCTGAAGAAAAAGAGACACGATTGAACCCGAAAGCGGCTTGTTGGAATGGCGGCTACTGGGTTTTGCCGGATTTAAGAGAGATAGCACTCGTAATCACATTATTTCGGGTCGTGGGCGCCGGGAGTGTCGTTGCGATACGTCACAGTCTGGGTGCACATGATGTCTTCACTTGATTTTCCAATCATGACATCAAATTCTCCCGGTTCGGTTACATACTCCATATTCTGGTTCCACAGTCCGAAATCGCACGGTTTAAGAGAGAATTTTACATTTTTGCTTTCGCCGGGCCTGAGTTCTATTTTTTCAAATCTTTTCAGTGACTTCACAGGAGTAGTCACGCTGCTTATCTTGTCGTTTATATAAAGCTGGACTACTTCTTTTCCTTTGCGGGAGCCAATGTTGGACACTGTCACACTGACTTCGATATCCTCATCGCCAAATTCTTTTTTTGACACCTTCATATCGGAGTAACTGAAATCAGTGTATGACAATCCGTGCCCGAACGGGAACAACGGCTCCGGTGAGGAGAACACATAGTCTCGTCCCGGTTTTGCCGGAGTGCCGGGCTCGCGATTTATACCCTTGGCCGAGGGCTTGTAATCATAAGATACGGGAATATGGCCTGCCGACTGGGGGAAAGAGGCGTTGAGACGTCCCGACGGATTCACTTCACCGAACAGAATATTGGCGATTGCCGACCCTCCTTTTTCGCCCGGATACCATGCCTCGAGTATCGCGGGAATATTTTCTTTCTCCCATGTGATGCCGGTAACCAGGCTTCCACCGATCAATCTCATGTTTTGGCACATCGCCTGTTCTGTATTTAGACGGAAAAGGCCTAACTTTGTGGAACTAATCAATCATTTTCATTTACCAATCCAAACCAATATGACCGTGAAAAAATTATTTCTGCTGTTTCCTGCTGCCGCTCTGGCTTTAGGCACCGCGGCGCAGAACTCTGGAATCGAGAATGCCAACACAATCAAAGTGCAACCCCTGAAGGGGATGGACGACCTGAAGAACAAGGCTGTCCACGTTGTTCCCACGAAAAATCAGCTGCAGGCCCTGCAGGACGGCTATATTGCCTTCATCCATTTCGGGCCTAACACTTTCACCCGCCGCGAATGGGGAACCGGCATGGAAGACCCGCGTGTGTTCGATCTCAAGACACTCGACACCGACCAGTGGGTGCGTGCCATGAAGGATGCCGGAATGACCAAGGTGATTTTCACCGCCAAGCACCACGACGGCTTCGTGCTCTGGAAGAGCCGATACACCGACCACGGTATAATGAGCTCAGGTTTCCGCGACGGCAAGGGCGATGTGCTCGCTGATCTTGCAAAATCGTGCCGTAAGTACGGACTTAAGCTCGGCGTATATCTTTCACCGGCCGATCTCTATCAGATAGAGAATCCGGAAGGCCTTTACGGAAATCTCAGCAAGAAGACCACCCGCACCATTCCGCGTAAGGTCGAAGGCCGTCCGTTTGCCAATAAGACAACCTTCACGTTCGATGGCATCGACGACTACAACGAATATTTCCTCAACCAGCTCTTCGAACTTCTGACCGAATACGGAGAGATTGACGAGGTGTGGTTCGACGGTGCCCATCCCAAACGCAAGGGAGGCCAGACCTACAACTATGCGGCATGGAAGGAGCTGATTCACAAACTTGCCCCGAATGCTGTGATCTTCGGCCGCGAGGATATCCGCTGGTGCGGTAACGAAGCGGGAGCCACCCGCCCCACGGAATGGAACGTGGTAGGTTATGACGTGAATCCCGACACGGCCACCGTGTTCCACGACATGACCGATGCCGACCTCGGTAGCCTCGGCGTGCTTGCCAAGGCTCAGTATATGCACTATCAGCCTGCCGAAACCAACACTTCTATACGCGAAGGTTGGTTCTATCGCGACGACGACAATCAGCGCAGCCGTTCGGCCAATGATGTATTCGATATGTATGAGCGTGCGGTGGGAGGTAACTCCATATTTCTTCTCAATATTCCGCCCAATCGCGAAGGCCGCTTCTCGCAGGTGGATGTCGACGCGCTTGCCGACGCCGGAAAACGCATCCGCGAGACCTATACCACAAATCTTCTCAAAGGCTCGAACCTTCCCGAGGCCGTGACCGACGGAGAAATCACCACTTTCATCGAGGCAGCCGGTCCCGTGGAGATAATCATGCCGAAAGCCGTTACTCTGAACCGATTCATGATTCAGGAACCGGTGTCGGAACGCGGTGAGAGAATAGAAAGTCTCCGTCTGGAGGCTATGGTTGATGGCCGATGGGTTACCGTGGCCGAATGCACCAACGTAGGTTTCAAGCGAATCCTCCGATTTGCCGATGTAGCCACCGACCGCCTGCGCGTGACAGTTACCGGCAGCCGTGCCATGCCCTATATCGCCGAGGTTTCGGCACATTTCTATGCTGCCAGACCGCCGCAGCTCGAAGCCACCCGCTCTCTCGACGGAATGGTGACTCTCGCTCCGGTTCACGATGATTTCGGCTGGAAAGCCCACGGAGAGAACGCCACTTCTAATCTGAGCGCCGGAATGAAGATACATTATACTCTCGACGGCTCGCGTCCTACGGCTACATCTGCTGTCTACGATGCGCCGTTTATGCTCGACAACGGTACGGTGAATGCCGTCGCTATTCTTAACGGTGAGGCCGGTCCGGTGGTGAACGCCCGTTTCGGTTACGCCAAAAACGGCTGGAATATAACTGCTGCCAGCCAGACTGATAAGCACGAGGCTGCCAAAGCCGTAGATGCCGACCCGGCTACTTATTGGAAAAGCACGTCGCTTGACAAATCGGCCGTTACGGTTGATCTCGGCTCCAAGAAGAAAATAAGCGGTTTCATTTATACCCCTCAGACGGCCGACAGCGAGGGTATGATTTCCAGATGGCAAGTGCTCGTAAGCGACAACGGCAGCAAATGGACCAAAGCCGGCGAATATGAGTTCGGCAATCTCATCAACGACCCCTCGCCCCGCGAGCAGCGTCTTGACAAAGCGGTAAGCGGCCGTTACGTGAAGTTTGTTCCGCTGGCTACAACCGCCGATTCTCCCTGCGCCACCATCGCCGAGCTGGATATCTTCTGAGATATATGGAGCAAGGACCTGGGAGGGTCGGCGTCTTCGCCGACCATACAACCGCGAGACGATGATTCTTACCGTCGGCCGGGAGGCCCACGCTCCCAGTAATCAAAACGTTTCCAGTAATCAACAAAGGAGGCCTCACCACAGCGGTGAGGCCTCCTTTGTTTGGTTATGAACGGTCAGTTGTCAGGCAAGGATGGACGGAGCCACGTAAGTGCGGCCTGCGAGTTCCTGGTCGAGCATGTAGAGACCCATGCCGTCGTTGCCGATAAGTGTGAACTTATCGATAAGCTGACGGGCATTGTCTTCTTCCTCCACCTGCTCGTTGACGAACCATGCAAGACGGTCGCGGGTGGCGTAGTCATGTTCTGCTTCGGCGAGGCCGAACAGAGAGTTGATGAGGGCGGTTACCTTCTGCTCGTGGGCCAGAGTAGCCTTGAAAGCGTCGAGGGGCGATTCCCAGGTGGTGGGAACGGCATCGATGGCCTTGAGTTCCACGCGGCCGCCGCGCTGGTTGATATAGTTCATGAATATGGTGGCGTGGGCCTGTTCTTCCTGGAACTGGATTTTGAACCAGTTGGCAACGCCCGTGCGGCCTTCGGCCTCGAAGTGCATGCCCATTGAAAGATAGAGGTAGGCCGACCAGAGTTCGGCGTTGATCTGCTCGTTGAGAGCGTCTTGAATTTTATTGCTAAGCATGATAAAATATTTGGTTGATAAGAGAGTTATTTTTTACCGGAAGCTTTTTTGCGCTTTTCCTGCTCGCGCAGCAGGGCCTGCTGCTGACGCTGGGCTTCTTCCAGACGGGCCATGAAACCGCTTTTCTTCTTGGGTTTCTTGGCATTCTTGCGCATTATCTCGCGTACGGTTTCTTCTTTGACCACGTGGCGGAAAATGTAGGTCTGGATTATGGTGATGAGAAGCGATAGGAGGTAGTAGTAGCTCAGGCCGGATGCATAGTTGTTGAAGAAGAACAGGAACATCAGCGGCATGAGGTAGTTCATCATCTTCATTCCTGGCATAGCGTCGGCGTTGGCCTGTGACTGCATGTTGATGCGCATGTAGACGATGTTCACCACTGTCATCAGCAGACAGAAGAGGCTTATATGGTTGCCGAATGTGGAGGATATGAAGGGGATGTTGGTGGTCCAGCTTATGATGGCGTCGGGGGCCGAGAGATCCTTGGCCCAGAGGAATGATTCGCCGCGCAGTTCAATAGCCGAGGGGAAGAAATTGAACATGGCGATGAGGATTGGCATCTGCAGCAGCATGGGGAGGCAGCCCGACATAGGGTTGGCTCCGGCGCGCGAGTAGAGTGCCATGGTCTCCTGCTGGCGTTTCATGGCGTTTTCCTTGCCGGGATACTTCTCGTTGATGGCCTTGATGTCGGGGGCGAGAATACGCATGCGGGCCTGCGACATGTAGCTCTTGTAGGTGAACGGGAAGAGGATTATCTTTATAAAGATGGTGAGAAGGAAAATAATCAGTCCGTAGCTTGCTATGTATTTGCTCAGGAAGTTGAATACCGGAATGACTATGATGGTGTTGATCCAGCGTAAGATAGGCCAGCCGAGGGGTATGAGCTTCGTGAAGTGCATGTTCTCGTCGGGGCTCACGGTTTTCTCGATGTCCTTGAGCAGCGGGAAGGAGTTGGGGCCTAGGAAGAGAGTGAATGATGCAGGGTTGGCAAGGTCGGCCGAGTATTCGAGCTCGGCGCGGGTCGAGAAGTTCTTGAGGAATTTGGGATTGTTCTCGAGAACGGCGGTGGATACCTCGGCGCCGGTGAAATTGGTGCGCGGTATGATTACCGACGAGAAGAACTGGTTTTTGTAGCCGATCCATTTCACTCGCTCGGAGAGTTCCTTGGTCTCGTGGCCTGTTTCCTTGAGGTTGTCCACGTCGCCGCCCACAAACATGTAGTAGAGGGCTGAGTTACGCTCCTCGAACACGCGGCCCAGTTCGTTTCGGGTCAGTCGCTGGTCCCAGGTGAAGTCGATTGTGGCCACGCTTGTGGGGATTATGGCGCTCATGCCCTGCTGTAGCAGGTCCATTGTCACCAGATAACTGTCGGGGTGCAGGGTGTAGCGGATGCCCCATACAGCTCCGTCGCCAAGGTCGAGCTGCATGGTGACGGTTGAATCGGTGGTCTCTATCGGCTTGAAGTAGAATTCGCGGGTGTCGAAGCGCTGGGTGGCCGATGTGAGAGTGAAGCCATAGGTGTTTTCGCCTGCGGCCATGGGCTGTACGGCGGTGGAGTCGAAGGTCTGGTAATCTTTCAGCGACGCCGATGCTATCATGGCTCCCTTGTTGGAAATCTCAAGGGCCAGTTTGGAGTTCTCGAGGCGCACGGTGGTGGAGTCGCCGCTGAGATAGCGTGCGAAACCACGGTAGCGTGCCGCGTCGGCCATTGCCTTGCGGAAGGCGGCTACGGCAGCCTGGGCCTCGGCGGGTGTGAGGCCTTTGTAATCGGCGCTGATTATATCGGCCACGGGCACATTCTTTCCGGCAGTCTTTACGGTTCCGGCGAGTGTGCCTTCGGGCGAGAGGGTCACTTCTGCGCCTGCGGAGCTGAGTGTGCGCATGCCGCTCACCGAGTCGAGCGTTCCGAGAGCCTTCACGGTGCCTTTGATTCCGGCTACTTCCGCGGCGTTCACAGAGTCGACAGTGAGGAGGGTGGACGAAGTGGATTTTTCCTGCTCCGCCATCAGTTGCTCCTGGCGTTCTTTCTCCATTTGGGCGCGCTGTTCGGCGCTGGGTTGGTTGAGCCACATGAAGCCAAAAATCACGGCTCCCATGAGCAGTATGCCCCAGATGGTATTTTTATCCATAGATATTATGTTGATGTGTTATTGATTTATTCCTGAGTGGTTTCGGGTTGGGTTGTGTGGGGGTTGTGTTCTTTGCCGTAATCTATGGCTGCTTTCACAAATGATATGAAGAGAGGGCTTGGCGATAGCACCGTCGAGGAGTATTCCGGATGGTACTGCGTGCCTATCATCCAGCGGCGCGAGGGAATTTCCACCACTTCCACCAGATGGGTCTCGGGATTTTCGCCCACGCATTTCATACCAGCGGCCTCGAAGCGCGCGCGGTAGTCGCTGTTGAACTCGAAGCGGTGGCGGTGACGTTCGGTGACGTCGGTTTTGCCGTAGGCTTTCGCGGCGAGGCTTCCGGGCAGAAGCGAGCACTGGTAAGCGCCCAGACGCATGGTGCCTCCGAGATTGGTGATGCTTTTCTGCTCCTCCATGAGGTCGATTACATTGTAAGGCGTGCCGGGATCCATCTCCGTGGAGTTGGCGCCTTCGAGGCCGAGCACGTTGCGGGCGAATTCTATTACCATGCACTGCATGCCCAGGCATATTCCCAGAGTGGGAATGTCGGCCTCGCGACACCGGCGTATGGCGATGAACTTGCCTTCTATTCCGCGCTGCCCGAATCCGGGAGCTATAATCACACCGTCGAGGCCATCGAGCATTTCCGCTACGTTTGCGGGCGTGATTTTTTCGCTGTGGATAAGGCGTATTTTGATGCGGCGACCGTTGTAGACGGCGGCCTGAAGAAGAGATTCCTCTATGGATTTATAGGCGTCCTGGAGCTCGACGTATTTTCCTACGATGCCTATCTCGACGGTTTCTTCGGCGCTGTGCATTCGGTCAAGGAACTCGCTCCAGCGCGACATGTCGGGAGCCGGGGCGGAGGTTATGCCCATCAGATTGAGCACGGTGTCGTCGAGGTGCTGCGCGTGCATGGCTATGGGCACCTCATAGATGGAGGGAAGGTCAACGGACTGCACCACGGCATCGGGCTGCACATTGCAGAACTGCGCTATCTTGCGGCGCATTGGGGCCGGAATGTCGCATTCGGAGCGGAGCACGAGGATGTCGGGCTGTATGCCAAGATGCTGCAGCTCTTTCACTGAATGCTGGGTGGGTTTTGTTTTCAGTTCCTTTGCTGCCTTGAGGAAGGGAACGTAGGTGAGATGGATGCAGAGTGAGTTGCGTCCCAGTTCCCAGCGCAGCTGCCTTACGGCCTCGAGGAAGGGCAGCGACTCTATGTCGCCCACGGTTCCGCCTATTTCGGTTATCACAAAATCATAGTCTCCCGATTTGCCGAGCAGAAGCATGTTGCGCTTGATTTCGTCGGTGATGTGGGGGATGATCTGTACGGTCTTGCCGAGATAGTCGCCGCGGCGTTCCTTGTCTATCACGTTCTGATAAATGCGGCCGGTGGTGATGTTGTTGGCGCGTGTGGTAGGGGTGTTGGTGAAGCGTTCGTAGTGGCCCAGGTCGAGGTCTGTTTCCTGACCGTCGGTGGTCACGTAGCATTCGCCATGCTCATAGGGGTTGAGCGTGCCGGGATCGATGTTGATATAAGGGTCGAACTTCTGGTTTGTCACTCTGTAGCCGCGGGCTTTCAGCAGATTGGCTAGAGATGCAGCTATTATTCCTTTGCCCAGAGAGGAGACCACGCCTCCGGTAACAAAGATGTACTTTGGATCCACGCTAAATATTTTCTAAAAATTACAATGTGCAAAGGTACAAAATTTTGTGAAACGTCAGTTGCGGCATATAAAAAAATCGCCCTTTGTAGCGAGGGCGATTGTCAGAGGGAAATTCGGGAAAAAAAGTCAGTGGCGTCCCGGGCGCTGGCCTGAGCCGGAAGAGCCTGTGGAAGGCAGTTCGGAAGGGGTGAGGGTGAAGGGCGGGCGGTTGTTGCCTGTGGAGGGTGTGGACGGCCGCGAAGGTTGCGAGGGCTGCGACTGCTGGGGGGGGGATGGCCGGTCCAGGGTTGCCGCCGGGGTTGGCTCCGGAATTGCTGGGGCGCACATTGCCTATGTTGATTACCGGGCCAGGGTTACCTCCGCCGTTCCACTGCGGAGGGCGTGAGTGCGGCGGCCGGGGAGCCGGCGTCCAGGATGGCGGGATGTAATTTCCGGGATAGAAGGCGTTGCCCCAGTTGCCCGACCATGCCGGGCCTGAAAGCGAGGGCCACCAGCTGTTATAGAAACCGTTTCCGTAATAACCGTCGCCATAGTAACCTCCGTCGTAATAAGGGTCGGAGTCGAAGGCTGTGCCCCACATCACGTCGCACCCCTGGACCAGAAGTGCCGAGACCGTGACTGCGGCGGCTGCCATAATATTTTTCAGGGCATGACGTTTCATGAGCTTATTTCTTTTTGTAATTAAGACGCTCCCAGGGTGTAAAAAGTTTGGCTCCGACACTGTTAAATAAATCTGACACAAAGGCGGGACACCCTTCCGTAAATATTCTTAACATTTTTTTTGAGTGAATCATGAAGCGTGGTTAAACCAAATCTAACTTTTATAGTCAATTTTTTTGTGAATTAGTTTTAACAGCATGGTTTCACGGTCGGCCCACGGCCGGTGAATCCGGCAATGAATAAAAATCAAACCAAACTAACTATTTATGAGAGGGACAATTACCGCTCTGATTCTGCTTTGCTCCATAGCCGGAGCCCTTGCCGCGAATATAAGAGGCAAGGTGACCGACAATGCAGACGAACCTATGATGCAGGCCACCGTGAGGCTCCTTGCCGCCAAAGATTCCACCTATGTGAACGGTCTGAAAACCAAAAACGACGGAAGTTTCGTGTTTACCGGCGTGAAAGCCGGCAAATACATTGTCGAGGCTTCCTATCTGGGTTACAACAATACGTTTGTAGACGTTACGGTGGGTTCAGCCAACGTTAGTCTGAAACCGATAGTGCTCAATGAATCGTCAATCATGCTCCAGGAAGTGAGCGTGACGGGCGTGAAGACGCAGATCAAGGTATCGGAGGACACGGTGGAATACAACGCCGACTCATACAAGACGCAGCCCAACGCCGTGGTGGAGGACCTGCTCAAGCGCCTGCCCGGCGTGGAGGTGGACTCCGACGGTAAAATCACCGCCAACGGCAAAGAAGTGAGCAAGATTCTCATAGACGGCAAAGAGTTTTTCAGCGACGACCCCAAGGTGGCCTCGAAAAACCTTCCCGTGGAGATGATAGAGAAGCTGCAGGTGGTTGACCGCAAGAGCGACCTGGCCCGACTGACCGGCGTGGACGACGGCGAGGATGAGACCGTGATCAATCTTTCGGTGAAGAAAAACATGAAGAACGGTTATTTCGGCACCGTTGAAGGCGGATACGGCACCGATCAGCGCTATCTCGGCACGTTCAACGTAAATAAGTTCTGGGGCGACAACCAGGTGACACTTCTGGGTAATTTCAATAATGTGAACCAGCTCGGCTTCACCGACAGCAACGGCAACCGTTTCCGCCGTTTCGGAGGCACCAACGGTATTAATGTGTCGCAGGCTTTAGGCGTGAACTTCAATGTGGGCAACAAAGAGATATTCCGAGTTGGCGGTGATGTGATGTACAGCCACTCCGACCGCACCTCACTCATGAAACGCGAGCGTCAGTACCTCTTCCCCGACTCCTCCTCATGGTCAACATCCGGACAGGATAACCGCAACCGCGGCCACAATATACGCGCCGACTTCCGCATACAGTGGAATCCCGACTCGTTCAACTCTCTCGAAATCCGTCCCAATATCTCCTACAACCTGAGTCATACCGAGAGTCTCGACTCAACGATGCTCCGTGCCGGCGACGCCCTGCGCTCTCCCGTGAACCGCTCGTTCAACACCACCGACTCCAAAGGACACTCCATAGAATTCGGACTGAATTTCATCTATAACCATAAATTCCGCAGCCGCCCCGGCCGCTCCTTCTCCGTCCAGGCCAGATACAACCACTCCAACGTGCGTGAGGACGAAACAACCTACTCTCTCAACCGCTTCTTCATGCTCAACGACTCCATAGACCTCTACGATCAGCTGCAGGACAACCATACATGGAGCGACAACGTGAACTCCCGCATAAGCTGGACCGAGCCTATCGGCGACGTAAAAAACGGTAATTTCATCACTGCCTCGTACCGCATACAGTACCGCTGGAACAATTCCGACAAAATCGTTGACTATCATCCTGTGATTCCCGGTATAGACGGTGGGATGCCCGAACTCGATTACTCGCAGATACTCTATGCCGACAGTCTGAGCAACCGTTTCCGCAATGATTACTTCAATCAGGACATACGCCTGGGATTCAAACATGTGTCGAAAACCCACAATCTCGACGTGGGCATCTCGCTCGTCCCCTCCATGCTCAAGAGCATCGACCTCATCAACGAGGCCAAAAACATCCCTTCGCGCTGGGTATGGAACTTTGCCCCCTATATGCGCTACCGCTTCAAGATAAGCCGCACCAGCTCGTTTAACGTAGACTACCGCGCGCGCTCCACGCAGCCTTCCGTAACACAGTTGCAGCCGGTCGACGATGTCTCCGACCCTCTCAATATCGTGAGAGGTAATCCGGAGCTGAAACCCACGTTCACCCACAACATGAATGTACGCTATCAGAACTTCAACGCCGAAAGCCAGCGCTCCATAATGGTAATGACCAACTGGAGCCTTACCCAGAATTCCATAGTGTCGCGCACCTCCTACAACAGCCTCACCGGCGGCCGCCTCACCGAATACGTGAACGTAAACGGCGTGTGGAACGGCAACCTTATGGCAATGTACTCCCAGCCTCTGCGCAACAAGGCATGGCAGGTGAGCGCCCACACATTCAACCGTATCTCGCGCACCATAGGTTACAACAACGGCGAGGAAAACCGAAGCACCTCCCTCAATGTAAGCTTCATGCCCTCAATCGCATTCCGTCCGTCCAATCTGGAATTCGAGCTGCGTCCCCGCTACAGCCTGCAGCATACCGTCAACAGCCTCAAGTCAACCGGCAACATGAACGTGCACAGCTACGGCGGCTCATTCCACGCTTACTATTATACCCCGATAGGCATAGTTCTTGACTCGGATCTCAACTACTCCGCCACCAAGGGCTACTCCAACGGCTATGATACCCACCAGTGGCTGTGGAATGCATCCATCTCCTATCAGACACTGCGCGACCGCTCGCTCACATTTGCAGTGAAAGCCTACGATCTTCTGCAGCAGCGCAGCAGCATATCACGTTCGGTTACCGCCAACTATATAGACGATACCCGCTACAACAATCTCACCCGTTACTTCATGTTCACGGTGAGCTACCGCTTCAACACCTTCGGCAAGGGCAACCGTCCGTCGGAAAATAGCAGATGGGGTGGTCCCGGCGGACCCGGCATAGGACCCGGCGGCGGTGGCCGTCCGCCCCGTCACTGATGAATTGCAACAATACGGATAAATAAGCAGTAAAAGTCCGTTTCCGCATGCTGAGTCAAGCAAAGGAAACGGACTTTTCTTCTATTTGTGCCGAAAAAATTATATTTTTGTCTATCCAAGAAAATTCAGTATAGGATGTCCTACGCCATGAAAGATAATAAGAATACCACCCAGGAGACAGCCGCAGCGGCCGCCGGCAATAACAACAATATAGTGATAACCATAGGCCGCTCCTTCGGCAGCGGAGGGCGAGTGCTTGGCCGTAAGCTTGCCGATGCCTTCGGGTTCAGCTATTACGATAAGGAGCTTCTGAGCGAGGCTGCCAAGCGCGCGGGCGTGAGCCGTGAATTTTTCGAGAAGAACGATGAACGGTTCCCGTCGTTTTTCAATGGCATTTTTTCGTTTGCTTTCGGCATGAGCCCCACAAGCTATTTCACGGGCCCCACGGCCATAAGCGACGACAGCCTTTATCGCGCCCAGAGTGATTTTATCCACTCGCTTGCCGAAAAGGATTCCTGCGTGATTGTGGGCCGCAGCTCGGATTACGTTCTGCGCGATTTTCCCCGCACAGTCAATATTTTCGTGCATGCTCCGCTGGATGTGTGCGCGCGCCGTATAATGGACCGTGACCCCGACGCTCCGACTCTTGAAAAAGCCCGCGCCAAGGCCGCACGAATCAACAAACTGCGTTCGAACTATTACAATTTCTATACCGACAAGACATGGGGAGCCGCGTCAAGCTACGACCTGACTTTCGATACATCGCTTCTGACGATGGACCAGATTGTGGAAGTGGTGGCCCACTACATCAGGCTGCGTTTCCCCGACGCTTTGAAGGCGAAGTGACAAGCATGCGCTGAAGCGCCCAGTTGAGGGCGGCGCATACAAGCAGTATGCCGGTGAGCAGCACCACTACGGCATTCATGGTGCGAACGGTGGTGCAGAGCAGCACCACGCCGGCCGCTATGAGCACTACCGGAATTATGTAGAATCCGAAGGGCATGGCGAATGGCTTGCTGAGCCATACCATGAGCACAATCTCGTAGATGCCATAGAGTATGAGCACGGCGGCAAACAGATATGCTATAAGCCCCACGAAGAAGCCCGGCTCCACCACCATCCACACACCGAAGGCTATGCATCCTATGGATGCGACGACCGACGAGCCGGTTGCGCGGCGGCATTGGGTGCCGTCGCCACAGTCGCGTTTTTCCACAAATCCGGAAATGAGGCTATAGATGCCCGGAATGATAAACATGAGTCCGACGGCTATTACAATCCACGAAAGGATGTCGAGACGTGCGTGCCATACAATCATAAGTATGCCCACCAGCGCCGTAAGGAAGATGGTGAGCCAGGAAGTGCTTGAGCGCATAGTTGTAAACGTTTATACGGTTTTATACTAATACGCCTCAGGAGTGGGTATTGTTCGGGGAAATCAGGCCAGCAGGGCCAGCATCACGGAATAGAGCAGAATAAGCATGGCCGTCATGCCGAGCAGGGGTGTGAGCGCGGCGCCCGTGCGGCGCTTCATGGCCATGCAGATTCCACCTGAGGCCGCGAGATAGACAACAGGCACAGCGAGAGCCCACGGGGAGATTGCCGCCCAGACAATCCACATGAGGGCCACGGCGGCAAGCGCGTTGGCTGCATAGAGGCCGCGGGTCAGTGTAGGGCCAAGAAGGGTGGCGAGTGTGGTCTTGCCCACCGCGCTGTCATCGGCAGAGTCGCGGTAGTTATTTACAATCAGCACATTCGCCGTCATGAGGCCTATGGCAACGGATGATGCTGCCACCGTGGGGGTGAAATATCCCGTCTGGAGATAGAAGGTGAGGTTTACGGGCACAATGCCGAAGAACACCACGACGGCCACTTCGCCCAGAGCGTGGCGCGACAGCGGGTATGGGCCCGCGCTGTAGGCGAGCGCTCCCAGAGCGGTAACCGCACCGACAATCAGCAGCCACCATCCTCCGAACGCTATAAGTGACAATCCTATGCTGCAGGCCACGCCGAGAGTGGCGAATGTGGCCACGAGCATGGCGCGCGGAGTGATGTCTCCCTCGGTCACACCCCGTCGCGGCCCTTCGCGACCGGGACGGTCCAGACCGTCGCGGTAGTCGTAGTATTCATTGGCGAAGTTGGAGGCAATTTGGGCTAGTACGGCGAATGCCAGACACAGCAGCGCCGGCAGCAGGCGTGAGGCTCCGTAAAGCGAGGCAAGTCCCCAGGCGGTTATCACGCCTGCCACGGATACCGGGAGGGTGCGCAGGCGCATGGCCTCTATCCACGATTTTATTCTCGACGGATGGCTTGTGGGTTCCGCGCTTTCAGACGTTTTCATTTATGAGGTTCTAAGTTGAAACATTTCATGATGGCGCTTCTGATTTCAGCGGCGCCTTTTTCTTCGTTACGCAGGATTTTTATCACGCTGGCTATGTATTGCTCTTTGGTCTGCAGTCCGCAGAGCTGCGCCACGTTGGAGGTGGAGAGCATGGATTTCTGGTTGTAGACCCGCAGCACACCCGCATAGTCGCCAGCGGCCACGTAGGAGCGGAATTCGCGGCACAGGTCCTCGTAGAGTCCGCGCGGGTTCACTTCCTGCCAGAGGTCCTGTACATGCTTCTCGAGGGTGTTGATTGAGGTGAAGCGGCCGTCGATGCGGTATTCCACAGTGCGTTTCACGCGGTGCCGGGTGTGCTGAAGCGCCTGTTGCTTTAGGTCGGCGGCAAACTGGTTGATTATGGCCTTCTTCACCTTGGCCACTGCGCGCTGACTGTCGCGGCCGTGGCGCTCGGCTACAGCCGTTATCACCTCTTCGAGCATGAGGATATTCTCTACTTCGGCCACTTCCGGCACCATCACGTTCTTGCGCCGGAGATAGTCCACCTCGTGGGAGTCGCGGCGGTCGCGGTCCACTATTCCCACCGAAACCATGTTGTGGAAGGAGTTGAGGTCGTTGAATGTGCGGGTGGCCTCAATCACTTTGTTGCAGCTTCCGAGCGACTGCACGGTGTAGTCGCGGAATATCAGTGGGTATAGCTTGGAGTCTATGGAATGAAGACCGTCGCCCTCGATGAAGAGCACCGGTTTTCGCGAGCCGATCACCGACTGATACACGTCGTCGCCCAGAGGGGTGTTCTCGGGTAGCAGGCTGTAGGTCCAGCGCACGGCGGGAGCGTCGAAGTTCTGCACCCACACGGTCATGAAGTTCTGGCGCGAGGAGGCGAAGTCCAGATCGTGGGTGGTGTAGACAAACCGGCAGTCGGGGCGCATGAGCTCTATGCGGTTCCATACCGACTGCAGTATGGAGGGATTGAGAAACATCTCGGGGGAATCCACCATCACCGTGGCGCCCTCCGGGGCATAGGTCATGGCTCCGATATAATATATCACGGCGCGTTCGCCGGTGGAGAGCCTCAGGGCAGAGTAGGCGTCGCCCGACTGGTCGCGCTGGAAAAGGAGGCTGCCGTTGGCTATGAGTATCTTGTTGTCAGGGAAAATCTCCCGCCAGAGTTCTATTACAGTATCAAGCTTTGTTCGCCGGAGCTCGGCTGTGGCATCGGTGGCGTGACGCAGCTTATAGTCGAGCAGGTTGAGCATCTCGTCGTGCATCAGAAGGGCTATGAGGCGTTCGAGCTGTGTCGACGGATTTTCGTGCGGCATGCCTTTTGCCACGGCATCGGCGTAAAGAAGGTCTATTGCGGAATGCGATTTTGTGTAGTCGTCGCGTTCGAATAGCGCCGCCAGCACCGAGATATTCATCACCGGATCGGTGAGATGGTCGGCGACCCATTGGGCGAAAAGGCTTTTACCTGCGCCGTTGGCGCCCACAATAAGCAGCGGGTTTCCCGAGGTGTCGAGGGTGAGCGACTGTCCCTGCGGATCGGGCGGAAGAATAATCGGTTGATGTGTCATGGTATGGCGGTTTTGCAGAGGGGAAAGGGTGTCAGAATTCAAATTCCACGGGGCCTTCGCGGAGCACTACGGGCGCGGAGGAGTCGGTGAGGTCTATCACGGCCGACGGAATCGCGGAGCCGGAGCCGGCGTCAATGAGCATGTCCACTCCCATTGCTTCCGCGCGGAGCTCGATTTCGCCAGGCTCCGTGATTTCCTCGGACTCGAGACCGTCGGAAGGAAGAGAGGTGGTGAGCAGCGGGGTGCCCAGGGAGCGCGCGAGTTCGCGGGCCACGTCGTTGTCGGGGATGCGGATGCCCACCTGCTTGCGTCCTTTGAAAATCTTCGGCATCGAAGGTGAGGAGGGTAGGATGAATGTGAACGGCCCGGGAAGATAGCGGCGCATGATGGCGAAGGCGCGGTTGTCGATGCGGGCGAATTCGCTTGCCTGGGAGAAATCGTGGCACACCACGGCCAGGGCATTTTTCTGCGGGTTGATCCCTTTTATACGGCAGAGGGCTTCGGTGGCCTTGCGCGATGTGGCGTCGCAGCCTATGGCATAAAGTGTGTCGGTGGGGTAAATCACCAGTCCGTCGTCGCGCATTGCGTCGACAGCCCGGGAAAGCACGCGGGTGTCAATCGACGTGGGATGTATCTTGAGTGTGTTCATGATTTTTTACGTGTTCATGATTTTCAAAGTTAGAAAAAAAATCGGAGCGGCGGAAATCCGTCGCTCCGATTCTGTTGGGGAGGGTTATATTTTTTCAGCGTTTCCTTACCAGATTATGACGCGCTCCGATTCGGGACGGAACATGGGTTGGCCTTCGGTGATGTTGAATGCCTCGAAGAAGGGCTGGAGGTTGCGCAGTGTCACGTTCACGCGGTTTTTGCCGAGTGAGTGAACGTCGCCCTGGGTGAGGGAGCGCATTTCGGCCTCGCGGATATTCTGGGCCCAGAGGTTGGCGTAGTTCATGTAGAACACCTGGAAGGGTGTGAGGCCGTCGATAGTGGCGGTGGCTACGTCGACGCCTTTTTCTTTCTGTGAGTTGAGGAATGCGGTCATGGCCACACGCAGACCACCCTGGTCGGCGATGTTCTCACCGAGGGTGTAGGCGCCGTTGGCGTTGAGTCCGGGAAGAACCTCAACCTGGTTGAACTGCTCCACGAGCTTGTCGGTAAGAGCCTTGAATGCCTCGGCATCTTCGGGTGCCCACCAGTCGGCCATGTTGCCTTTTGCGTCGAAGTGACGGCCCTGGTCGTCGAATCCGTGGGTCATCTCGTGGCCTATCACCACGCCGATGCCGCCATAGTTCTCTGCGTCGGAGCTTTCGGGGTCAAAGAAAGGAGCCTGGAGGATTGCGGCGGGGAACACGATTTCGTTAGCCATGGGGTTGTAGTAGGCATTGACGGTCTGGGGAGTCATGCCCCATTCGGTGCGGTCAACGGGCTTGCCCCATTTCGAGAGCTGGTCGCGAGTGTGCCACATCGACACCTCGTGCATGTTCTCGTAGTAGCTCTTCTCGGGGTCGATATTCATTGTGGTGTAGTCCTTCCACTTGTCGGGATAGCCGATTTTCACGGTGAAGGCCGCGAGTTTCTCGTGGGCGCGGGCCTTGGTGGCGTCGCTCATCCAGGTGAGGGAGTCGATGTGCTGGCCAAGGGCGGTGCGGAGGTTCTCAACCAGTCCCAGCATGTACTGCTTGGATGATTCGGGGAAGTATTTCTCCACGTAGAGCTGGCCCACAGCCTCGCCCATGGCGCTTTCGGTGGCACCGAGGGCGCGTTTCCAGCGGGGACGCTGTTCCTGCACGCCGCTCATCACCTTGTTGAATTCAAACGAGGCGTTGGTGAAGTCGTCAGACAGATAGGGAGCTGCACCGGCTACATATTTCCAGAGATAGTAGTCCTTGAGCTCGCGGTCGGAGAGCGACTGCATGAGGGTGTTGGCGCGTGCCATGCTCTTGGGGTCGGTTACAATCACGGTGTCGATGGGGGTCTTAATGTCCATTGTCTCGACGAAGAAACGGTCCCAGGGCACTGCGGGATAATCCTTTTTGAGAGTTTCGAAAGTGCGGGGGTTGTACATGGCCTGTATGTCGCGGCTTTCCTCGCGGGTCTTTGCGTCCTTAGCCATGGCGGTCTCTATTTTCATCACGGTGTTCATGATGCGGGCGGCGGTGTCGGCGCTGAAGCCGGCGTTCTGAAGCTGGTCGGTGATGAGCTTCTTGTAGGCCTCGCGCACTTCGGTATTGCGCTGGTCGTCCTTGAGGTAGTAGTCGCGGTCACCGAGGCCCATGCTGCCTCCACCGAGGTACATGGCATATTCATTTGAGTTGACCATGTTCTCCATGGGGCCTGCTCCCATGAACGGGCTGCAGTAATAGGTCTGGAGCCAGAGGAAGAGGTCGGTCATGCCCTCGTGGGGAGTGTTCTCGATTTTCTGGAGGTCGGCCTGGATGGGTGCGGCGCCGTCGTTGTTGCGGCGGGTGGAGTCTATAGCCTGGTTGTAGATTGTCGAAACCTTGAAGGCTACCGTGCCGGGTTCGGGGTTGGTTGCTGCAAGACCGGTGATGATTTCTTTCACGCGGTTTTCCGATGAGTCGTTAAGTACGTTGAACTGGCCGTAGCGTGAGTATTCGGCTGTGAGAGGATGGGCTTTCTGCCATTTCTCGGTCACGTGTTCGTAGAAGTCGGTTCCGGCGGGGATGCTGTCGTTGACAAGCGATGCGTCGAGGCTCTTGAGGTGCTCGGCGCGGGAGCCGGTGCAGGCGGTGATGCCTGCCAGCGTTGCTGCTGTGGCTAATGCCATGAATAGATGTTTATACATTGTGATAATTACTTGGTTGCTGTGTAAATGGTGCAGACTCCGAATGTGAGGGGGAGAGCCCGGGCGTTGGTCCAGCCCGATTGCTCTATGAGGCGGCACATGTCGGCGCCCTGAGGGACGGCCGCTATGCTTTCGGGCAGATAGGAGTATGCGCGTGAGTCACGGCTCACCAGGCGCCCCACGGCGGGGATGATGTAGCGCGTGTAGAAGCGGTAGAGGGGCGCCGTGAGGCGTCCGCGGGGGGTGGACAGCTCTATGACGCACAGCCTGCCGCCTTTGCGGGCCACGCGGGCCATCTCGCGGTAGCCGGCCGAGAGGTCGGCGAAGTTGCGCACTCCGAAGGCGGCTGTGACGCAATCCATCTCGCCGTCGGCGAATGGAAGAGCCAGACAATCGGCCACGCGAAGCTCAACGGCGTCGGAGGCTCCGGCGGCGGCTATTTTGCGGCGTCCCACCTCGATCATGCCCTCGGAAAGATCCACTCCCGTGATTCCGCGTGCGGGGTGCAGGCGGCGGTGCAGCTCCAGGGCGAGGTCGGCAGTGCCGGTCGCCACGTCGAGGATGCGCTGCGGCCTGTCGGGGGCTATGAGGCTTATGGCCTTACGGCGCCAGAGGCGGTCGATGCCCATGGTCATGGCGCGGTTCATGAAATCGTAGGCGGGGGCGATGTTATCGAACATCTCCTCCACCTGCTGGGATTTTCCGCGGTTGTCGGAGTCGCCGTATGGGTTTATGTTTTCGCAGTCGGCGTGCATGTGGCGTCTCAGAGCTGTATGTTCTGGAGGCAGTCCAGTACGTTTACGGCTATGCGGTCATTGAGGTTTGACTCGTCGGCCTTTACAAACGGACGTCCTGTAACGTGCTCGTAAAGTTCGATATAGCGGTCGGTCACTGTGGCGATGAACTCGGGTGTCATCTCAGGCACTTTCTGGCCGGGCTTGCCCATGAAGCCGTTCTCGATGAGCCACTGGCGCACGAATTCCTTGGAGAGCTGACGCTGGGGCTCGCCTTTGCGGAAGCGCTCCTCGTAACCGTCGGCGTAGAAATAGCGTGATGAGTCGGGGGTGTGGATCTCGTCGATGAGATAGATTTTGTCGTTGTGCTTGCCGAACTCGTATTTCGTGTCCACGAGAATCAGACCTTTTTCAGCGGCCATCTTGGTGCCGCGTTCGAAGAGTGCGCGGGTGTAGCGCTCCACCACTTCATAGTCGGCGGCGCTCATGATGCCCTGGGCGATTATCTCTTCTTTAGAGATATTCTCGTCGTGTCCGGCCTCGGCCTTGGTGGTGGGGGTGATGATGGGTTCGGGGAAGCGCTCGTTCTCACGCATTCCCTCGGGAAGCTTCACTCCGCATATCTCGCGGCATCCGGCCTGGTATTCGCGCCATGCGCTTCCGGTGAGATATCCGCGGATAATCATTTCCACGCGGAAGCCCTCGCAGCGGATTCCGACGGCCACCATGGGGTCGGGCGTAGCGAGTTTCCAGTTGGGCACAATGTCGGCGGTGGAGTCGAGGAAGTATGTGGCTATTTCGTTCAGCACCTGGCCTTTGTAGGGGATGCCTTCGGGGAGGACAACGTCGAAGGCCGAGATGCGGTCTGTGGCGACCATTACCAGAAGGTCTTCGCCTATGGAATAGACGTCGCGTACTTTGCCGTGATACACTCCGGTCTGACCGGGAAAGTGGAAGTCGGTGCTTAACAATGCTTTAGCCATGATAATCTAATTGGATGCAAAGTTGAAAATAATAGTTGTATGAATTATGGGGCGAAATTACTCAAAAAAAATGATATCGAGCAAAATATTATGCAACAAGCTCTAAAGTTATCTGTAGCCGGGCTTGCGGCGTCCGTTGCCTTCGTGGCCGGTGAGGTCGTCGCCCAGATCGCGGCGGTAGCGGTCGGCAGCCTCGCTCAGGCGCCGGGCCACGTCGGGTTGCTGCGATATGATGTTGTAGCGCTCGCCGGGATCGCGCCGCATGTCGTAAAGCTCGCATTCCTCTACCTTGAGATTGACCATCTTTCCGGGCTTCCCGTCGTTGCCGGGCATACCGTAGCCCAGACGGTCAATGTTGGGAGTCTTGTAGTTGACGGCACCTGTATAGGAGAAGTCTCCCAGTCCGGCATCGTCAAGGTTTATGAGCACGAAGTTGATATGGTCGGGGTTTTCCGCGGGTTCGGGAGCCTTGTCAGGCCGGGCGGCAAGCATTGTACCGGGAACCAGTGCCGAAACGGCAGCCGTAAGCGGTATCGTTCTGAGATGTCTCATGGAATAAGGAAGATGGAAATGGTTGAGACGGTTTGATGGATTACTGATACAGATCATGTCCGAATGCCCCCCCGCGGTAGTTAGCGGGCAGCGAACGTTTCTAATCCTGTAATCTGATATGATGTGTAAAATTAACGAACTTATCGCACACCTCAAAATCACAGGGCGCTTTCACGATTGTTGATGCTTTTTCTGTGTTTTTGGGTTGGGGAACGCAGAACTATGCTGGAACGGCAGAACATCGCAGAACTTAAATCTTTTTTTGATGATGGGAATTGGTTAAGTGTTATGAACCGTGTTTAAATGGATATTGTTTAGACGGTAAGTATGATTGAAATGTGAAAATCAAATCTTAGCCATGGATAAGATGCCTTACATTGGACTGACGGTGGTTGCACTTGGTTTTATACTGCCGTGGCTTGCGCGGGCCTATTTCTCGTGGCGGGCGATGAAAGATGATGATAATATCTATTCGGCTACCCGCCAGAGTTATATCAAATATCTCAAAATGGTGCGTTGGCTATTGGTCGTTATTGGTTTTATTCTCATGAACTGGTAAGTGTATCCCCGAAAAGATAAAGTCAATGTTTTAAATAAAAAAAGCGATGTGCCGGACCGGATGTGGGTTGTAATCGACTTAAATGCTATGATATGGATGGATTGGTTTATCTGGGCTTTTCTCTCGCGGTGGCGGGTGCTCTGCTACCTAAGCTGGGGCGAATATATATCAGTTGGCGGGCAATGAAGGGCGACAGAAGGTTTGAGGACCCGGACGTTTACCGATACTATTTCTTTAAGTTCAGAAAAACGGGTCTGGAGTTGGTGGTGCTGGGATTCATTGTCTTTTTAATAGCCGAAATAATGTCCAGATAGATATAGAAAATAAAAAACAGCGATGTGCCTACCGGATGGGTGGCACATCGCTGTTTTTATGGGGTGGATGGCGGGGCTATCAGTTGCAGCCGCAGCCGTCGGAGCATTTGCTTTCACCGGAGCAATCGCAGGAGTCGCCACAACCGCAGCCTTCGCCGCAGCCGCAACCCGACTGGGGCTTGAGCTCTTCGGGTGTAGCGTCGCGTACAACGGTGATCTTGCCTTTGAAGCGCACGTCCTTGCCTGCCAGAGGATGGTTGAAGTCCATCACAACGTCGGTGTCGGTAACGTCGACAACCACGCCGTTGATGCGGAATCCGTCCTGGGTCATCATCGGGAGCACGGCGCCTTTCTTGATGACTTCGGGATCGAACTTGCCGTCGACTTCAAAGATGTCGCGGGGCAGGGTGGCCACCTGCTCGGGGTCGTGGGGACCGAAAGCCTCGTCGGCCGAAACTTTCACGTCGAAAGAATCACCGGGCTTGAGGCCGTCGATTGCGTGCTCCAGGGGCACGATCACGCCGGGAGTAACGCCAAACACTATCTTTTCGGGATCGTCGGCCGAGGTCTGGTGAACGAGCTTGTCGCCGTCAGGAGTCACTTCGTAGAGGTCGTAGCCGAGTTCCACGTATTTTCCGGGTTGAATTGTTTCCATATCGTTCTGTATTTTAAATTTTATGTAGTTACTAGAGCTATAACAAAAATAGGGCCAAAAAGTGAGGCGCCCGCTCAGGCCTCTTCCTGATGGCGGAGAGAGGTGACGGTGTCGTAGAGATTGAGGGTGGCGTCGGCAAGCTGGTCGAGCACCAGTTCGAAGCCCTCGGCCCCTTCGTAATAGGGGTCGGGCACATGGTCGTAGCGGGAATGGGAGCCGAAGAAGTCGGCCATGGCCATTACGCGTTCCTCGTCGTCGACCGTGGGCGCAAGGCTGCGGAGATTGCGCACGTTGTTGTCGTCCATGCCTATTATTATGTCGAAATCCTCGAAGTCGTGCTCGCGTATCTGGCGGCAGCGGTGGGTGAGTTCGAGGCCGCGGCGCCGGGCGTGGGCGCGCATGCGCGGGTCGGCCAGCTGGCCTATATGGTAGTTTCCGGTGCCGGCCGAGTCGACCTTCCAGCCCGCTGTGGCATTGTGCTCGCTGAGGGTCTCGAGCATTATGGCCTCGGCGGCAGGGCTGCGGCAGATATTGCCCAGGCACACGAAGAGTACCCTTACAGGAGCGTCGTCGCTTATGTTTTCTATTATCGGTTTAAGCCGTCTGATTACGGCCGGAGTGGTGATTATCATTGTTTTTCGTTTTTAGAGCTCATGAGATCGCTGGTTATTATGGCTGCGGCAGTTGCTGCGGCATGGTTTTTCCCCAGGAGCTGGCGCATCCGGGAATACCCCTCGAGTTGCAACGCGCGTCCGGGCGCGTCGAGGATTATCTTACGCAGGCGGCTGTCCACCTCTTCGGGGGTGCAGTGATGAAGCAGCATTTCCGGTATAACCTCCCGGCCCACGATAAGGTTCGGAAGAGTGACAAACGGACATTTGATGAAGTGCTTCATGATATTGTAGCTCAACCGCGATCCGTTGGCGCGGTAGCAGGCCACCTGAGGCGTTCCGGCAAGGGCGCATTCGAGAGTGGCTGTGCCCGAGGTGACAAGGGCAGCGTCGCTGTGGAGCATGAGGTCGAAGGTGGCGCCTTCTAACAGCGGAAGGTATGTCAGGCTCTCGTAAAACTCGCGATCTATGCCCGGCGCCACGGCCACCACGGGCTGCATGTCGGGGTGCATGCGGGCCACGGCATCCATCACCGGAAGATTGTTGCGTATCTCTCCGTGGCGGCTTCCGGGCACAATCGCCAGCAGCGGCATGGAGGAGAGGCGGTGCTGCCGGCGGAACTCCACGGCATCAGGCGCCATGGAAATGCGCCGGTCCATTTCCTCAACCGATGGGTTGCCCACATAGTCCACTCTGACTCTGCGCATCGCAAACCAATCGCGCTCAAACGGGAGGATGGAGAGCAGACGGGTGGCGCAGCGGCGCAGTTTGCGAACGCGGAATTCCTTCCAGGCCCAAACTTTGGGCAGGATGAAATAGTAGACGGGAATACCGCGCCGACGTGCGTATGACGCCAGCCGCAGGTTGAAGCTGGGATAGTCTATGAGAATGAGGGCGTCGGGCCGCGAGCTGTCGATGGCCTTGCGCGCGCGGCTGAAGTTGCCCATGATCACGCGGAGATTGCGCAGCACCTCGCTGAATCCCATGAAAGCCATGCGGCGGTAGTCAATCACCGGCTCCTGGCCGGTGGCTGCCGACATGGCATCGCCGCCAAGGAACGTGAACGAGGCATCGCGGTCGAGCCTGCGGAGCTCCTCTATGAGCATGGCTCCGTGAAGGTCGCCCGAGGCCTCTCCTGCCGAAATAAAATATTTCATAGCATAAACGGATGTCGAAATTAATGCTTCAAAGTTAGTAAATTTAACGGTAGCTTTAAGCATATTGTCTTTGTGTCGGTTAAAATTACTACTTTTGTAGTCTTAACCATTATCATTTTCACGATTTCATGGGCGACCTTTGGAAAATTCTCAGGAGATTCGTTCCTCCATACAAAAAATATCTCATCCTCAGCATCCTTTTCAATTTTCTGGCTGCGTTCCTCACCATATTCTCTTTTGCGGTGATAATGCCTATTCTGAGAATGCTCTTCAGAGTGGACACCGGAACTTACGAATATATGGAAATAGGGCGTCATAATTTCACCGACGCCCTCCTGAACAACTTCTATTATTACACGCAGGAGGCCATAGCGCTATGGGGCCCGTCGACCACACTGGCGCTCCTTGCCGCCACTCTCGTGGTGATGACGGCGCTGAAGACGGGCACAACGTTCCTGAGCAGCTACTTCATAGTGCCGATGCGTTCAGGTATAGTGCGCGACATACGCAATGTGCTCTACGACAAAATAGTGTCGCTTCCCATCTCGTTCTTCACCACAGAGCGCAAGGGCGATGTGATGGCCCGCATGAGCGGCGACGTGGCCGAGATCGAGAATTCCATCATGGCCTCGCTCGACATGCTTTTCAAGAATCCCGTGCTCATAATAGTGTATCTCGCCACCATGATCATTATCAGCTGGAAGCTTACGCTGTTTGTGCTCATACTGCTTCCGGTGGCCGGATTCGCCATGGGCCGTATCGGCAAGCGGCTGAAGCGCACATCGTTCGAGGGTCAGCAGCAATGGGGCGTGATAATGAGCTATATCGAGGAAACCTTGGGCGGCCTCCGCATCATCAAGGCATTCACGGCCGAGCGCAAGGTCGAGGAGCGGTTCCATGCCGGTACACAGCGATTCTTCGTGCTCAGCAACCGTGTGGCCCGGCGTCAGGCCCTGGCCCATCCCATGAGCGAGTTCCTGGGCACGCTCACCATAGCTGTCGTGCTGTGGTTCGGCGGCTCGCTTATACTTTCGGGAGGATCCACGCTCGACGCCTCCGACTTCATCTATTATATGGTGGTGTTCTACTCCATAATAAACCCGGCCAAGGACCTGTCGAAAGCCATGTATTCCATTCAGAAGGGTCTTGCCTCGATGGAGCGTGTGGACCGCATACTCGGTGCCGAGAATCCTATCACTGATCCCGCGCAGCCCCGCGAGATAACTTCGTTCAAAGGCGAGGTGCGTTATCACGACGTGACCTTCTCCTACGACAAGGAGACTCCCGTGGCACGCAACGTCAGCTTCACCATAGCTCCCGGGGAGACCGTGGCGCTGGTGGGCGCGAGCGGCAGCGGCAAGTCGACGCTGGCCGACCTGCTTCCGCGTTTCTATGATGTGGACGGCGGCAGCATAACGATTGACGGGGTTGACGTGCGCGACATGCGCGTGCACGACCTCCGCTCGCTCATGGGCAATGTGAACCAGGAGGCCATACTATTCAACGACACGTTCTACAACAATATAACCTTCGGCGTGGACCACGCCACGCAGGAGCAGGTGGAGCAGGCCGCGCGCATAGCCAACGCCCACGATTTCATAATGGCATCGGAGGACGGCTATCAGACCAACATAGGCGACCGCGGCTGCCGCCTGTCAGGCGGCCAGCGGCAGCGTATCTCCATTGCACGCGCCATTCTCAAGAATCCCCCCATACTGATTCTCGACGAGGCCACGTCGGCTCTCGACAGCGAGAGCGAACTCCTGGTGCAGCAGGCGCTCGAACGCCTGATGAAAGACCGCACCACGCTTGTGATAGCCCACCGGCTTTCAACCATCCAGAACGCCACGCAGATATGCGTGATGCACGAAGGACGTATAGTGGAGCGCGGAACGCACGACGAGCTTCTGGCTCTCAACGGTTTCTACAGCCGACTGGTGGAAATGCAGTCTATAAACCATTGAGCGCATTTTAACATTTTCCTGATTTAACGGTTTTCAAAAAAGAAAGCATTATCAATAACTATACAATAATGCAGCGTAACCGAATGTGTTTTGGATAATTATTAACAATCAGATAATCAATAAATTTTATATTGTTAAAAAATTAGCTTAATTTTTTTTGAAAATCCAATGTTAAGTTTTATATTTGTGCCGTTTATTAAACTCATCTGTATAAAACCAGGAAACACTAATTCAACTAATCACATCCCTGTATACACTTTACAACATGTTAGTGAGGGTTATGTCGCGAGACATGGCCCTCACGCCCTTTTAAATGGGGATTTTTAGCTAAAGTAGCTATTTTAGCTATTATAGCGGAGCCTAAAAAAACGAGGCTGTGTCGTAATTCGGTTTTTACGGCGCAGCCTCTTTTTATAAGCTGCTGTA
>LUJP01000100.1 GCA_001689535.1 Bacteroidales bacterium M5
TTTTTTGAGGGAGTTCTGCAACACCCTCGGGTTAATCACTTATCTGTATACACCCGGAATGCACCCGAAAGCGCATCCAAAAAATTTCTTCGATTTTGGGTGCCAGAGGTTTTTTGCGAATAATTTCATCCTGCGGCATTTTCACAAAAATATGGCAAAAAGCATAAAAAACAAAGTTTTTTCATGCAAATATCCCTAATTGGGCGCTGATTTTTTGTACTTTATCACTATAGACCACATTTCTGTAGCCCAACATTATACACTCTACACTCAGTCGCGACCCAGAAGCTGCTTTATGCCGTCGAAGTCAAAAGTAAGGGTAAGGCGCAGTGTCTGGTCCAGGGGCGATGTCTGGGCGGTGGCAATCATATAGGACGCATCCAGACCTATGCCCCGTGTGTGAAATCCCGCTCCCATCGAAAAATACTTTCGGTTGCCTTTCGAAGCGTTCTCATAGAAATAGCCTGTGCGCAGAAAGAACTGACGGTTGTAGGAGTATTCGGCGCCGAGCGACACCATAATTTCTTTCAGCTCTTCCTTGAATCCGCCGGGAGCGTCGCTGAACGACTTGAATATGCCTGCTATGGGCGACCGGTTTTCCCACTCGGTGAGCGCGGCTTCATACTCGCGTTCCACTTCCAGCTCGTCCTTTCCTTCCCCCTCGAAGTCGCTCATACGGGGCTTGGTGGGAACAAGCAGCTTGTTGAGGTCGAGCCCTATTGACAGATTGTGGTAATCGGCCAGCGGGAAGGTGAAGTTGGCGCCCAGACGCAGATTGGTGGGAAGGAAAGCGGTCTGGTCGGCGTAATTGAGCTTCGAGCCGATGTTGGAGATATTCCATCCCCACGACAGCTGACATTCACTGCGGCCGATCACCGGATATGTGGTGTAATAGCCCGAGATATCGGCCGAGAATGCCGACGCGCCCGAATTGCCGCCGTCGCTCTGCGAGGGGTCTGATCCGAAAGCCAGATCGGAGTAAATGTAGCGGAGCACCACTCCCATGGAGTATTTTTCGGAAAGTTTGCGGGAGTAGCCTATATCAAACGCCATTTCGTAAGGGTTGAGGGTCTGCGAGGCCTCCTGAGCCCCGGGATAGCTCGTGGTTACCTCGCCAAGCGAGAAATATCGGAGGGTGGCGCTGATGGCCTGCATGTCGTAGCTGCCGATTTTCCAGTAGCCCGACACATTGGCAAGGAATATGTCGTCAATGATTTTCCGCAGCCAGGGAGTATAGCTAAGCGACACCTCGCCGCGGCTCGGAGCGAAAGCGTATTTCGACGGATTCCAGTACTGAGAGTTGGCGTCGGGGTCGGTGGCGGCACCCAGTTCACCCATGCCGGCGGAGCGCGCGTCGGGAGCTATGTCGAGGGAATTTATACCGGTCTGCACCGGATTGAAATCGCTTTTCTGGGCCCTGACTGGAGAAACGGCGGCGACAACGACGGCTATAAGCGCCACAATCTTTGATATAGCTTTCATAACGGCAGTGGAAATGGAGTTGATTGGCTATATATATAACTTGAAATGTAGCCGTTTTATTGCCACAGGCGTTATTTTATGCGCACGCTCAGACACACCGTACCGTCGATGGAGCCTTCAATGGTGACGCCCGGACGGGGCACCACAGCCACGGGCAGCCACGATGGAATGATGATATCGCTGGTCTTCACAGTGGCATAGCGCGTCACGCTCTCCACGGCCTTGCATGCAGCCTCGAAATGACCGTTGATTACCGAATCGACCCCGTCGCAGCTCACAGCGAGAGGAGCGCTCATGTCGGCGCCCTCGGTCAGCAGCCACGTGCCCGTGTAAAGCGCCGAATCGAACAGGCCGTCGAGCCCCACCGGCATTCCGGCGGCGCGCAAAGCCTTGTCGGTTCCGGCCGGGATAAGGCGAAGCACCAGGCCGTAGGCGTCGATATAGCGGGGAGCGAAACGGGCATCCACCGTCTTGCCGAGGCGGCCTATACGGTAGGCGGGGCAAATGCGTCCTTCCCATTCAGTGTCGAAGTCGGGCAGAAAGAGTGGATGAGGCGGGGTCACCACGGCCGAGTCGGCAATCAGTTCAACCGCCGGGGGAAGGGTGAATGGCGAGTCGGAACGCCGGTCGAAAGCTATTATCTTCATTTCTCCGAAAGTATGCGGTTGTACATCACGGCGAGGTGGGCGTAGATTGATGTGTTCTGAATCACCACATCCGAAGCCGTGCGGATTCTGAACGGCGTGTAGTTCCAGATGGCACTCACACCCGCCTCCACAAGCTGGTCGGCCACCTGTTGGGCGTATTCCACCGGCACCGTCACTATTCCTATTCCGGCATTGTAATGGTCTATCTTTTCCTTGAGACTGTCAATGTGGAAAATCGGCTTGCCCTTGATGGTGTTGCCCACAATAGAAGTGTCGATATCGAATCCGGCCATGATGTTGAGGCCGTAGCGTTCCAGACCCTTGTCGGCCATCAGTGCCGAACCGAGCGAGCCCACACCGACTATTACGGCACGGTGTTCGCGGTCAAATCCGAGAAAGTCCTTCAGAGCCCGTTCGAGCTCCTTCACGTCATAGCCTATGCGGGTTTTCCCCTTGATATCGAGCACCGAGAGGTCTTTGGCTATCTGTGCGGCGTCAACGTTGATTTCCTTGGCTATGGCCGTGGATGATATATGGGTCACATCGTGGGCCTCGAGCATCGACACGTATGCCAGATACCACGGCAGACGCCGTAGCGTGGGCTCCGGTGCCGGATACCGGCCTGATGGCTGTTGTTTTTTCCCCTGTGGTTGCATGGTGATTTCAGACGATTTTAACGGTAAACACCACCGCCGCGCATACGGCCGCCCGTCCCGAAGCCGGAGTTGCCGTTGAGGCCTCCCCCTCCGAAGCTCGTATTGCGGTTATAGTTGCTGTCACGGTTCTTGCCCTTGCGTTTTCCGAAGGGGTCGTCGGGATCCACGGCAGGATTTCCGAACTCGTCGTAATACTGGTCGTCCTCATACTCGTCCTCCTGCGGGCCGGTGCTGTTCTTGGGCTTGTTTTTCTTTATCTCCATAGGCTTCTGCTGGTCGATGGGCAGTTCGTTGATATCCCACGTCTGATCCACATCCCAGTTTTTCTTAAGCGCTATTTTCTTGGGATAGTAATAAACCTCCTCGGGCTGTATGGAATCGAGTATGCCGGTATCGTATTTACCGTTGCCGTTGGCATCAATGAACAGGCGCGCGAAGTAGTCGCCGGGGGTGATGTTGCTGAAAACGGCATGGCCGTCGATTACCGGCACGCGGCGCACCGGGGCATCCTGGCGCGACAGAAGCTCGGCCACCGCCGGGCGCCCGTCAAGCCCGGTAACCGCCAGTGACAGGTTGGCATATTCATTGAGGTTCTTCACTGTGAATTCCTCGCTTATAGTGCCGGAATTCACCCCATATATGTCGGTCATGCCCAGGGAGTCAACGGTGAATCGGTATTTTTGTCCCGGCTCCCACTCGTAGGGCGCCACATAGTGCAGCAGATCGAGGGCTGACAACGGACGGAACGCTGGCCGTTCCACCTCATACCAGGTGGAATCCTCGAGAATCTCCAAGTGAACGGCCGATGTGTCGAGCCTCGACAGCGGGCGCTCGAACGTCAGGGCTATGGGTGCGTACACATCCACCGATCCGCGGCTCGAAACGGTCACCTTCATCAGCGGCACCTCGGGAACGGTTGCGGTATCGCCATCGTTCTTTCCTTTTGTGGCGCGTTCGGTTTCATTTTTCCTATCACGTTTTTTGCCGCGGAGATTCATCACAAGAGTATCGGTGGTCCACGACAGACGGTCGAGAGTGTCGGTGCGCAGATAGCGGGCCTCAAGAAGTATTGTGTCCTGACGTATCACGGCCGAATCCGTTATCCAGTATTCGAGGGTGTCGCGGGTGGGCGAGGAGTTGAGCACGGCCCAGCGCTCTATGCTCTCGCCGTGACGTGAGCCTCCGAGCATCCGCAGGAGCGGGAGGGTGTCGGAAGGAGCGCCCATATTCATGGTTATGCGGTTGGCCTCGGGACGTGCGCGGTCCATGAGATACTGTGCCTTATAGTTTTCGTTAAACCATGTCAGGAGCACATTGTCGGGCTTGAACTCGGTCACGGTATGGGTGAACACCGAGTCCACGTCGCCGTTGGCGCTGAACACAGTGTCGGTGTGCTGCGCCAGCACGGCCGTGGGAGTAAGCGTGGTGTCGAAGAAGGCCACATCCTCCGAACGGTCCCAGTGGAAGTCGCGGTTCACATCGTTGATGGCGTAGATGCGGTATGTGCCAGGCTTGAGATTGCGTACGGTAAACTGCCCCAGCTGGTTGGTCTTGGTGATACGCTCGAAAGGAAGAGTGCGTATGGCCGTGTCGCTGAGATTGCTGTAGACGCCCACGAGCATTCCCTGGGCAGGCTCCAGATTCTCGGCCTGGAACACCATGCCCGAAATCGAAAGGGTGTCTATCTCCGGGCCGGTCGAGAAATCAAACGAGAAGCCGTCCAGTAAGTTGCCCTCATTGAGGTCCTTTATGGCGTCGGTGAAATCAACGGTATAGGTGGTGTTGGGAATCAACGAATCGCGCAGCTCTATGCTCACGCGGTGACCCACACCTGAAATCTGCGGGGTATTTTTCTGGGCCGGCGACACCACGATCTTGTTCATGGGGTCGTCGAGCTGTATATTCTCGTCAAAGTTTATGATTATGCGTGAGCGGTCCACGTTGACCGAACCGGGGGCCGGGTTACTGCGCACAAACCGGGGCGGGTCGAAGTCGCGCTCTCCACCCTGCGGACGGCCCATGCTGGCACAGGCGCCCAGCACCAGGCCCAGGGCGGCCGCGGGCAAAATACGCATGTATGACTGGGGGCGTTTCATAATCTGCAAAGGTAGTCTATCCGCCCGAATTAAGGAATTATTTAAGTATATTTTGTTAAAATGTTAAAAGACGGCTCAGAGCGAGAAGTAGACCATCAGTCCGCCGAGGGCTATGTAGCCCAGGGCGTAGGGTATGGCACGGCGCAGGATGGCGTCGTCGGCATCCTTCATGTCGCACGCAGCCGTGGCTATGGCTATGCTCTGGGGCGAAATCATCTTGCCTCCGGTGGCGCCGGTAGAGTTGGCGGCTGCCAGCCAGTCGGCCTCGCTTCCGTGGAAGCCCAGGAAGGAGCCCGTGCCGTTCATTCCCAGCTGATGGGCCACATTGGCCTGCAGCTTGCCGAAGAGGATGTTGGACGACGTGTCGCTGCCGGTGACAAACGTACCGATGGCACCGATAAGCGGAGCGAAGAGCGGATAATACGAACCTGTCACAGCCACAAGCCCCGCGGCTATGGCGCCTATCATGCCGCTGTAGTTCATAACCGAGGCAAGAGCTATCAGACACACTATGGTTATGGTGGTGTAACGCAGATTGACAACGGTAGAGGCAAGCACTTTCAGCAATTGCTTAGGGCTGAGGCCCTGAAGCAGTCCGCCGGCCACACTGCCTGTGAACAGCCACAGGGCGGCATTGTTGATCCAGCCGAATTTGAAGGTGGAGCCTATGACCGGGAGAGGCGCGTGGCTCACGAGGTGAGTGCGCAGAAAACCGTTGACCGGCGGACAGAGCGCCCCGGTGAGCAGAATCAGCACCAGAATGAAGATGTAGACACTCCATGCCCTGAATGTCTGGGAGGCGCTGAATTTCTTTGCGGATTTTTCAGTTTTTTTACTCCTCACAAACACCTTGGCATAGATTATGATGGCAAGTATCGCCGCCAGCGAGCCCACTATCGCCGGTGTCTCCGCTCCCAGACGGGTAGCGCAGAGTATCTGCACGCCCAGCGACACTCCGCCGGTCCACAGCGCCAGCACCATGTTTCGCCCCCACGCCTTGCGGTCGGTGAGCATCAGTATCACGAAGGGAATAAGGAAAAAGAGAGGCGCAAGCTGCACTACGGCAAAGGCCGACACCTCACACACGGTCTGTGCAGAAGCTCCTCCGGCCGAAATCTCGTTGCAGAGCGTAGTGATAGGGACTCCTACGGCTCCGAACGCGGTGGGCACAGAATTGCCCAGCAGAGCCACCAGCGCCGAGAACATCGGTTTGAATCCCAGGCCTATGAGTATGGCGGCGGGAATGGCTACGGCCGTACCGAATCCGGCCATACCCTCAAGCAGGCCGCCGAAGCCCCACACCATCATGAGCACCAGCACCCCGCGATCGTCGGTAAAGGATGTGAACTGGCTTTTTATCACCTCTATGGACTTGGATGCCACAAGTATGTTGTAGCTGTAAATCGCCATGAGGATTATGAGCAGAATGGGGAACACAGCCTTCAGGGCGCCCTCAACTGTGGCCCAGCCCACTAAGCTGAAGACGGAATCGCCCGCGAACCGCTCGGGAATTATACCCATGGCAGGCGCGCCCCACAGCGCAAGGGCCACGGTGGCCAGAAACGTTATCAGCGCGCTCTTGTAGCTCGGCACCTTGAATCCGAGCATCAGAACAAACAGCAGCACTACCGGCAGTATTGAAATCAGGGCATTCATATTTCCGTCAGTTCATCGGTTTACCCTGGTATAACACTTTTGACGCCCGATTTGTGCTACCACACTTTATTAAGTCGTCACCACACTTTATTAAGCGAGGCGTTGTATTCGAGATTGTTGGCCGCCAGATAATCCTCGAGCTCGCGGCGGTCTATGCCCATGTCGGCGCAAAGGTCGTCGAGATTGCTGTAGAAATCACGCAGTTTCATATTGAGATAACTCATCAATATGGCGGGGTCTTTGGGAAATTCGTCCATTACTTATAGAGGTTTTTCCGACAAATTTACTGATTTATTCCCGCCTGATTGCTACTTTTGCCATTCACTTCATCAAACTTGAAATGCTTTTTCTGGGAGCGCCCCTACAGGGCTTCACACAGGCGCCGTGGCGCGCAATCCACTCCGGAATGTTTCCCGGCGCGGTGGATGAATATTTCACACCCTTTATGCGGCTCGAAAGCGGAGAGCCGCGTAAACGCGACCTGCGCGACATAACCGCTGGCACTAACCTTACCGTCCAGATAATGGCCCGCGACGCCGGGGAATTCGCCGTACTCACCGAAGCCGCCGTCGCCGCGGGAGCAACACGCATAGACCTCAATGCCGGATGCCCCTACCCCATGATTACGCGGAAAGGGCGCGGAGCGGCGCTTATAGAGAATCCGGCGGCACTTTCCGCCATAGGCGAGGAAATGCGCAAATGGCCCGAAGTCGGTTTTTCTATGAAAATGCGGCTGGGCACGGAGAGTCCGGAGGCATGGCGCAGTAACGCCGACGCGATAGCGGCAATGCCTCTGCGGCTGCTCACGGTGCATCCCCGCGTAGCCCGTCAGCTCTACTCGGGCGACCTGTTTATGGAAGAGTTCCGTGAACTTCTCAGGGCTTCGGCCCATCCGGTGATATTCAACGGCGAGATGGCGACACCCGGCGACATCAGCCGCGCGGTCGATTCATTTCCCGGGATTGCGGGAGTGATGTGCGGCCGCGGCCTGCTCCGGCGTCCCACTCTGGCCTTGGAGTGGAAAACGGGCGCGGAAGCGTCGGAGGCCGACCGGCGTCAGGCCTCCGTGGAGATTCTCAACCGCCTTTTCATGCATTATTCTTCCACACTCTGCGGCCCTTCCCATATTCTCTCAAAAATAAAGCCCTTCACCGAATATCTCGACGCCGACCTCTTCGACAAAAAGCTCCTGAAAGCCCTCCGCAAAGCCCCCACCCCCGACCGCTTCCACTCCCTCCTCTCCTCTCTCTGAGCAAAAACCTGGCTCCACCGACAATACAGACAATACAGACCCTACGGACTTTACCGACTTTACAGCCGCCCGTAGAGTCGCCAACCCCAGCAGCGTCAGTAAAGTCTGTAAGGTCCGTAGAGTCCGTCAAGTCCTTCCCCTCCCCATGCTTTTTGGCGGTTTTTTCGGGGTAATCCGAAAAAGGATTGTATCTTTGTTTATTATTTCTCTCAAGCTACTATTTAGCAAAAAAACAACATCCATCATACAATTCCAACTGATGAAACGCCTTCTTGCTATCACAGCCGCCGCAGCCGCACTATCAGCCGCGCCCGTCGCAGCATGGGCCGGTCCGGACAGCCCGGGCGCCGACGGTTATTTCAGCCGCGGCATAGCCATGTTCCGTAACGGCAACTACAACGGCTGCATTGACCAGCTGAATTATATGCGCACCCTCTCGCCTACGCCCTGTCAGGCCGAGGAAGCCGATTATTATCTGGCTCTGGCCTCGCTCTACATAGGCGACGACGAAGCCGTGGATCTTCTCAACCGGTTTCTCGAGGACTATCCGGAATCACATCTCTGCCCCGATGTGAAAGCCGCTATCGGCGAATATTACCTGACCCGCGCCAACTATTCCGAAGCCCTCACCTGGTTTGACAAGGTGGACTCGGAAGCCCTCTCGCTCGACAGCGCCGACAAACTCTGCTACCATACGGCCTACTGCCGGATGATGCTCGGCGACCGCGAGCGCGCCCGTCAGCTGTTCGAGCGCGTCACCCCCGACAGCAATCTCTATCATGCCGCCCGTTTCTATCTGGGCTATATAGCATACACCGAAGGCGACTATGCCTCGGCCCGTAGGATTTTCGAGAGCGTGAACACATCGCGCCGTCCGGCCGATGCCGCCGCATATTATCTGGCGCAGATCGACTTCATAGACCGCAACTACGACTCAGCCCTGGCCCGTGCCCGCAAGGCCCTCGCAGGCGGAGGCATAGAAGGCTTCACTCCGGAGCTAAACCGCATAGCCGGCGAAAGCCTCTACCATCTCGGCAACGACTCCGAGGCCATACCATACCTCGAAAAATATGCCGCAGCCGTCTCCGATCCGCAGCCCTCGGCTCTCTATATCCTTGGCGTAAGCGATTTCCGCAACGGCAATTACAAGGGTGCCATCGAGCAGCTTCAGCGCGTCACCGACCAGCAGAACGCCATGGGCCAGAGCGCCTATCTGTATCTGGGCAACGCATTTGTGAAGACAGGCAACCCCGACGGCGCCATAATGGCCTTTGAAAACGCCTACCGCCTGGACTACGACCCCGAAGTTACCGAAACCGCTTTCTACAACTTCATTGCCGCACGCATGGACGGCGGCCGTGTGCCTTTCGGCAATTCGGTGAACCTACTCGAAAACTTCCTCAACCGCTATCCCAATTCCCGCTATGCCTCGCAGGTGCGCGAAAGCCTTGTGTCGGGATATATGTCAGACAATGATTATGAGAGCGCCCTGCGCATCCTCGACAACATAAACTCCCCTTCGGCCGAGATGCTGCGAACGCGCCAGAAAGTGGAATTCGCCCTCGGCACGAGCCGCTATAAGGCCGGAGAGACAGAATCGGCCCTGAGGCTTTTCTCCCGGGCCGCTACCTCCCCGAAGCCCGACGCGCTCATCACCCGCCAGGCTCTGCTATGGAAAGCCAACTGCCTCTACGACCTTGGCCGCTGGGACGAAGCCGCCGATGATTACCAGGAGTTCATCCGCATGGCTCCGGCTTCGGATCCAAACCTCACCCTCGCACGCTACAATCTGGCCTATACCCGCCTTGAGCAGGAACGCTACGACGAGGCTCTCACGGGATTCAACCGGCTTACCGACGCTCCCGACGTGTCACCCGCCATGCGGGCCGACGTCTATAACCGCACCGGCGACTGCCTGTATTACGCCGAACGCTACAACGAGGCCGCCGAACGCTACCGCAAGGCCTACTCGCTCAATCCCGGCGCCGGCGATTATGCCCTTTACCGCATAGCCATGATGAAAGGCATGGAACGCGACTACGCCGGCAAGACCGCCGGTCTCGACGAGATGATAGCCCAGTTCCCCTCCTCGGCTCTCGTGCCCTCGGCTCTGCTTGAAAAAGCCGAGACCTACGCCGCGCAGAACCGTCAGGACGACGCCATAGCCACCTACCGCCGCCTCGTCGACGAATATCCCTCCACCTCCTACGCACGCCAGGGCTATGTGCAGCTGGCCATTACCTATCTCAACAGCGGACGTACCGAAAGCGCCGTCAACGCCTACAAACACGTGATCCAGGCCTATCCCTCGAGCGAGGAAGCCTCAGTGGCCGTCGACGACCTCAAGCGCATCTATGCCGCGCAGGGACGCCTGCCGGAGCTTGCCTCGTTTGTCAACTCCGTGGGTGGCGCACCGCGCATCGACCCTTCCGAGCTTGATGCCGCCGCATTCCGCTCGGCCGAAGATCTCTATGCCTCCGGCGCAGGCTCCACAGCTCGTCTCGAAGCATATCTGCGCGACTATCCTTCGGGCCAGTTCGCGTCCCAGGCCCTCTATTATCTGGCCGAAAGCGCCGATGCCGCCGGACGCCGCGACGAGGCCATAGCCCATGCCTCGCGGATAATCGCCGACCATCCCCACTCCGAAGTGGCCGAGGACGCCCTCCTTCTCCGTGCCCGCAACGAAGCCGAAGCAGGACGCAACGCCGAGGCCCTCGAATCCTACACCATGCTTGAATCCATGGCCTCCACACCGGCCAATCTCACCAAGGCACGTTTCGGGGTAATGGAGACAGCGCTCATCACCGAAGACTATCCGCGGGTGGTAAGCGAGACCCAGAAGCTTCTCGCCACATCCACCACTTCCGGCACCGAACTGCGCCAGGTGAAATACGCCCGCGCCGTGGCCCTGAGCCACACCGGCGATACCTCCGGCGCCATGGAGCTCTGGACGGAGCTTTCAGCCGATCCCTCCGACGAAGCCGGAGTACGCTCGTCGGTGCTCCTGGCCGAAGCTCTCCTGCGCCAGGGCGACGCCGCCAAGGCCCAGAAAGTGGCCGACACCCTCATAAACGCCAATCCCTCCCACCAGTACTGGCTTGCGAGAGGTTTCATAGCCCTGAGCGACGCCCTGCGCGCCCAAGGCGAGACATTCGAGGCCGACGAATACCTAAAGAGCCTCAAGAGCAATTATCCCGGCGACGAAGCCGATATTTTCCAAATGATTGAAGCACGCCTGAAGAAATGAAAACTACCATAGCCCGCATAACACTGCTCTGCACGGCCGCTGCCGCCGCCCTCCACGCATCGGCGCAGTCGCTGCAAAAGGAAATCACCGTGCGCCACGAGAGCGCTCCCGAGCGCATCGACTCGCGGCGCCTCCCGCTCAACCCGCTTGTGACCCTTCCCAAGTCGACCGCAAGCAATCTCCGCTACAGCTCACGCGACATACGCATAGACGTCCCGCAGACGCTCACCACCCTCGCTCCGGCATCATACGGCGACACCCTCCCCTATTCACCCTTCCGTGGATACGCCTCGCTCGGATTCATGACGCCGTTCAACCTCGACCTCTCGGCCGGATACAAGCTGCTTGACAGCGACCGCACCCGTCTGAACGCCTGGCTGCAGTACAACGCCACTACCTATCGCCACGACGATAGGAGCCACGGATATGTGCGGCGCCACACCGCCACCGCCGGCCTGAGCCTTCGCCGTGCCGTGGGCCGCGAATCGTATATCGACGCTTCGCTCGACTATACCTTCGCGCGCTACAACACCCCACCGTTTGACAGCCACGTGACTAAATATCCCTATCAGACCGTTCACCGCCTCAACGCCTCGGCTCTTTGGAGCCTGAGCCGTTCTGAATTCTTCTGCGGCATCGGCGCGGCATATTCCCGCTTCGCATTCGCCAATGAGATTCCGGAAATAGGGTTCTTAGATGGTAGCAATCTTTCAAGAGCGTCATCGACAGATCCCCATAAGGCCTCCGAAAATGTAGGACGCATAATGGCATCACTGGGAGCCTATACCTCCGAGAGCTCACATCTGGGCATCGACCTTGACCTGAGCATGGTAGCCAACTCCGAATCATCGTCGCTCGAATGGGCTCAGACATCTCTTTCCAACAACGCTCTGGTTCAGTGCATTGACGGCGGACGCGATTCGTGGACCCACGGTCTGGCCACATTCCTGCCCTATTACCGTCTGGCTTCCGAACAGCTCGACCTCCGCCTGGGCGCCCGCGTGCAGCTCACCATCAACTCCGGCAAGGCTTTCCACATAGCCCCTGACGCCTCTGCCACGTGGCATCCCTCGTCAAGCTTCAATTTCTATGTGAAAGCCGGAGGAGGCGAGGTGCAGAACACCCTCGCATCGCTTTATGACGTAACCCCCTATACAACATCGCTGCTCACCTACGGCAACTCCCACGTGCCCATCACAGCCGAAGCCGGATTCACGCTCGGCCCCTGGCGCGGTGCCTACGTAGGTGTCTCGGCTACCATGGCCCGCGCCAACGACTGGCTCATGCCCGTGGCAAACAACCATTCCGACCTCGTCACCTGGTTCCATCCCGTGGACATGAAGGGCTACAAACTCGCCATAAACGCCGGCTATACCTACCGCTCGCTTCTGGCCCTGACACTCCGCGCCGAAATGGCTCCCCAGAAATACGACAAGGGCTATTATCTGTGGCGCGACCGCGCACGCTATGTGTTCGACGCCGCCCTTACCGTAACGCCCATCAAGCCGCTGGATATAACCGTGGGCTGGACTTACCGCAGAAAGCGCAGCCAGGCTGAGATATGGGGCACAGGCGACTTTGAAAGTCCCGCCTTCCACAGCGTGCTGCATCCACTCGGAAACATCTCCGACCTCCATCTCGACGTCGCCTACCGCTTCAACTCCCGCTGGAGCGCGTTTGGCTCGGCCTCGAACCTCCTCAACCGCAAATACACCCTCATAGGCTTGATGCCCGCGCAGGGCATACACGGCCTCGTGGGCGCCAACTATAATTTCTGATTCCCCATTCCCCCGACCCCATGGACCCAAATCCCTCTCCAGCGCAAGCCGCCAGTCAGAGCGACAGCGTGGTAATTATCCCCACCTACAATGAGAAAGAGAATATCTCCGCTATAATCGACGCGGTGATGAATCTGCCTCACGCGTTTGATGTGCTCGTGATCGACGACGGCTCTCCCGACGGCACCGCCGATATCGTGAGAGAGAAAAAGAAGGAACGTCCCGGCCGCATACATCTGGTGGAGCGCGCCGGAAAACAGGGACTCGGCACTGCCTACATAGCCGGATTCAAATGGGCGCTGGAGCGTCCGCACTATCTCTACATATTCGAGATGGACGCCGACTTCTCCCACAATCCCGCCGACCTGATGGGACTGTATGCCATCTGCTCGTCGGGCGAGGCCGACATGGCTGTGGGTTCACGCTATGTAACCGGCGTCAACGTGGTCAACTGGCCCATGGGCCGCGTGCTGATGTCATACTACGCATCGGCCTACGTGAGATTCATAACAGGAATGCCCATCCACGACACAACCGCCGGATTCGCATGCTACACGCGCCAGGTGCTCGATACCATACCGCTGGACAAAATCCGCTTCAAAGGCTACGCGTTCCAGATAGAAATGAAGTTCACCACCTACAAATACGGATTCCGCATCAAGGAACATCCTATAATCTTCGTGAACCGCGTGCTCGGCACCAGCAAGATGTCGAGCGGCATATTCGGCGAAGCAGTGTTCGGCGTAATAAGTCTGAAGGTCAACAGCTGGTTCAAGAAATATCCCCTTAAAAAACAGCCACTTATTCTCGGAAATGGAAAGTAAGCCCGTAACAGTCATACACCGCGCCTCAATAGTCAACGAAGGGCGTGCCTTCACCGGCTACGTAGCGGTTGAAGGAGAGTTTATAACCGCTGTAGGCGAAGGCGAGGCTCCCGCCGAACTGATAGCCGGAGCCGACAGCGTGGTAGATGCCGCCGGACGCCTGCTGCTGCCTGGTATAATCGACACGCACGTACACTTCCGCGACCCGGGCCTTACCCATAAGGCCGACATGGCAACCGAAAGCCTCGCTGCCGTGGCCGGAGGCGTGACCTCGTTCATCGACATGCCCAACACGCGCCCCGCCACCGTGAGCACGGAGGCCGTCGAGGCAAAGATACGTCGCGCTTCCGAAGTGTCGATGGCCAACTACGGCTTCTTCATAGGTGCCACGGCCGACAATATCGATGCTCTGGCCACGGCCGACTATTCGAGCATAGCCGGCGTGAAGCTATTCCTGGGCTCGTCGACCGGAGGAATGCTTCTCACCGAGCAGGAATACCTGGAAAAGCTGTTCTCTACGGTGCCCGCACTGATTGCCGTGCATGCCGAAGATGAAGCGATACTCCGCGCCAACCGCGATGCTGTTGTGGCACGCTACGGCGAGAATCTCACCATGGATTTTCACCCCGTAATCCGCAACCACCGCGCATGTTTCGACGCCTCCAAACGAGTGGTGGACCTGGCACGCCGCCACAACCACCGCCTGCATCTGCTCCACGTATCAACCGCCAATGAACTTTCGCTCCTCCAGCCCGGTACACCCGAGAATAAACTGGTGACGGCCGAGACCTGTCCGCAGTATCTGGCGTTCTCCGACGAGCAGTATGCCATGCTGGGTACGCGCATCAAATGCAATCCGGCCATTAAGCGTCCGGCCGACCGCGATGCCCTCCGCGCCGCCGTGAACAGCGGTCTCATCGACACCATAGCCACCGACCACGCACCCCACCTGCCCGAAGAGAAATCGGGCACAGCGCTCACCGCCGCTTCCGGCATGCCGCTGATCCAGTTCTCCCTCACGCTGATGCTCCAGATGGCCGAAGAAGGATTCTTCACAGTGCCTCTGCTGGTGGAGAAGATGGCCCACAACCCTGCCATAATTTATGGCATAGACCGTCGCGGATTCATACGCCCCGGCTATTACGCCGACCTCACGCTGGTGAACAACGACTGCGAGCCCTACACCATCACCGACCAATGGGTGCTGAGCCGCTGCGGATGGACACCGCTCGACGGCCTGACGGTGAGCAACAAGATTGACATGACCTGGGTCAACGGCCGTCTGGCCTACCGCTTCGGCGTCGGGTTCTCCGACGTGCGCGGCCTACCTCTGAGCTTCGGACACAAGAACCAATAACCATATAACAGTCAATAGCCACAAGCCATGATAGACTTCACATACTGCGCGCCCACGCGCTACCGTTTCGGCCACGGAGCCGAAAACCACGCCGGAGAAGAGCTCAGCGCCCTCGGCTGCAAAAAAGTGCTTCTTGTCTACGGCCATTCGTCGGCCGAGCGGAGCGGACTTATAGCCCGCGTGGAGGCATCACTAAAAGCGTCGTCCATCCAGTGGCACATCCTCAAAGGGATTGACCCCAACCCCACGGACGGCCCCGTGCGCAAAGGCATAGAAATCTGCCGCCGTGAAGGCATAGACGGTCTGCTTGCCGTGGGCGGCGGTTCGGTTATTGACACAGCGAAGGCCATAGCCGCAGGTGTGCCATATCAGGGCGATTTCTGGGACTTCTGGGCCGGAAAGGCCGTGATAAACGCCGCGCTCCCCGTAGGCGTGGTGCTCACCATTCCCGCAGCCGGGTCGGAAGGCTCGGGCAACTCCGTAATCACCAACACCGCCACAAACGCCAAGATAAGCCTGCGCACCGACTTCTGGCTGCGCCCGAAATTCGCACTCCTCGACCCGGAACTGACATTCTCGCTCCCCCCGTTCCAGACCGCCTGCGGCATCGCCGACATGATGGCGCATATCTATGAGCGCTATTTCTCCCCCACCACCCAGGTGGAGGTGACCGACCGCGTGGCCGAAGGCGTGCTCCGCGCCATAGTGGAGGAAGGCCCTAAAGTGATGGCCGACCCCACCGGCTATCAGGCGCGCGCCAATATAATGTGGGCAGGCACGCTGGCCCACAACGGAGTGTGCGGATGCGGCCGCGCCGAGGACTGGACCTCCCATGCCATGGAGCATGAGGTGAGCGCCCTCTACGGAGTGGCCCACGGAGCCGGTCTGGCAGTGGTTATGCCCGCATGGATGACGTTCATGGCTCATCACGCTCCGGCCAAGGGCGCGCAGATGGCTCGCCGTGTGTTCGGTGTGGACATTGCCGGCGACGATACCGCGGTGGCTCTTGAAGGCATCGCACGGCTGCGTGTATTCTTCAAATCGCTGGGATTGCCGCTTACATTCGCTGAGCTCGGAATCGAGAGTCCTGACATCCCCGCAATGGTCGAGGCCCTGCACCGCAACAAAGGTGAAGAAATAGGCGGTTACTACCGTCTGAGAGCTCCACAGACCGAAGAGATTTACCGACTCTGCCTATGATTGCGGTGGAGCGGGTGACACCCGAGGCTTATTCCGCTCTGTTTTCAGACCGCGCGCCGGGCTTGCATACTATGTTCAACTCCCCCGCGTTCACTCAGCTGTACACCCACAAATGCCACAGCATCCACTATCTGTCATTCCGACGCCGCAACAGGGTTGTGGCCGGAATTATTGTCGGAGAAACCGATGGTATGCTGCAATCACCGTTCTCGGCCCCTTACGGAGGTTTTACCCTTATGACCGCCCCGGCCATAGCACTTCTTACCGAACTGACTGACTCCCTCACCGGCTACGCCCGTGAGCGTGGTCTCAGCATCTGCATAACCTTGCCGCCCGTGCACATGGCTCTGGCTGAAATCTCGGCATGGGCCTACGTTCTCGGGCTTAGTGAAGGAGTAAAAATTACCACAGACATCAACTATCACATTCCTCTTGACGGAACCGCGGCCTACGATAGCCGTATGGCTCCCGCTGCCCGTCGTAATCTGCGCCGGGCATTCAGCTCCAATCTGAATTTCCACCACCCGGAAACCACGCCGGAAGCCATAAAGCGCGCCTACGCCATTATCAAGGCCAATCACGAGGCGATGGGATACCCTATGAACGTTTCGGAGGCAGATACCGTGCGGACATGCGTGGCGCTTCACGGCGATGTCTTTACAATTGCTGCTCCAGACGGCGCAGATGTGGCCGCCGCCATATTCTACCGTTCATGCAAGGGGGTAGCCCACAATGCCGTATGGGGCGACATCCCCGCCTACCGCTCCCTGCGCCCAATGAACTTTCTCGCCCACAGCATAGCCAGCCACTACCGCAATGAGGGCCTGAAAACCCTCGACCTCGGCACAGCCAGCCTTTGCGGCCATCCCCAGCACGGCCTCTGCCATTTCAAAGAAACCCTCTCCGCCCTCCCCTCGCTCAAATACACCTTCATGTTCTAAAGATTTCACCGTCGATAGGGATATCGACGGTCCATCGGCACAGGCCCTGGGAACGTCGGCCTCCGGCCGTCGGACTTACTGGTCCTCCTCTCCAGCAATCTGGATAAACTGGTATTTGATGTTCTCTATGAGATTGGTCATATCAGACTTCACATCACATTGCCGGGGAATAATGTCATTTGACGAAAACAGGAAGAGCGCACCGACCGGCGCGCTCTTGCAAGTTAGAGAAAGTCACTCATATTTTACTGATGGAATATTTTAGCGACAATCTGCCATTTGCCGTCCATCTTGACAAGTGAATGGAAGTCAGTGAATCCGAGTCCGTGCCAGTCTTCCAGAACGACGCGAACCGTTGCGGCAGTGCCTACAACCTCCATCACGTCCACTTCATATCTGGTTTCGGGAGCGGCGCCGAACTGCGCGATTGCAGCATAGAGAGCGTCGATGCTTCCGGCGCAAAGTTCACCGTTCAGATATCCGTACATGATTGCACCCTTGTGGAACGCTTTCTTCGTAAGCTCCACATCACCGGTGGCGCAGCCGTTGACGTACTGCATCACCACGTCTTTAATTTCCTGATAATCCTTTATCATCTCACATTTTTTTGATTGTGTTTGAATTCTGATTGTAGGCTTTTGCCACGCATTTCCACTCTCCGTTAAGTTTCAGCAGCAGGAGGAAGTCCGTGAAGTCGATTCGGCCGCCCCACCCTTCTTCAAGCACACGAACCACAGCAACCGTCTCCTCAACGGCAAGCACATCGATTCTCGCCTTGAAATTGTCGCCGGCACCTACAGTATCAACATTGCGATAGAACTGTTCGATGGAACCATGTTCCAATACACCGTCAAGCATGCCGAACAATACTGCATCGTCGGTGAAAAGAGTTTTTGCATACCTGCTGTCGCCCTCGGCAACACTGCGCACGAAGTTCTCTGCGGCTTTTGCCACTGCTTCGTATTCTTTGATCTGGTTTCTCATATTGATGTTATTGATTCTCTGACCGCAAAATTATTAAGGTAATCGCTATCAGACAAGTACCGAAAATTTATTCGTATATGGAATAATTTTTCGGTACTCTGATTTTCAGCGATATTGGTTAACTTTGCCCTAAAAATTATGATATGGCATACGAAAAGAAGATACCCGTTGACCTCGATTGCCCGCTGCGACTTACAATGAGTCTGATAGAATCAAAGTGGAAAGGGTGTATCATTGATGAGCTTCGTTCAGGCGATGCGATGAGGCCCAGCGAGATACACAAATGTCTGCCCGAAGCTGCGCCTCGTGTTCTGGATATACAGCTTAAAGAAATGGTTGAGGACGGTCTTGTGGTAAAGACCATTTATCCGGAACTTCCCCCACGGTCCGAATATCGGATAACCGAACTCGGAAAGACACTCTTACCAATAATCGACGCTATGCTTGAATGGGGCAGACAGAATATGCCTCTGTTTGAAAAGAAATATACTCGATGATTATAAACGCCAGGAATAGACAAGAAAAAAGCCGGGCGGCAGGCTCGGCTTTGAGGCTGACTGACGGGAGAGGGTCCCGTAGCGGCCTATTTCTTTTCCTCTTTGGAGAGTAGGTAGCGGATTTTTTCCACGGCCACGCCAACGGCATCGAGCAGGCGTATTGCCTCTTCGGTGCGTAGCTTCTCGATACGGGCTTCGGCAAGTTCGCGGATCACTTCTTCTATCTCCTTAAAGGAGTATTCGGCTAAATTGACTTCCTCGCGCTGGAGGATGCGTTTCATCAACGACTTCTTTTCATTTTTGTGTGACATAACGGGGAGATTTTGAAACTTCAAGTTCAAGTCTAACAACCTTCTCCCCCGTTCTGTTCAACAGTCGGGTTCATACCCGGCGGCAATCAGGGCCTCGCGGCGTTCGCGGCATGTGGCGCAGCGTCCGCAATGATGCGCGCCGCCGCGGTAGCATGAGTAGGTGAGTGAATAGTCTACCCCGAGACTCCGCCCCCTACGCGTAATATCGGCCTTGGTCATGGAGGTATAGGGAGCGAAGATATGCACGTCGGCATACGTTCCCTCGCTCACGGCGCGGTCCATGGCGGCGATGAAGCCGGGTCGGCAGTCGGGATACACGGCATGGTCACCGCCGTGATTGGCGATCATCACCTGTGTGAGCCCACGGCTTTCGGCGAGTCCGGCTGCGATGGAAAGCATTATGCCGTTGCGGAAAGGCACCACGGTGGAGTGCATATTTTCCTCGGCATAGTCGGCCTCGGGTATATCGTCGGCTCCCGAAAGGAGGGAGCTCTCGAAATACCGGCCCATAAATCCAAGGTCTATCTCTATAAGCTCTATGCCCAGACGGCGACAGTTGACACGGGCACACTCGCGCTCGCGTTCGTTGTGGTTCGACCCATAGTGGAAATTGACACAGGCGGCTATCCTATCACTGTAGTCATAGAGCATGGTCACGGAGTCCATTCCTCCGGAAAGCACCAGCAGGCTGTCTTTTATCGCTGTATCCATAGGTCAGAAATTGTTGCGGAAAGCGGCCAGCATGCGGCTGCGTTTCATATCCTGATGCTCTTCGTCGGCATAGTTGGCAAACGGATAGATGGAAATGCCGCCGCGCGGAGTGAAAAGGCCTATCACCTCGAGATAGCGCGGATCCATCAGCCTCACCAGATCCTTCATGATTATGTTCACGCAGTCCTCGTGGAAATCACCGTGATTGCGGAAGCCGAAGAGATAGAGCTTGAGGCTCTTGCTCTCCACCATTTTCACACGCGGTATGTAGTTTATAATGATTTTGGCAAAATCGGGCTGCCCGGTCATGGGGCAGAGCGATGTGAACTCCGGACACATGAAGGTAACCAGATATTCGTTTTCGGGATGCTTGTTGTCGAAAGTCTCGAGTATTTCAGGACAGTAGCGTGTGGGATACTCCACCCGCTTGTTTCCGAGCAGGCTCACGCCTGTCAGTTCATCTTGGGTTCGCATATTTCAGTTATGTGTTTATACCGGACTGAGTATTGTCCGGTTTTTATTTGAATTGCAGAAGCTTCTGATAGAGATTCATGATGCTTACGCCGTAGGCTGAATTGGCGGCCCAGCGGTTTGAGAGATCGTGCCATGTAGAGGCACAGCCGCGGTCCACAAGATTGAAGCGAGGGTCGACCAGCCGCTCGCCCCGCGGGAGGTCCTTGCGGGTGGCGTAGGCGTAAAGATGCTGTATCTGGGCCGTGACACCCTCCTCCACACTTCCGAAAGAGTGTCCGCGCATTCCCTTCTTGAGCACACCCAGACCGCAATAATTGTGTTGCGACGGGCGCACTGCCGTGCCGCCGGTAAACATGAACCATCCGGTTTCCACTATGGCCTGACAGAGGGCTATGTCGCCGCGAATGCCATAGCGGCGCCCCACTTCATGGAAAGCGCGGGCAATACGGGAATCGAAGTCGGGGTTGCGCGAGGCTACAAAACGCGTCATCACATCCACGCTCACCTGCGACCGTCCGAAAATAGCCATGGCGTCGCCCTCAAAATCGGCCAGCGCGTCCACTGCGGCCGACATCACATCCGGTTCCGGATCGGCTACCGGAGCGCTACCGGCATCGGGCTCAGCAACAGTGGAAGCCACTGCATTGTCATAGCTATCGGCCACTTCCACGGGCTCAAAAAAATCCTCGTCGTAACATGCACGGTCCTCCCGGAGAGGCATAGGGAAGGCAGCCACATCCGAGGCTGGAAGGCCTGCGGAAGGAGTAAGCGTGCGGCGAACCAGCGGCGCCTTTGCGGGTTCTTCAAGCGGAAAAATATCAGTGGCGGGGGGAAGAGAAACCTGTGTGGCGCGGGGGCGCGGAAGCATCTTGACCTGTTTCGACTTCCTCCAGAGGAAACCGATACGGGCCTCGGCTACTCCGCTTCCGGCAAGAAGCAGCGCACCCAGACACACAAATGTCCCTATGAAACTCGGAATCCTCATGAAACCCTATCTTTTTCACTGGCAAAGATAAATAAAAAATAGTTATCTTTGTAGAATAATAAACCCCGAATTAAATCATCCCAATCAAATAACAAAAGTAACCCAGTCCAATCCATGAAACGATTCTCAGCTCTCCTGCTTGCCACAGCCGCCGCTCTGGCTCTCTGGGCTCAGCCGGCAAAAGGGCAGGCGCCCTCCGGCCCCAATCCCGACAAACCCGAATGGCAGACCATCGAAGCCTTCCGCATAGGCCAGATTCCCAGTCACGCTCTTGTGGTGCCATATCCGGCCAACGATTTCAAGGCTATTTCGGAAATGGAATATGACCATTCGCCTTACTACATGAGCCTTAACGGTAAATGGAAGTTCCACTGGACCAAGAATCCCGCCAAGCGTCCGCAAGGGTTCTACGAACCGGGCTACGACGTGAGCGCATGGAACGACATCAACGTGCCCGGCAACTGGGAACGTCAGGGCTACGGAACAGCCGTATACACCAACACCACATACGAATTCGACTCCAAATGGGCCGGATTCAAGAAAAACTGGCCTGAAGTGCCCACCGAGACCAACGAAGTAGGCTCATACCGCCGCAGCTTCACCATACCCTCCGACTGGCAGGGACGCCGCGTGGTGCTCTGCTTCGAAGGCGTGATCTCATTTTATTACGCATGGGTCAACGGCCACTATCTCGGAACCAACATGGGCTCCAAGACAGCTGCCGAATGGGACATCACTGAATATCTCCAGCCGGGTGAAAACACCCTCGCCATCGAGGTTTACCGCTGGAGCTCCGGCGCATATTTCGAGTGTCAGGACTTCTGGCGCCTGAGCGGAATAGAGCGCGACGTATATCTCTACTCCACTCCCACCACGTATATCAGCGACTTCACCGTCACCTCTCCCCTCGACAAGAAGACCTACACCGTGGGACAGCTCGGCATGGAAATAGACGTGGAAGGCCTGCAACCCAAGAGCGACATGAAGGTGAGCTTCACTCTTGTTGACGCCGCAGGCAAGACCGTTGCTTCAGGAAGCGCCGACGCCAAGAGCCGGCTCCACTTCAACCGCGACCTGGGAGGCGTGGCTCCGTGGAGCGCCGAGCATCCCAACCTCTACACCCTCGCCATCAATCTTGACGACGCATCGGGCCGCACACTGGAGACCGTTGGCTGCAACGTGGGCTTCAAGACATCCGAGGTGAAAGACGGGGTGTTCATGGTCAACGGCATCCCCGTGAAGATAAAGGGCGTCAATCGCCACGCGCACTCGCAGCTGGGACGCACAGTGCCCCGCGAGACTGCACTCAAGGATATAGAACTCCTCAAGCGCCACAACCTCAACACCGTGCGCAACTGCCACTATCCGCAGGACCGCTACTGGTATTATCTCTGCGACAAATACGGCATCTATCTCATTGACGAAGCCAACAACGAAAGCCACGGTTACGGCTATGACTCTGAATCGCTGGCCAAACAGCCGGAATGGACACCAGTGGTGGTTGACCGCGTGCAGCGCATGTGGGAGAAGTCGAAAAACAATCCTTCGGTAACCTTCTACTCCCTGGGCAACGAATGCGGCAACGGCATAGTGTTTGAGGAGGCATACAAATGGCTCAAGAACCGCGAGCACAACCGTCCGGTGCAGTATGAACGCGCGCTCTATGACTGGAACTCCGACATTTTCGCCGAAATGTATATAAGTGTGGAAGGCGTGCGCAACTACGCCGACAATCCCCGAATGACTCGCCCCTACATTCTCTGCGAGTATGCCCACGGAATGGGCAACAGCGTAGGTGGTCTGAAGGATTACTGGGACCTCTTCGAAGCCTATCCCAAACTGGGCGGCGGATGTATCTGGGACTGGGTTGACCAGGGCTTCCTCGAAAAAGACTCGCTCGGAAACGACTACTGGGCCTACGGCGGCGACTACGGTCCCGCGATAGTGCCCTCTGACAATTCGTTCCTGCTCAACGGCCTTATCCGCGCCGACCGCACTCCCCACCCCTCGCTGCTCGAGGTCAAGAAAGTCTATCAGTATATCAAATGCCGCCTCGTCAACCCGCAGTCGCTGCGCGTGGAGGTGAAAAACTGGATGGACTTCACAAATCTTTCAGACTATGAGCTGACATGGAAGGTGGTTACCCCTTCGGGCAAGGTGCTCAAGGAAGGCAAACGCACCGTTGACTGCAAGCCCCACCACACCGCAGTGTTCTCTCTGGGTCTTTACGACACAACCGACGAGCCTGAGGCCTATCTTGACCTGAGCTGGGCACCTAAAAAAGCATCGGCCATGATTCCTGCAGGCATGGAAATGGCCTACGATCAGTTCGTGCTCCCCGGAACTCCGGTGCAGCAGAATTTCACCGCCTCGAAGCTGTCGCGCAAGGGCAACACCTTCTCCTGCGGAAATCTCCGCTTTGAGGTTTCGGCCAAGACCGGCGAAATAACCACACTCGAGCGCAACGGACAACCGCTTACAGCCTCGCCCATAGCCCTCTCCCTCTACCGCCCGCTCACCGAAAACGACGCCTCATGGGGAGCCATGGGACACGACTGGAAGGCATCAGGTCTTGACAGCGCCTACACCGCCGCCCGCTCCATCACTCTTGACGGCAACACGGTGGTGGTGAGCGCCGACGTGCTCGCTCCCGGCAAGAAAATAGGCTCAGCCGAGATGCGCTACCGCGCCGACCGTGAAGGCACTCTGGCCATAGACTGCCGCTTTGTGCCCGACACCGCCACAGTGAAGACTCTGCCCCGCGTGGGCCTCACCTTCCGCGTGCCCGATGCCGACGCCCCAACAGTAACCTACTGGGGACGCGGACCGGTGGAGACATACATTGACCGCAACGCAGCCGGCCGCATAGGCGTTTACACCGTGCGTCCCGCCGACGATTTCCATATCTACAACAAACCCTCCACCGCCGGAAACCACACCGATGTGCGCTCGGCCTCGCTCGACGGCTCGCTGCTGAAAGTGACCTCTACCGGTCCCTTCCAGTTCAGCGCCTACCCATATGCCGACGACGTGATTGACCGCGCCAAGCACACCAACGAAGTGAAGCCCGACGGACTGATCACCGTGCATGTGGATGCCGCCCAGACCGGCGTGGGCACCGCGACATGCGGCCCTGATGTGGATCACGCCTACCGGTTGTATGCCGTACCCTATCAGTTCACATTCTATTTCCAGACACGTAAATAATTGGAACGCAAAGATTTTGAAATAATGGCTCCCGTGGGGAGCTACGAATCGCTTCAGGCAGCGATAGCCTCAGGAGCCGACGCCGTTTACTTCGGCGTGGAAGGGCTCAACATGCGTGCGCGCTCGTCGGTGAATTTCACTCTCGACGACCTCCATGCCATAGCCGCCATCTGCCGCGAAAACGGCGTAAAGACATATCTCACAGTCAATACCATCCTCTACGATGCCGACCTCGCCACGTGCCGCGCCGTAATCGACGCGGCCGCCGAGGCGGGACTCACGGCCATAATAGCGTCGGACATCGCCGCCATAACCTACGCCCGCTCCCGAGGCGTGGAGGTGCACATTTCCACCCAGCTCAACGTGAGCAACATAGAGGCGGTGCGCTTCTTCTCGGCCTATGCCGACGTGATGGTGCTGGCACGCGAGCTGTCGCTCGACCAGGTGGGTGAGATTCACCGAGCCATAGTGGAGGAAAACATCTGCGGTCCCGCCGGTAAGCCGGTGAGGCTCGAGATGTTCTGCCACGGAGCGCTGTGCATGGCCGTGTCGGGCAAATGCTATCTGAGCCTCCACGAGCTCAATTCGAGCGCCAACCGCGGAGCATGCACCCAGATATGCCGCCGCAGCTACACCGTGACCGACCGCGAGACAGGCGAGCAGCTCGACATAGAAAACAAATATGTGATGTCGCCCAAAGACCTCAAGACCATCCATTTCCTCAACAAGATGATAGATGCTGGAGTTACGGTGTTCAAAATCGAGGGACGCGCCCGCGGTCCGGAGTACGTAGCCACGGCCGTGGGCTGCTACTCCGAGGCAATACAGGCCATTGTGGACGGGACATATTCCGAAGAGCGCATAGCCGGGTGGGACGAGCGGTTGCGCAAAATCTTCAACCGCGGATTCTGGAACGGCTACTATCTTGGCCAGCGTCTGGGCGAATGGAGCTCGAAATACGGTTCAAGCGCCACTCGCGTGAAACGCTATGCGGCAAAGGGCGTGCGCTATTTCTCCAACATCGGGGTTGCCGAATTCCTGGTTGAAAACGGCACCGTGAAAGTGGGCGACGAAGTAGTGATCACCGGCCCCACCACCGGAGCGCTGATACTGACCGTCGACGAACTCCGCGTGGATCTCAAGCCCGTCTCGCAGGCCGAAAAAGGCCAGAGCTTCTCCATGAAAGTCCCCGCCAAAATCCGCCCCAGCGACCGCCTCTACGTCTGGGAACCCACCGGCCTCTGATCTCTCCGCCCCAGCGGGCATAGGCCGCAATCCGTTAACCTTAATCCACTATCACCATGCCACAAACCGCAATCATACGGCGTCTGACAATGGCGTTAGCCGCTCTGACCATCTCCGCGGGAGCATTCGCGACCGACAGGATTATCGAAGTTCCTGCCCCGACTCCGGGTGCCGACATGACGGGAACCATACGGCAGGTTCTCAACGACGCCGGTGCCGTTAAGAACAGTAAGGTGACTGTGGTGTTTCAGCCAGGAGCGGTCTACAACATCTCCCGCTCGGCCGCGACGGCTCTCGTGCGCCATGTGTCGAACACCACCACTCGCGGAGAGAATCCCGACCCCACAAAACACTTCGGCCTGTGGCTCCACGGGATGAAAAACGTAACGGTCGACGGCCGCGGAGCGACCCTGCTCACACACGGCGAGATGACAGCCATCGGAATCGACAGCTGCACCAACGTGACCATAACCAACCTCAATATCGACGCGGCCGACCCCTCGGTTCCCGAAATGAGGGTTGTGTCGCGCACCGACTCCACCCTCACCACAAGCGTCGTTCCTCCGTCGCGCTACTCCATTAATTCCCAGGGCAAGCTCTACTGGGAAGGCAATGGGTGGCAATTCACCGGCGGAATAGCCCAGCTGTGGGGCAACGGCTACACACTGCGCTGCGCCTCCCCAATGGACCGCTACCGTTACGCCTCGACTGACTCAAGGGGCAATCTCGTATGGCATTACGACGCGGGACAGGCGCCGGAATGCGCTCCCGGCATGGTATACCAGATGCGCCACTCCATACGCAACGAAGTGGCCACCTTCATCAACCGCAGCGAACGCGTCACCCTCTCTGACATGAACTACCGCTTCCTCGGCAACTTCGGCATCGTGGCCCAGATGAGCAGCGATATCACCTATGACCGCGTGCGCTGTCTTCCCGACCCGGCGAGCGGACGCACATGCGCCGGTTTCGCCGACTTCATGCAAGTGTCGGGCTGCCGCGGCAAAGTAAAGATTACCCGGTGCGACTTCGCCGGAGCCCACGACGACCCCATCAACATCCATGGCACGCACCTCAAGGTTGTGAAATGCGAGGGCAACACCGTCGACGTTCGCTTCATGCATGGCCAGACACGCGGCTTCGAGAACTATCTGCCCGGCGATGAGATTGCCGTGACCGATCCCCACTCGCTCCTGCGCGGCGCCAGAGCCAAAGTTAAAAGCATTCGTCAGCTCAGCGACACCGACTACCGACTGACCCTCGACCGCAGCTTAGAGGAAGCCATCAATGCCCTCGGCGGTGATGCCGTGATTGACAACATCTCAGCCAATCCCGAGGTAGAGATAACCTACAACACGTTTACCCTAACTCCGACCCGCGGCATATTGCTCACCACATCGGGCAAGACGGTGATAGCCCATAACACCTTCATCAAGATACCGATGGCGTCGATACTCATAGCCGACGACGCCCGGAGTTGGTTCGAGTCTGGGCCCGTGTGCGACGTCACCATCCGCAACAACCGCTTCATCGACTGCGCCTCGCCCGTGATACTCATCGCGCCCGAGAATGACAAAGATCTGGGCCCGGTGCACAGCGGCATCCGCATCACCGACAACGACTTCATCTTCAACACCTCCGGCCCCCAAAAGCCCGTACTGATCGAAGCCCACGGTACCAAAGACCTAAAAATCAACGGCAACCGCTCCAACATTCCCTCCGGCCTCAACATCAAAAACTGACACCACCCCGGCATTCTGACACCTCAACATTTTTGATAACTCAGCTCAAAATCTAAAAGAGTACTGGCAGAATGAGTGGAGTGGCGATATCCTTATCGCCACCCATTTCACCGTCGATAAAAATATCGACGCTCCATGCCCGAGCGCCTGGGAACGTCGGCCTCCGGCCGTCGAACCACCTGTCTCAAGACTAAAAATTGAGGATCAATATAAAAAAGCGGTTTTTAAATTTTTAGGCAAGGTGGACCTGATGTACATGGCTCAATAATTTTACATAGTCTCCCACATATAAGTGGTTGTTTGGTAATATACTTTGGATATAATATCTATTCTAATCCAAAAGCTATGCGCCTAAAAATAAATTTACACTCGCGTAGTTTTTAACAGTTCAACCGGGTTTTTACATTGACCCGTTTTACATTGCCCCGTTAAAAGGAGTCAACAATACATGTATCA
>LUJP01000038.1 GCA_001689535.1 Bacteroidales bacterium M5
GGAAACCGGAAGGAATAGATGTACATTTAAGAAATTCAACGGCCCGATGAGGCTATGAGTTCTTTTATCGAATTGCAGAATCCGGGAGCGGATATCATGGTCTCTACCGGCAGGTGCATGCGGTAGCACCAGTAGTTATGCGGGTCGGCCGGATTGTTTATCTGCTCGGCCTGCGGGTCGGGTCGGCGAAGGTCGGCGCTGATGGAAAGCCAGTCCTGGACCGGGAAAATTGCAAGCATCGACGGCGATTTCAGGTTGCGCGCCAATATGCGGCTGCAAATTTCGGTTGTGGCATCCGCGGGTGTTACACCGGAAAATCCGAGCTCACCATGGAAAAAGCGGTCGGCCAGTTCGGGATTGCTGCGCCACCAGAGGCGTATCGGAGGCATGTCGTGCGTGGATGTTGAGCATACCGAGCGGTAAGGATAAGAATCGGTGTCGGCGAAGGTGCGGCCATATTCCTTGGGCATTCGCTCGATTTCAAGGCTGAGAATGTCGAGCGAATCAAGGACGCCGGGAACGCACGCGGGTATCATACCGAGATCCTCGGCGCAGCAAAGCATGGATGTGGCCTCGGTGAGCGACGGCAGTTTCTGCATGGCCTTCTCGCGCCAGAATGAGTTGTGGCGCCGATAGAAAAAGTCCTCGTAAAGAGCGTCGAATGCGGCGCGTTCGCCTTCCGGCAGCGATCGGTATGTTGACGTTTCCTGTGCGGTGATGCGTGGGTGGTAAAGCCCCGGGGTGCGACGGTCCTCAATGAAAAGAACCTGCTCTGTGAGCGAAAACAGTCCCTGCAGAATGTCGGTGTCGGTCTTCGAGGTCACCGGCTGGAGTTTTGCGTCAATCTGTCGCTGGGTGGCATAGTCGGGCAGCAGCCGGTATCGCCCTGAAGGTAAGGCCAGCAGGAAGCGCGACTTCACTTCATGGGCGTATATACCGAATTTCTCGTCAAGCAGAGCGTCGGTGATATAGGGATTGCAGTGCAGTTCGGGGTCGATGGTGAAAGCGTAATGCTCTTTCAGCTCCGCTGGAGAATAGGGGAGCGCGGGATTGAATGTCCCGAGCAATCCCCGGATGCTCGACATAGGAATTTCCCAGATTCTGAAAAATCCGAGGATATGGTCTATGCGGTAGGCGTCGAAATATCGCGCCATATTGCGGAAACGCGCTTTCCACCATGCGTAGCCGTCGGCAGCCATGCGGTCCCAGTTGTAGGTGGGAAAGCCCCAGTTCTGACCCAAGGTCGAGAATGGATCCGGCGGAGCGCCCGCGCTGCAGTCGAGGTTGAAGAGCCAGCCGTTGGTCCATGCCTCCACGCTGGTGCGCGAGATGCCTATGGGGATGTCGCCCTTTATAGCCACGCCGCGTGTGTGGGCATAGTCGCGGGCTTGCCGGAGCTGACGGTCAAGATGGTATTGCACGTAATATATAAACTCGAACTTGTCGGAATATCTGGCCGACAGCGTGGAGAAAATCTGAGGCTTATACGTGCTGTATTTCCCCCATTTGGTGAAATCGGGGGTGCCGTAGAGGTCGCGGAGTATGCAATAGGCGGCGTAGGGACGCAGCCAGGCGAGATTGCGGTCAAAGAATTCCAGGAAGTCGTGAGACTTGATTTCTTCACGTCCGGAGGCGTCGAAGAGCTCGCGGGCATATTCCATTTTGGCGGCAACCACCCGCTGATAGTCTACGTTTGGCAGCCGGTTGAGTTCCTCGGCCAGTGAACGGTAGTGCTCACGCCGGGCGCTGTCAGGGAGTTCGCCCATGGCGTCGGGACGCAGATAGAGCGGATGCAGGGCGAAGATGGAGTTGGCGTTATAGGGATAGGAGTCGCCGTTGGTATGCGACATTATGGTGTCGTTGACCGGAAGTATCTGTATCACGCTTTGGCCAGTGGCCGCACACCAGTCGGCCATCAGCTTAAGGTCGAGGAAGTCGCCCACGCCGAAGTCGGAGGTCGAGCGGAGTGAGAACACCGGTATGGCCACTCCGGCTCCGCGCCATAAAGGTAGCGGGGAGTCAATCACGCCTGTTTCCATGACAATCGGGCAGCCCGCGGTAGCGGCGGCAGACGCGATTGTGCGGTTGGCGCCCGGTTCCCAGTGGCCTAAGTCTGGTTTGCTCTGGTCTTTTATAAGATATTTGAACTCCAGAGGGAACGTCAGCGCGTCGATATCAAGGTCGATAAACCACCGGGAGTCGCCGAGCGAATGCAGTTCCGGGGCGAGAGAAATGTTCCAGTTCCCGAGGCTTTCACCCTCTCCTGAAATGGCGGGACAGAGTGCGCCGGTGAGGGCCGGGCAGAGCACGGTGAGCCGTAGCTTGCCGGGAGCAAGCACATGGTCGGGCGTCGCAGGGTGTGAGGCTATGCACTTGGTGAATGCCGAAGTGTATAGCTCTGACTCTGCCGGGCGAATGTGCCAGGAGTCGATGATCACAGCATCCTGCACTCGCGGACTCAGACAGAGTGAACGGGGCATTCCCCATTCCTTGCGCTCCGACATATCGTCGCGGCGCAGCAGGTAACGGTAGGTGAAAGTGCCTTGCGAGGGGGGGATTTCCACCGTGGCCGTCCATATGTGTCCGTCGGGCCCGCATTGCATGGCCACGGCCTCGCTTTCGGCTCCTGAGCCGAGCGGCTGAATATTCCCTGTAATAAAAAGACTTTCACCCCATTTGGTGGCGTAGTCAATGCGGAATGTTGCTTTCATCAGGCAAGAAATGTGAGTTCAGACTTGGAATCAGCCGCATCTTGAGGCTCCGCACGAAGTGCAGATAAGGCAGCCTTCCTGATATATGAGCGTCTCGTGTCCGCAGTTCGGACATGTCTGGCCGGCAGCCTTGGTGCCGTTGGGCAGATATTTCTTCAGCGCGCGTTCCACACCCATTTTCCAGGTGTTAATTGACTGGCTGTCCAGTTCCAAGCCCCCTACGAGCTTAAGCACCTGGTCGATAGGCATGCCGTAACGCAGCACTCCCGAAATCAGCTTGGCATAGTTCCAGTATTCAGGGTTGAATTTGTCGGAAAGGCCTTCAATTGTGGTCTTGTAGCCGCGCTTGTTGATGAACTGGAAGTCGTAGCGCTTCACACCTTTGTCGTCCACGGCCTTGATGATTTTGCCGTGGGTGATGGATTTGGGGCAGAAAATGCCGTCGTCGTCATCGGCCAGACCGGTGAAAATTTCGTAAGGCTTGCCGTTCATGAGTCCAACGAAGGCAATCCATTTCTCTTTATTGTTCTGAAAGCGCACCACGTCGGCCTCGAGCTCTATGGGGCGTTTGGCCACATGTGCCTCCATGATTATAGGTGCCGGTTTCTTTTTCTCTGCTGCCACAAGCACTCCGGCGCGCGAGCCGTCGCGGTAAACGGTGCAGCCTTTGCAGCCGCAGCGCCATGCTTCCACATACAGTCGGCCTACCAGCTCCTCGGTGACATCGGAGGGGAGGTTGATCGTGACGGAAATCGAATGGTCTACCCATTTCTGCACGCGCCCCTGCATCCTTACTTTCTCGAGCCAGTCAACATCGTTGGCGGTAGCCTTATAGTAAGGTGAACGGGCAACGAGCGAGTCGAGTTCCTCCTGTGAATAGTCGGAGCGTATTTCGATTCCGTTGACCTTCATCCATGTGATGAAGCGGGGATGGTACACGATGTATTCTTCGAAAGCATCGCCTGATTCGTCAACGAAGTCCACTCTCACTTTGGTGTCGTTGGGGTTGACTTTACGGCGGCGCTTATATACCGGCATGAACACCGGTTCTATACCGGAGGATGTGCGGGTCATGAGGCTTGTGGTGCCGGTGGGGGCTATGGTCAGACATGCTATGTTGCGGCGGCCGTTCTTGCGGATGTCGGCCACGAGCTGAGGATCGGCCTCGGCAAGGCGTTTCATGAAAGGATTGTCGATTTCGCGCTGCGGGTCGAAAATCTCGAATGCACCGCGTTCGCGCGCCATGATTTCCGACGAACGGTAGGCGGCGAGAGCCAGGGCTTTATGTACGCATTCGGAGAAATCGGTGGCTTCCGATGTGCCGTAGCGCAGTCCGAGTGCCGCGAGCATGTCGCCTTCGCCGGTGGTTCCCACACCCGTGCGTCGGCCTTTGAGTGTCTTGGTGCGAATCTTGTTCCAGAGATTACGCTCTGTCTGCTTCACCTCATCCGTCTCGGGGTCAGATTCTATCTTGGCGAGAATCTGGTCGATTTTTTCTTTCTCCAGGTCGATTATGTCGTCCATCAGGCGCTGGGCTTTGCCCACATAATCGCGGAAAAGCTCGAAGTTGAACTTAGCGTCAGGGGTAAAGGGGTTTTCTACAAATGAGTAGAGATTTATGGCGAGCAGACGGCAGCTGTCGTAAGGACACAGAGGTATCTCTCCGCAGGGATTGGTGGATATGGTCTGGAAGCCGAGATCGGCGTAGCAGTCGGGAAGCGACTCCCGCTTTATGGTATCCCAGAAGAGCACGCCCGGTTCGGCCGATTTCCATGCGTTATGCACAATCTTGGCCCAGAGTGCCGTCGCGTCGGTTTCCTTGGTTATCTCCGGATGGTCGGAGTCAACGGGGAACTGCTGCCGGTAAGGTACATGGTCTATGGCCGACTGCATGAAAGCGTCGTCAATCCTTACGGATACGTTCGCGCCGGTAACCTTGCCTTCGGTCATTTTGGCATCAATGAATTTCTCTGAATCGGGATGCTTGATGCTCACAGTCAGCATCAGGGCGCCGCGCCGTCCGTCCTGAGCAACCTCGCGTGTGGAATTGGAGTAGCGTTCCATGAAAGGCACGAGGCCGGTGGAGGTGAGGGCCGAGTTCTTGACGGGAGTGCCCTTGGGGCGGATATGTGACAGGTCGTGGCCCACGCCGCCGCGGCGTTTCATGAGCTGAACCTGTTCCTCGTCGATCTTTATCACGCCGCCGTAGGAATCGGGCTTGCCGTCCAGTCCTATCACGAAGCAGTTTGAGAGGGATGCTACCTGATAGTTGTTGCCGATGCCTGTCATAGGGCTTCCCTGAGGCACTACATAGCGGAAGTTGTCAAGAAGATGGTAGATTTCGTCGAATGAAAGAGGATTGGGGTACAATGCCTCTATGCGTGCAAGCTCTGAGGCTATGCGCGCGTGCATGTCGGCCGGGGTTTTCTCATATATATTACCGTAAGAGTCTTTGAGCGCGTATTTGCTCACCCACACTCTCGCGGCAAGTTCGTCGCCATCAAAATATACCAGTGAGGCCTCGTAGGCTTCGTCGTAGGAATAGGTTTGTGTAGCCACAGTTATGTAAGTTTATAGTGTTGAATCACGGTTTGTAAAAAGACGGTTGCAAAATTTGTAAAAAATCGTGGATTGTCAAAATTGTTTACGCATTATTTATCAACACAACCGCAACTATTCATTTTCAATTGCTAACAGTAAGAAAATCAGTTGTGTGGGGATGTTACTGGTGGCCGGATGTTGACCAATATGGAAATTTTTGGGTTGCTATCAGCTTCCTTCGGCTTAAAATTTTTATATTTGAAAAAAATATTTCAGAAATGGAAACTTCAATAAACGAATACTTCTCACACAGGCGCACTGCGAGGCGTTACAGTGATAAACCTGTAGACGCTGATTTTGTAAAGAATCTTCTTGCGCTGGCGGCGCACGCCCCCAATACGGGCAATATGCAGCTTTATTCCGCCGTTGTGACTTCATCTCCGGAGATGAAGCGGCTTCTTGCCCCGGCTCATTTTAATCAGCCCCAGGTTGAGGGTGCGGCATATGTAGTGACTTTCTGCGCCGATTACCGCCGGTATGCCCTTTGGTGTAAAGAATCTGGCGCTGACCCCGGTTGCGACAATTTCCAGAGTTTCATGGCCGCTGTCATAGATACGTGTCTGTTTGCCCAGCAGTTCAACACTCTGGCTGAAATGAACGGGCTGGGTTGCTGCTATCTCGGCACCACCACCTACAATGCCGCGGAAATAGGGTGCGTGCTTTCATTGCCGCAGCTCGTGGTGCCGGTCACTACCATTACGGTCGGCTGGCCAGAGGGTGAGGCTCCGGAATCGGACCGCCTTGGGCCGGGTGTGATAATAATGGATGAAAAATATCGGGATTTTTCCGCGAAGGATATCAAGGCTATATACTCATATAAAGAGAACTTGCCCGAAAACCGCAAGTTTGTGGAGGAGAACGGAAAAGAAAACCTCGCGCAGGTTTATGCCGAGGTTCGTTATCCGAAATCTTCTGCTGAGATTTTCTCAGAGAAATATCTTGAGTATGTAAGAAAGCAAGGATTCCCTATCTGACAGCAGAGGTCAGTGAATCATTACGACTGCAGGGAGGCTTCGATTTTGGTAACGTCTTCCTGCAGTTGTTTTTCAATGGGAAGGCGTTCCTCGATGTTTTTGCATGCGTAGAGCACTGTGGCATGGGTGCGCGACAGTCTTGTGCCGATGGCGGTGAAGGGCATCTTGGCATGTTTCTTGGCGAGATACATCACCATCTGGCGCGCGTCTGAAATCTCACGTTTGCGCGACTTGGTGAAAATCTGGTCGGGGTCTATGTCGTAGTATCCTGCAACCGTCTGGGCTATGCGTTCGAAGTTGATCTGAGGCTTGTTGACTTTAACGGCGTGAGCAAGCACTTTGCGTGCGAGATCCACCGAGATATCGCAGTTGAGCACTGTGGCGTGGGCGTAGAGCGATACCACTATGCCTTCAAGATCGCGGATGCTGTCAGTGACGTTGAGGGCAATGTATTCAAGAACTTCTGCGGGTATCTCCAGGCCGTCCTGCTGGGCTTTCTGGGTCAGCACCTCCTTGCGCAGTTCGTAGTCGGGGCGCTCAAGTTCGGCGGTCATTCCCATTTTGAAGCGTGAGAGGAGGCGTTCCTCCATTCCTTCCATTTTCGATGGGCAGCAGTCGCTGGCCAGGATGAGCTGCTTGGAATTGCGCATCAGGTGATCGAAAATGTGATAGAAGGTATTCTGGGTGCGGGATTTGCCTATAAGATCTTGAATATCGTCAATTATCAGAGTGTCGATACTCTGATAGAAATTCATGAAGTCGTTGATTTTGCCGTTGCGCTGGGCGGTGGTATACTGGCTCTCAAACAGACGTGCGGTGATATAAAGCACGCGTGTGAACGGATTGAGCTCTTTTATGCGTATGCCTATGGCCTGTATCAGGTGGGTTTTTCCCACGCCGGGCGCTCCGAATATGAAGAGAGGATTGAAGGTCTTGCACTTGGGGTCGTTGGCTATTGCCTCGCCGATCGAGCGTGCAACCTTGTTGCAGACGCTGCCGCAGTAGTTCTCGAAAGTGTAGTGCGGATTGAGCTGTGCATCAATGTCGGGAGCTTCCTGCTGCTGAAACGGGTTTGATGTCGCTCCCGGACGCGGAGCCACTGCGGGGCTCGGCTTGGAGCTTCCGTAGGTCACGCTTGTGGACGGCTCGTTGGAAACCTGCTCGAAACGGTAGAAAAGCTGGATTCCAGATCCGAAGATTCTTTTGAGCGTGAGTGAAAGAATGTTGAAGAACCTTTCTTCAAGCTGCTCTATAAAGAATGGAGACGGAACCTTTAGAACCAGCGTGTTATCTTTGTATTCAAGGGGTACAATGGGCTTAAACCATGCTTCGAATTGCTCGGTTTTGAGATTGTCCCGGAATATTTCGAGACATTTGTTCCATTGTATGTTGAGGTCCTGCGTCATTGAAGTAGAGGAGATTGTCCTTTCGGAGATTGTTCGTTCACTATTTTTACAACACAAATTTCGTTCAAAAATATCTCAAAATAAAACGCAATTTTATTTGGAGATTAAGATTTGTTCACACGATATTGAATTTCAGGAGATTACATGTTGATAAGGCTTTTGCTTGAATTTGGACTTTAAGTGGGTGTTGTAAGTGGTTGAGGTACAATATGGTAGTTCGGAATTGTCGCGGTCTGTTATGGTATCTGGTATTCCTGGCTATGACAGCTGAAATATGCTGGGAACACGTTGTATAAGTGTTTTCGCAGGCTATTCCATTCGACGGGGCTTATTTGTAATGAATCTAAATAAGTTCTATCTTGCGATAATAAAGGTGTTGCAAAACTACAAAAAAATAGGGATGCTCCATGGAGCATCCCCCTAAATGGCATTTATTGTCAATGGATGCACGCTCGTGCATCCCTACGATCTTAACCGTAATTTGAGTCAAGCTCTGCCTTCAAAAAAACATAAGTTAGTTTTCTGAGAGGCTCATTCCGGCATCAGAGCGTTTTCAGTGCAAAACCGCCACCGGGCGCCAGATGGATTTTCAGTTTGCCGTCGGCTCCGGTTTTTACAACCTTTCGGCTATAATCGCGGGCATTCCGATGGGCGTTGACTCCGTCGCTGAAAAGCTCCACCTCGGAGCCTGGACTCAGGAAGCTGAGGTCAACTTCCATGTCGCGCGGCGTCCAGTTGGTTAGGCCGCCAATATACCAGGTGTCGCCTTTGCGGCGTGCAGTCACTATGTATTCGCCGATTTTGCCGTCAAGGACCCGGGTCTCGTCCCACACCGTAGGAACTTTGGCTATGAATTCAGTGCATTCTGAATTGGCCATATAGTTGGAAGGGGAATCGCAAAGCATGTTCAGGGGCGATTCAAGCACCATGTAGAGTGCAAGCTGACGGCAACGGGTGCCCTGGCTCATGGGATCGTCGTTTACCGGACGATAGTCGGCCTTGGTTGCGTTGCGCATGGCGCCCTGTGTATAGTCCATAGGGCCAGCAGCCTGACGGATGAAGGGGATTTCCACATCATAGGTAACCTGGTCGATTGTTCCGGGAGCCCATTTCATCTGTTCCAGACCAAACACTCCTTCAAAGTTGATGATATTGGGCCATGTGCGGTTCAGTCCCGCGGGCTTGCTGGTTCCGTGGAAGTCTATGAGCAGTTTGTGGCGGGCGGCCGTTTCGGCTGCCTTATAGTAGAAATCGGTTATGGTCTGGTCGTCATGGTCCATGAAATCGACCTTGAACCCTTTGATACCCATGTCGGCATAGTGCTTGCACACGTTCTCCATGTCGCGAAGGAAAGCGTAGTACCCGGCCCAGAGTATGAGTCCCACGCCCTGCTTGTCAGCATAGGCCACAAGCTCGGGAAGGTTAATTTCGGGGACAATCTGCATAAGGTCGGCCTTTTTATTTACGGCCCATCCTTCGTCGAGAATCACATATTCGATACCATGGTCGTGTGCGAAGTCAATGTAGGCTTTATATGTGTCGTTGTTTACGCCGCTTACGAAATCCACACCGTAAAGATTCCAGTCGTTCCACCAGTCCCAGGCCACTTTGCCGGGTTTGATCCACGAGGTGTCTTCAAGCCGTGTGGGTTCGCCGAGCAGATAACTGAGGTTTGTGGAAGCGAGGGTAACATCATCCGGGGCAATGACGGCTATACGCCAGGGAAACGACCGCGGACCGTCGACTTTTGCTATGTAGGGTTCGTATTCGTCCACGATGGTCTGAAGCTCGTTGTGGCCGCCCTGATGCACTTTTGCAGGCACGGGTGCATAGACTGCCTTCAGGGTTCCGGCAGTAGCATCGGTGTTGAGGTACATGCCGGGGTAATTCTCAAGAGCCGATTCGGTGATGAGCACTTTTAAGTCGCCGGCTGGCTGGACCACCATGGGGAGGAAAATCAGTTTCTGCTTGTCAAGGCCGTTGAGCGGAAGCTTGGTATAAGTGTTCTCGAAGCTGTTCATGAACTGCTTTGTGAATTCGGGACTGTTGCTGTTGACGTATGGTGCGATTGCGGGTGAGGCTGCCGGGAAACGGAAGCTTGCAGTCTCACCCGCAATCTCGAACGGGGCCTTGCGGGTGGTTACGAACCGATAGGCCACGCCGTCGTCGTAGGCACGGAACACCACGTTCCAGTCCTTGGCGAGTTTCAGGGTGAGTTCGTTGTATTTTTCAGGGATTTCCGATGCGCGGTAAACCGGCGATTTCAGCTGTTGGTCGACGGTTCGGCGCCCCGAAACTCTGGCTTTGGCTCCCGGGCCTACGTGGCTGCCGTCGCTGAGCGTGAGGGCGAGAGTGGAGGGCTGAAGCACCTCCGTGCCATTATATGACACACTGTAGGTGAGGCTGTCGCCCGGAGTTATTGTGGCGGTGATATGCCCGTCGGGCGAGCTGAGGGTTATGGGGCCGGAGGCCGAAGCGGTCAGCCCCAGCAATAATGCTGAGGCTGCCAGAATGGCTTTTTTCATGGATCAAATGTGATTTATGGTTAACTGTTGACTGATTGGTCGGGAGGGATTTGTTATGGAGCAGTCCCTTAGAATACCTTTATCGAGATATAGCGTTTGGGATTCTGCTTTACATCTTTCAGCAGGGAGTCAAGGCTTGCGGCGGAAGCGTTGAGGTTGTTGTAAAGACCCGTATCGTTCAGCAGAAGGCCGAGCGAGGAATCCTTGCTGTTGAGTTTCTCCATGGAGGTGTTGAGGCGTGCGGCTATGCTGTTCACGCTGTTCATGGTGGAATCGATGGGCATCTCGCGGAGTTTGGCGGAGAGGGCAGTGAGGTCATTCGAGATTGTCTTGAGATCGGTCATGAGGCCGGAGGCATCCTCGGCAATACGGGGCATGGCTTTCATGGTGGTGTTGAGCTGTGCGCTGCTCGTCTCGATATTAGCCATTATTTTGTCGAGCCGCTGCACGGATGCAAGTAGCGCCGGATCGCTCACAATCGTTGTCATGCTGGTGAGAATGGAATCGATTTTCGGCAGTATGGCTGTGATGGAGGGCATTATGTCGTTGGTTACGCTCGACATCAGTCCGGATGCGTTGGCACCGATAAGCTGGTCGCCTACATTGTGGAAGTCTTTGCCCGGAGCCATTTCCAGTGCTATCGAAGAGGTTCCCAGCATGTCGGTGGTGAGCATGGCCTTTGTGCCGCGCGGAAGTTTCAGATGGCGGTCGAGACTCATTTCCACTTTGATGTGGCCGGGATTATCATATTCATACGAAATCTCACGCACGAGACCTACTTTGAAGCCGTTGACGGTTACAGGGGCCGACTGTGCCAGACCTGCTACGTCAGTATAGGTGGCGAAATAATAGTTGGAGGGTTTGAACATGTTTACCCCCTTGAGGTAGTTTATGCCGAATACGAGTATGAGGAGCGCCAGAAGCACGAGTCCTCCGATAATAAGTTCTTTAGAGAATCTTTTTTTCATATTTTATTGCTGTTTTATTCTGTTTTTACCGTCGGTGGTTATGACAAACGCGTCTTTGAATAGCTTCTTGACGGTGCGGAGGTCGGGTGCGGCCTCAGTCTGTGAATTATAACGGCCGAAGGTGTATTTGTATGTTCCGTTTTCCTGATAGTATTCTACCGGCGATAGCCCCTTGAATTTTTTGCTGTTGGCCGGAAGTTTGCGGTCGGACACAAGGAACTGTATTTTATATACGGGCGATTTGCTTGTGGCCGCAGATTCTTTCTTGGCGGGTGTTTTCCGGGTGGGTGTAGCCGGTGTTTTTTGGGCCTTCTCTATCTTTGGCTCTGCGTTTTCCTCCTCGTCGTCATACGATAAGGTACCGAGGTCTTCAAACGAATCGGTGTCTGTGGCGCCCGTGTTGCCTCGGTAGGCGCATATTCCGCGGCAGATAGCTGCAGCAAGTTCTGTCTGGCCTTTTTCGGAGGCGAGATATTTCTCTACGGTGGGATTGCTTATAAAGTCGAGCTCTACAAGCATTGAGGGCATGGCGGTTTTGAAGAGCACCCAGAAGTTGGCCTGACGTACTCCGCGGTCGGCACGTCCGGCCTTGACGAGTTCGCGCTGGACTTTATGGGCGGCCGAGATGCTCTGTTCCATGTGCTTGTTCTGGCTCAGCTCGAATATTATATATGACTCGGAACTTGTGGGGTCGAAACCGGCATAGGTGGTGGAATAATCATTTTCCAGTTTCATCACAGAGTTCTCGCGCATGGCCACGGCCAGATTCTCGTCGCTTCTTTTGAGGCCGAGGGTATAGACGGAGGCTCCTTTTATAGTGGTGCGCTTGGGCGATTTTTTGTCGAGGGAGTTGGTGTGGATGGACACAAAAAGGTCGCCGCCGGCCTTGTTGGCTATGTCGCAACGGCCCTGAAGTGTTACGAAACGGTCGGATGTGCGCGTATATACTACTTTGAATCCTTTCCTTGCCGAAAGCATCTTGCCGAGTTTTCGTGCCACTCCTAAGTTGATGCTCTTTTCATTGGTGAACTGTCCGAGAGCGCCTGCGTCGTGGTCGCCGTGGCCGGCATCGATTACTACGATGAAGTCGTTCGAAGCCGCTTTTGTATTGGCGCGGATCGAGTTGCCGGGAAGCGGAAGAATGCATCCGGCAAGCAGAAGTATCACTATGGATATGTGTTTGAATGTGACCATATCTCCTTTAAGATAGTGCAAAATTACAAAATAATGTGGAATAAGGCCCTTTTCCTTTAAATTTCGCATAATGGGGAGACAACTTTAGAAATTCCGCTCTCGCATGCATTTTCATGCAAAAGTCTCATATATTATGTGCCATTTTTTTGGGGGGATATGAGTCATCGGTAGGATGAAAAAGGGCCTCGTAGGGGACTTGGATGTGCCTGTTTAACTTAATTTAGTAAATATGGGGAAAGCGGCATGGGCAGAGGGTTTTAAGCCCGGAAAACGCGGTTAAAGAGGGCGCCCGCGGCTGAAAATTTGGCCTATTGGACTGAAAAGCTTACCTTTGCGGTGTTATAAGAAAGACAGCGAGGCCATAGAGTTGGCTCGTCAGCCGAAAATCGGCAAGGACCGTGAGGAAAAATAAACCAAAGAATCGACCGATTCAACCTTCCAGCGGCTCCCTATGTTGAATATAAAATTTATGTAATGAAGAAAACAATGTTTCGCATTGTGCTCTTCGCCGTTCTTCTGTTCTCAGTCTCGGCCAATACCGAGAGAGTCTATCTATCCGCTGATGGCTATAAGGCTCCCTTTTTCCAGGTAAGTGCCATGGACGGCAGTTCATCAAAGAATCTCGCCGACCTTAGAGGTAGTTATGTACTGCTGAACTTCTGGGCTGCAAAAGATGCCCCCTCGAGACTGCAGACTATGGAGTACACACGTTCACTCTCCAAAATTACATCAGAAGAACGATTTTGTCTCTTGTCGGTCAATTTTGACCGTAGCGAGCGCCTCTTTCGTGAGATAGTGCGTAGAGACAATCTTAATGCGGAGACACAATTTCATGCCCAGGGCGAGGAAGCCTCGAGGATTATCGACGCGTATCGCCTGGACAATGGTTTTCAGTCGTTCCTGATTGACCCTCAGGGAAAGATTGTTGCCACCAATCCTGATCCTGAAACCGTAGCCCGAATCGTGGCTGAAGGTTGAATATTATGCAAAAGCCGATGAACGTGTCCTTCGGTAGGACGGTGAGGTTCATCAGCTTTTTCTGTTTAAAATTCCCAGAATGAGATTTTAGAATCAAAATAGGTTATAACATCTAAAGAAAGAGGATAAGGCTTCGACGGTCCGTGAGGCTGCGCCCTGGGAACGTCGGCCTCCGGCCGTCAAACATTCTTTATGTCGATGGTGTGGGAGAGTGTTGGAAATTCAATCGGTAGGCCGCCCCAAGCTTACGCTGAAAGCGAGGCGCGCTTTATCCCAAGCTTGCCTCGCATAATGGGAGAGAGGCTTTCTTTTCCGGCGCTCACGCGGCCGGTTGTGAAAAAATCGCGCATCCTGCGCTTTCTACCTGATATAACTTTTTTTTAATCCAAAGGTCTGCGAACAAGGAACCACTCCGCGCCGTAGCCTGCGAGCATTTCTTTAGATTCAACAGCCTGTTTTTACATTGACTTCTCCTACCGCTTTCAATAGCAGTCGATATGCAGCGAGGCGATTATTTCGCGTGCTTTTTCCAAGTCTTTTTTGAAAACCATGAGTCTAAGGGCTCCGAGGGCGCTCATCCCGAGGGGATACACGCTTGAGAATACCTGATTGTCGATGGTACAGGGGACGTCGTGGTCGCGAAGCGCTACCGCGGCAAGATTTGCCGCGATATCATCATAGAAGCTGCGGCAGAGGACTATTGCGTTGTTGTTTTCGGTTGATTTCATATGGGTGAGTATTTGTGTCAGGGGTTTTAAATGATAAAAAGAGACTACTCGCATAGTCTCTTTTTATGAGTTTCCAATAGGTACAATTTCTAAGGTAAAAAAGATTGTTTTAGGTT
>LUJP01000056.1 GCA_001689535.1 Bacteroidales bacterium M5
CGTAGCTACGGCTACGCTCCTTCATCACAAGACAAAAATCACTCAGAGATATGCGATCCCAGCATTAACAAATATTGGGGAACCGGCTCTTAATGACTGAATGAAAACCCTCTCTATTAATTTTTCGTTATTAAATATAGGAACTTTCGTTGATATTTCTTAAATTTGTTGCGTAAAATGCTTTTTGATTTATCCAGATACATATCATTGTCTAACAAATAATAGTACTGACAAAATGAACACTGACACTATTGGAAACTGGGCCGGACTTGTCTGGGCCGCCCTTAATGAAGCCGATGTCTTAGGCTCTAAGCAGATTAAAAAAATGACAAAACTGAAAGACAAAGAACTATATGCAGCTCTCGGCTGGCTTGCCCGCGAAAACAAAATCACTTTTGAGGAAAGCGGCGACGACAAAGAAGTTCTTGTTGCATTAGTTAAGTAATAGCTCAATTTTTGGGGCGTACCGACATTGCAAATGCCGACGCCCGCCTTCAAAAAATTACTTAATCAAGCCCGGCACACATTGCGCCGGGCTTGGTTTTTCGATAAAAAGTACTTATTAACACACTCATAAGAATGGAGGGAACCGTAATACGTAATACAGGAAGCGCCTATCTGGTTGAACCCCATGGAGGAGGCTCGGCCGTAGAGTGCAAAATCAAAGGTAAATTCAGATTGAAAGGCATACGCACCACCAATCCGGTGGCCGTAGGCGACAGAGTTGTGTTCAATATGCAGACAGACAACACCGCCTATATCACCGAGATAATCCCCCGGCGCAACTATATTATACGTCGTGCGTCCAATCTCTCGAAAGAAGCCCATATAATAGCGGCAAATCTCGACCAGGTGTTTCTGATAGCCACGCTCGCCCATCCGCTCACTTCCACTACCTTCATTGACCGCTTCCTCTCCACGGCCGAAGCCTACCGTATTCCCGCCACTCTCGTCATAAACAAAATCGACCTGCTCCAAGACGATCCTGATGCGCAGGAACTCCTCGATGGCGTGAGCTATCTCTACCGTTCGATAGGTTACCCTGTAGTCCCCGTATCGGCTGAGACGGGAGAAGGAATAGATATACTGCGGGAACGTCTTGCCGGAAAAATCACACTGCTTTCCGGCAACTCCGGCGTAGGGAAATCAACACTTATCAACGCCCTGATTCCAGGACTCGACCTCCGCACCGCAGCCATCTCGGCCATGCACGACACCGGCATGCACACCACCACCTTCTCTGAGATGTATCCACTACCCGGGCAGGAAGGCGGTTACATCATCGACACTCCGGGGGTAAAAGGCTTCGGCACCATCGACTACGACCCTCATGAAGTGGGCCACTTCTTCCCCGAAATATTCCGCGAGTCGGCCGACTGCCGCTACGGTAACTGCACCCACACCCACGAACCCGGCTGCGCCGTGCGGCGCGCCGTCGACGACCACCGCATCTCCGCCTCCCGCTACGCCTCCTACCTCTCCATCCTCGAAGACTCCTCCCCCGAAAAATACCGCAAACCCTTCTGACCCTTTCTTTTATACAAAACAGACACGTCATAAAGTTAACATATATCAAACATAGCCACCCTTATTGATTATATAGCAAGCGAGGAGGTCCATCCGGATTCATCCCACTCTTAATCGACGGAACGAAGATTGATCTATATGAATATGATACGTGGATGGATCAGTCGGCAATGAACATCGAGTCGGTTGAGCAGCTCTCTGTAGCCGAGGCAAAATTATTGGTTCCATTCGCCATGGATGGAGCAATCAATGTAATAACGAGACGGCCCGGCCCCCCTAAACCGAAGCCATCTAAAGGCACACGCGTCTGGCCTATGGGGCTTACAGTAACTCAACCTCCATCTAACAATAAGCTCATCGCGCCTAAAGACCCGGGGCGCTATAAACTTTTAGTAGATCTGATTTCACCTGACGGACGAATAGAATCTTACTGCAAACCCATTACCGTAGAACAACATACCTTCGAGAATCCCAGAAGGGTGGAATGTTTTTTTGCGGATATTAAGTTATTTTCACTAACTTTGCGGCTTCAATTGCGGAGGGTGCGCCGACGGCGCGGCTCCGTGAGTCAATAAGCATTATAACAACGCTTGAATAATATAGGGAAAAATGACTTTTACAGGACCGGTGGATTTTAAGCCGAAGATGATTTCGGCTCTCCGCCATTATTCATTAAGCAAATTCAAAGCCGACCTTACAGCCGGCATAGTAGTAGGCATAGTGGCACTTCCGCTTGCCATAGCATTCGGTATTGCCAGCGGCGTGAGTCCGTCCATAGGCCTCATCACCGCCATTATCGGCGGTTTTCTGGTCTCAGCAATGGGCGGGTGCTCAGTACAGATCGGCGGCCCGACGGGTGCGTTCATTGTGATTGTCTATGGCATCATAGCCCAGTTCGGCCTCGAAGGACTTGCCGTTGCCACCTTCATGGCGGGATTGATTCTGATATTCATGGGAGTGTTCAGGATGGGAACCGTTATCAAATTCATTCCTTATCCCATCGTTGTGGGCTTCACGGCAGGTATCGCCCTCACCATATTCTCCACCCAGATAAATGACTTTCTGGGTCTTGGCCTGAAAGACCTTCCGGCAGCATTCATTCCCAAATGGGGTGCATACTTACGCAACTTCTCGGCCATCGACTGGCAGACAACTGCCGTCGGCGTGATTTCTCTCCTTATTATAATATTGATGCCTAAAATTTCCAAGCGCATTCCCGGTGCACTCGTCTCTATCATAGTGATGACATTTGCGGCATGGCTGCTGAGCAGACTGATGCCAGGATTCCACGTCGACACAATCGGAGACCGCTTCGGTTCCATGTCGACCGACATCCCCCAGCCCCACGGGTTCGAACTTAACATGGACACAATCAACCGTCTGCTTCAACCGGCATTCACCATTGCCATACTCGGAGCGATCGAATCGCTCCTCTCGGCTACGGTTGCCGACGGTATCACCGGCTCGCGCACCAACACCAACACAGAACTCATCGGCCAGGGTATTGCCAATGCCGTGGTGCCTTTCTTCGGCGGCATACCTGTGACCGGCGCGATAGCACGCACAATGACCAATATCACTAACGGCGGCCGCACTCCGGTGGCTGGAGTGATCCATGCCGTTGTGCTTCTGCTTATATTCCTTTTCGCGATGCCGCTGATCAATCTTGTGCCGATGGCATGCCTTGCAGCTGTTCTTATCATGGTAAGCTACAATATGAGCGGATGGCGAACGGTTAAAGCCATATTCAAAAATCCCAAGAGCGACATTTCCGTTCTGGCCGTCACATTCCTGCTCACAGTAGTTTTCGACCTCACCATAGCCATAGAGATAGGTCTGCTGCTGGCTATCATCCTGTTCCTGCGCCGTGTCATGGAGAATACGCAGATACGCGTCTACTCCGAGCAGCTTGACGTTGCCGAAGGAACAGAAGCTACGACCCATGAAGTGCTTGATGTGGCCCAGGGAGTAGAGATCTATGAAATCGACGGCCCGTTCTTCTTCGGAGTCGCCACCAAATTCGATGAACTCATGCGCAACTCCATGGCACGCAAACCGATAGTGCGCATCATCCGCATGCGTAAAGTGCCGTTTATCGATGCCACAGGAGTCCACAACCTCGAGACCCTCATAAAGTCGTCACAGGCCGGAGGAATCCACGTGGTTCTTTCAGGTGTAAACGAGAATGTGCACCGTGTTCTCTCCTCAGCCCACGTTGAAGAGCTTGTAGGAGAAGACCATATATGCGACCATATCAGCAAGGCCGTAGTTCTTGCCAATCGGATAGCACTCCAGAAGGAATCGTTCAGCCGTGCAGCATATTGAACCCGTATTTTGCCCAGCCACTGATATTTACCAAAGGTAAGGACCGCGAGAAAATAGTTAAAAACCAGTCCTCTCCAATTACAACTTTTAGATTATTTTCACTAAATCACGGCGTACAATAAAAAAACCACAAAATTTTGTTTGGTGAATAAACTTTTTGTATTACCTTTGTGTCGTTTTTGAAGCTATAAAAATTGTTTTATTATTTAATCAAAAAGAAAATGAAAAAGTTAGTTTTATTACTTGCTGTTGTTTTCAGCGCTTCACTTTTCTCTTGCAACAACTCAAAGAACGAGGCTGCTGCTGCTGATACCGTAGCTGTTGACACTGTAGAAGCAGTTGTTCTTAACGACACTGTAGTAGCTGTTGACACCGTAAACGGTGACACCGTTGTAGCTACTGAGGCTGTTGCTGCCGTTGCTCAGTAATTAAGCGCTTCGCGACAGACGATTACACAGATGAGCCGATTCCCAAAATTGCGAGGAATCGACTCTTCTCTTTTTTAAACGGTTCGGCTCCTACCGGACTGTTCTTTTTTTTGCGCCTGCAGATGTGTCCTCCAAAAAGCGGCAAAAAGAGATCTGGGGGCAATAATAGATTTATAGCGCTGACGCTGGAGAGCCCTAAAGGAACGTTCTACGGTCGGAGGCCGACGCTCCCAGAGCCCGATTCACGAACCGTCGATATCCTTATCGACGGTAAAAGTCTGTGGCGATAAGGATATCACCTACACGTCTCGCCGTCTCGCTATTCTTTAGATCTCAAGGACTTTTTTTTTTACATTATATCTTATAAAGCCGGAGACATTAAACAATTAGGGCCTCAATGTTTAACGTTGAGGCCCTACAACTATCTCGAAGTTAAAGAATATCGTTATTTCTTCAGCGAGGCGGCTTCAGATGCGAGGCGGGTGGCGGTAGCCTCAGTGCAGGGAACGAGCGGTAGACGCAGTTCATTTGCACCGTAGCCGAGAATCGACAGCAGGCACTTGATACCGGCCGGATTACCGTCGACACTCAGAAGAGGATAGAATACCGAGAGGCGTTTGTTGTGGCGGCGCGCAAGTTCCATGTCGCCGTCGAGGGCTGCATGAACCATTTCAGAGAATTCGGCGGGTAGCGCATTGGCTATCACCGAAATCACACCGTTGCCACCGGCACTCACCATGCCCAGCGTCAAGGCATCATCACCCGACAGCACCACGAAGTCTTCGCCCTCGGCACCCGCTATAATCTGCTGCGCCTGGCCCAGATTGCCCGAGGCTTCCTTGACAGCGATGATATTGGGATGCGATGCCAGCCGCAGAGCCGTGGCAGCAGTCATATTGGTGCCGGTACGTCCCGGAACATTATAGAGAATCACCGGCACGGGTGAAGCATCTGCAACTGCCGTAAAGTGTCTGTAAAGCCCCTCTTGGGAAGGCTTATTATAATAAGGTGTTACAGAAAGAATGGCACAGAAGTCAGAAAGGTCATCGGTCTTGAGCTGCTCTACAAGGGCGCGGGTATTATAACCACCGAGTCCCAGCACAAGAGGAACGCGCCCACCCACTCTTTTCACTATATAACTTCTTACCTGGCGACGCTCTTCATCGCTGAGCGTAGGCGACTCCGACGTGGTGCCGAGAGCCACAATATAATCCACACCTGACGTTATCTGGAAGTCAATAAGACGTCCGAGCGTATCGTAATCAATTGATTTATCGGGGAGGAAAGGGGTAACCAATGCAACACCTACTCCTTTTAGTTTCTCTGTCAGTGACATATTTATGCGGTTTGTTTCGCAAAATTAAAAAATAATGATGCTTATCGCAAAAAATTAATACGTGTTTCATAATACTTATTTCATAAAAAATGTTGACAACGGGAATCGTCCGGTTGCCAACATTTCTTATGAGACAAACTCTTATAGGGAAAAAACTCTTAGTCCTTAATTTCCAACTTACAGCTGGTGCGGATATCTGCCGATGAACTTCCGGCCATAAGAGTGTATGTTCCCGGTTCGACAGTCAGTTTGTTTTCGCGGTCAAGCAGGGCAAATGCCGACGGTTCGAGGCGGAACTCCACACGGCGTGTCTCGCCCGGCTCAAGCGATACGCGCTCAAAACCGCGAAGAACCTTCTCATAGGTGATCACCGAGCTTACATCATCGCGCATATAAAGCTGAACCACTTCGTCGCCGCGGCGCTTACCGGTGTTGGTAACGTTGACCGACACCGTCACGCTGCCATCCGAAGGAATGGTGTCGCTGCTGAGTTTCATGTCGGAATACTTGAAGTCGGTATAGCTCAATCCGTGTCCGAAAGGATAAAGCACATGGGCCACTCTTATGTCGCCTCCCGAATCCGACCCCGGCTTCATGGGGAAAGCGAACGGAATCTGCCCCACGCTCTTGGGGAAAGTAACGGCCAGCTTGCCGCCGGGATTGTAATCGCCCCAGAGCACCTCGGCCACTGCCTGCCCCATATATTCGCCGGGGAACCATGCATGGATTATGGCCGGCACATATTTCTGGGCCCAGTTGATGGTAGCGGCACGGCCGTCGACCATCACGAGCACCACAGGACGTTCTGTTGCATGAACGGCTCGCAGCAGCTTTTCCTGACGGCCGGAAAGGTCGAGCGAGGTGCGCGAGCGGCCTTCCCTGACGGTGAGTTCATTGCCTCCGAGCACCATAATTGCCACATCGGATTTGCGGGCAAGCTCTACGGCCTCGTCAACCATGGCCTGTTCCGTGCTGTCAAGGTCCACATCATAAAGTTCGCTTTCAGGGAAATATCGGTCGCGTATGTCGCAGCCTTTCGCATAGTTCACCTCTGCATCGGGGAGAAATGCCTTGATACCCTCATAAACTGTGGTGATGGGAGGATTAGCAGGGCCGTACCGGCACACAAGATTCCGCTTTTCATTGGCGTTGGGGCCTATCACAGCCACGCGCTTGAGATTCTTGGACAGCGGAAGCATATTGCTGTCATTTTTCAGGAGCACCAGAGATTCAAGAGCCGCGCGCTTCGACACTGCGCGGTGCTCGGCCGAATGAACCGTGCTGTCTACTGTCTCCGGACGTCCGGTATAGGGATTGTCGAAAAGACCAAGCATAAATTTCACGCGGAGCACGTCGGCCACGCGGCTGTCGATGGTCTTTTCTGAAACCTGGCCGCGTTTTATCGCCTCACGGAGCGGCAAAATAAATTTGTCGGGATAAGTGAAATTTGTACGCACGTTCAGACCCGCGTTGACCGCCTGCCCGGCTGCGTCGGCCTCGTCAGCCGCAACGCGGTGTTTTGTCTGAAGGAATTCCACCGCCTCACTGTCGGAGACCACATAACCCTTGAAACCCCATCGGTCGCGCAATAAATCGGTAAGGAAATAACTGCTACCGGTCACAGGAATGCCGTCATAATCATTATACGAGCTCATTACGCCCAGCGCGCCACCCTCCACAAAAGCCTTGCGGAACGGTTCGAGATAGAGTGTGTGCATCTCGCGGGGAGCTACATGCGGATCAGTACGTGTGTCGCCGTCACGGCCACCTACAGGCACACTATAAACTCCGAAATGCTTGGGTGAGGAAACCAAGCCACGCTTCTGCAGTCCCTGAATCATTTCCTTGCCAAGCTCTCCCACCAGATAAGGATCCTCGCCGTAGGTCTCTACGGCACGGCCCCACCGCGGGTCCTGCGCAATGTCGAGAATAGGCGAATATATATTTGTGTAGCCTAAAGCGAGAGCCTCTTCGGCCGTAACTCGCGCTATCTCCGCTATCAGCTCGCGGTCCCATGTGGCTCCCTGACCACACTGAGCCGGAAACATGGTTGCGCGGTCGTGGTTAAGTCCGCGTATGCCTTCGTTGGTAAAATCAACCGGAATGCCAAGACGCGTCTCCTCCACAAACCAACGCTGTATGCGCCGACGGTTCTCGATGCTGTGACGGTAAGGATATGAAAGGGCCGTGCCGAACGAACCCAGACCATTGCCCTGCTCGTCTATATTGGCTATGCCATCCTTCCATATCTCGGTTTTCCAGCGAGGAACGGGCACCGAATCTTCAAGCACGCGGCCCGAGCCATACAGTGTGGCAAGCTGGCAGGTTTTCTCATCCATTGTCATCTGTGACAGCAGATCGTCAATCCTGGCCTGTATCGAAGCCGACGGATCTTCATACACATCCTTTAATCCGTTTTTGTTGAAATCAATCCAGCCGTTACGATAAATGCTTTTTTTGGCCGATACCGCAGACGGCATCAGCACAAGTGCGGCAACCACCACAGGAATTAGTTTGATTTTCATGACTGATTTTTATAATGTGAGGGATATGATACAAAGATAATAATTTTTACTGCATTTTTATTGAAGCACCGCCGTCACGTGACAGTGATGTTTTTTTCCCGGTTCGGTTGCTGAAACAGAAGTAAATGCCTAAATTCGCAGAAGTATATCCATTCATAACATTGTTTCATCACCATGAATAACTTCATCAGTAAGATACTTCTTGCAGCGGCACCGATAATACTCGCGTCGTCCGCCCCGGCCTATTCCGCGAAACCGGCTCAGGACTATACAAAAGGAAATGCACTCTGGTTCGACACCCCAAATCCCAGCCACCGCGGCGTGGCCATCTGGAACATAGACAACGGCCATGCCGAATCGGCCAATCCCGACACTATCTGGGAACGCTGTTCGTTCCCGATAGGAAACGGATCGTTCGGCGGCAACGTGATAGGCTCTGTGGCCCGCGAACGCGTGGTGCTCAACGAAAAATCGCTGTGGAAAGGCGGTCCGGCCGCCGGACTGAAAGACTACTGGAACATGAACCGTCAGGTGCCCGACTCGGTGCTGTCAAAAGTACGCACACTCTTGGAAGAAGGACGCAACGCCGAGGCTGGGGCCTTGGTAAGCGAGAACTACAGAGGCAACGTGCCCTATACCCCCGACCTCTTCGGAACATTCACCGTACTTGGTGAAGCATACGTGACCACCGGCATTCCTGATGACGCCGTGACAGACTACCGGCGTATCCTCAACCTCGACAATTCTCTTGCCGTGGTAGAATTTAACCACAAAGGTTCCAGATACCAGCGGCGCTACTTCACATCTTATCCCGACAGCGTGATGGTGTGGCGCTTCACTTCCAGCTCAGCACCGCAGACCCTCGTGTTTTCCTTCGCCACCCCACAGGAACTCAAAGCGACAGATGCGGCCAAAGACGGCCTGCTTTATACCGGAACAATCGACAACAACGGCATGAAATGGGCTCTCCGCGTTATGGCACGCACAGCCGACCCCCGCGGAACCGTCAAAGCTGACCCGGCGGCAGGCACAATCACCGTCACAGGCTCGCGCGACGTGGAGTTCATACTCGCCGCCGATACCGACTACCGCCTCAATTTCAATCCCGACACCACTGATCCCAAGACATATACCGGCGGCGACCCGGTGAGAATCGTAAACAGCGAGATTGCTGCTGCTGCCGCAATGCCCTATACCAAGCTCTACGACCATCATCTGGCCGACTACAAGGCTCTGTATGACCGCGTGGATCTGGAAATCAATCCCGACCAGACATTCCCCAATCTGCCCACTCCTCAGCGACTTGCCAATTACCGCAACGGTGTCCTTGACCACGACCTGGAGCGCATGCACTTCCAGTATGGCCGTTACCTCCTCATAAGCTCCTCGCGCCCCGGCAATCTTCCGGCCCATCTTCAGGGTCTGTGGCACAACAACGTGTACGGTCCATGGAAAATGGACTACCATAACAACATCAACGTGCAGATGAACTACTGGCCCGCTACTTCCACCAATCTGATGGAATGCTTCGAGCCCTACACCGATTACATACGCAGCCTTGTGAAACCCGGCGAAGCCACCGCACGCGACTACTACGGCGCCCGCGGCTGGACTGCCGCCATATCCGCCAACCCGTTCGGATTCACCGCGCCGCTCAACAGCACTGACATGAGCTGGAACTACAATCCTTCGGCCGGCCCGTGGCTCGCCACCCAGATATGGGAATACTATGATTATACCCGTGACCGCAAGTGGCTTCGCGAGATAGGCTATCCCATAATAAAGTCCAGTGCAAACTTCGCCGCCGACCTTCTCACGCTCAGCGACGGTGAGTATACCGTTTCTCCCTCCTATTCTCCCGAACACGGCGGATGCGACCGCGGCACCACCTATGCCAACGCCGTAACTCGCGAGATTCTTACCGACGCCATTAAAGCGGCCCGTATTCTCGACACTGACCCGGAGTCTGTGAAGGAATGGGAAGAAAAACTCGCCCGCATACGCCCGTATAAAATCGGAAAGTACGGCCAGCTGCAGGAATGGTATGAGGATATCGACAACCCGAACGACCACCATCGCCATACCAACCATCTCTTCGGCCTCCATCCCGGATCGACCATCGACCCCCTCCACAATCCTGAACTTGCCGAAGCCTGCAAGACCACTCTGCGCCAGCGCGGCGACGAGGCAACCGGATGGAGCATGGGCTGGAAACTCAACCACTGGGCACGCCTGCACGACGGCGACCATGCCTACACCCTGTTCCAGAACCTGCTCAAAGAAGGCACAACCAACAATCTCTGGGACATCCATCCCCCGTTCCAGATCGACGGCAACTTCGGAGGAACAGCCGGCGTGGCCGAACTCTTTCTCCAGAGCCACACCGGATCGCTGCAGCTGCTCCCCGCCCTCCCCTCGGCATGGACCGACGGCCACATCCACGGCCTACGCGCACGCGGAAACTTCACGGTTGATATAGATTATGCCGGAGGCAAGCTTGCAAAAGCCGTCATAACCTCCGGAAGCGGCGAACCCTGCAAAGTAATCTATCAGGGACAGACAATAGACTTCCCCACCCGTGCAGGAGGCCGTTACACCGTGACTCTTACTCCCGCCGGAACCCTGAATGTAAAGTAATTCTCTGCTTACACCCCCTGCCAGACCAAAACCATACCGATGAACATAAAGACTTCTATTGCCGCGGCGGCACTGCTGCTGTGCCCCGCGGCTTTATTCCCTTCCAATCCCTATCTCCCCCTTTGGGAGCATATCCCCGACGGCGAGCCATATCTTTTTGATGACCCTGACGTACCCGGCAAAAAGAGAGTCTATATCTACGGCTCCCACGACATTCTCCGCACGCATTACTGTGGAAAGAATCTCGTGGTGTGGTCAGCTCCGGCCGACTCGCTGGACAAATGGCGCTACGACGGCGTGATTTTCGAGAGCAAGACCGATGCTGCCGGACACAATCTGCATCCCGACGGATCGGGCGACCTGCTTTACGCTCCCGACGTGGCCGAACGCCGCTTGCCCGACGGCCGACGTGAATATTATCTCTACCCCAACAATCAGAACGGTGGCAGAAATGGCATGGTTGCCGTGAGCTCACGCCCTGACGGCCCGTTCAGAGTGATAAACTGGACTAAGGACAATCCCGCACAGGCAGAGGGCGTTCTCGGATTTGACCCGGCCGTTCTCATAGACGATGACGGACGTGTGTATGGCTACTGGGGGTTCGAGACTTCCTACGGAGCCGAACTGGACCCGGCGACAATGGCCACTGTAAAAGAAAGCACCGCGATAGTGAAAGACCTGATTCCGGGCCATCGCCAGGAAGGCGACGGGCGTTTCTACGAGGCATCTTCCATCAGAAAGATCAAGGACAAGTATGTGCTCGTCTACAGTCGCATAACTTCCGACGGAGAGTTCGGCCTTCCGGCTTCAAACTATACACTCGCCTATGCCTACAGTGACAATCCCTTAGGGCCGTTCAAATACGGCGGCACGATAATAGACGCACGCGGACGCGACACCGACGCCGACGGAAACTCCATAGTGACGGCCACTCCAAACGGAAACACCCACGGCGGCATAGTGGAAATCAACGGCCGGTGGTGGGTATTCTATCACCGTCAGTCGGGCGCTGATGAATTCGCGCGCCAGTCTATGGCCGCGCCCATAGAAGTGGAAGTCACCACTGGCCCGGAAGGAGCAGTGAGGATAAGCGAGGCGGAATATACTTCCGAAGGATTCGAGACCGCCGGTCTTGACCCGCTCCGTAAATATCCCGCGGCTATAGCATGCCATTTCACCGGCCCCACACCGGCCGTTCAGGAATATCCGCGTGTTAATTACACCGGCCCGTATTTTCAGCCGGTGTACACCGACTCCATCCCGTCAGGCGCCCCCTATGCAGTGCCGGAGAATATGAATCCCGTGGTAAACAATACTCCGGGCTCCATTCTGGGCTTCAAATATTTTAATTTCGACAAGCTCCACGGCAAAAAAGGCTTAAAGCTATCTCTGGATATAATTCCCGGCGAGACCGGAGGTACTGTCTCGGTCTATACTTCGGCCCCGTGGAAAGGCAATCCGAAGCCGGAAGGAACGCTGAGACTTGCCCCCAATATGACGGCGGAGAAAACCACCGTGTCGATTCCGCTTGCGGAAATTGGGCGTCTTTCAGGTAAGCATCCGCTTTATCTGACATTTGATTCCTCCGTTCCGTCCAAATCCCTGTGCACAATCCTTTATCTGCAGTTTAAGGAATAATCCACCTCTTTAAGGAATTCCATTTACATTTGAAGAATATCCCTTCACTCATTAAAAAAATGCGACATGGAGTTTGCCGTTCGGCAAACTCCATGTCTTTCTATGGTTAACTAAGATTGCTCTTATTGTAATTAAGCGGCTCAGCGCTTTTTATACACCCAGGCATCCGGGTAACGGCTGCTGAATGCGGCATCTGAAGCCGGAGCGGCGGCCTCGATGAAAGAGGCTCCGCTATGGGCATATACGCGACAACGGCGCTCGCCTTTCACTATCTTCAGCTGGCTGTCACCGCGCTCGGCGATAAAACGTGCGGCATCACGTTCGTTGCCGAACGATGCCACCACCAGATAATATCCCGCACCGTCTTCTGAAACGCCGGCAGGAACCGTGGCCATGGACGAGGCTGAATCAGGACGCACGATATAAAGCTCCCTGCCCTCGTCGGACATGGGGATATACCGTGGTTTCTCCACTGTGATTTTCGGTGCCGAAATAGAAGCGAAGTCGGCGTGACGGTTCACCAATATGGGAGTGGAGGCTGTGAGTGCCACACCGATTACCACCGCAGCGGCTGCCGTATATTTCAAGGCACGGACCACAAAAGGCTCCCTGCGTGCAGCACGCGGGGAGAAATCGACCTCGACCACCTTGGCGGCAGAGCTGTCGCGGACAGCAGCCTCGCTCAACGCTACTGAAGGGAATGCGGCATACATAGCGTTGGCCGCACTCACCGACGGCGCGGCGGGAACAAATTCCAATGCTCCCGATTCCAGACGTGCGAGCGTTCCGATGCGGGGGAAGTTCACCGGCATTCCGGCATCCATGCGGCGGAGCATGGCCTCTACCTCACGGCTCACCTCGGCGGCGGCGGCATCGTAGCCGCAACCGGTGGCGCGCGCTATGGAGCCTGCAAGCAGACCGTCGTCATGGGAAAGCTCGGCATTAAAGCCTGTAAGGCGCCTGGGAGGCAGCATAATAGTGCCGTCCGAGTCGATCCGTGCCGATTCATACCGGGCGAGAAACGCCCCTATACCGGGAAGCACCACGCAGTCGTGGCGCATTATCAGATATTGCAGGTGGTCTGTGATCATTTTCTACAAAAATAGCAATTTAGCTTCATTAAGTCAAACGGACAAATGTTAAATTTGCGATGTGGCTGATTATGAAGCATCTACAATTTATCAAACATCTCTTCCAGTTCTTCGCCTGAAATCACACGGATCACGGCAAGGCCGTCGGGGGTGTAATTGGGCGTTGGAAGTTTCAGGAGTTCGCCCAGAAGATTCTCGCGTTCGGCGCCTGACAGACGGCGTCCGCGCCTTATGGCAGCGCTTCTGGCCATGGACAGGGCGATGCGTCCGGAGAGGCCGTCGGTGTCCACGCTTCCGCTGTCGGCGGCATCGTCGAGAATCCGGCTGATGGCCTCCACGGGGTTCACATTGTCAATCACCGACGGAACGCCGGTTATGTTCCAGCAGTCAGTTCCGGCCGCCTCAAGCACGAAGCCCATCTCCGTAAGGCTCGGCATCATCTCGGAGAGGAGTATGCCCTGTGCGCGGTCAAGCCGCAGCATCTCGGGAAACATGAGGCTCTGGGGTGTCATATCGCCGTTGCGCAGCATGGCAGCATAACGTTCATAGAGCACCTTCACATGGGCGCGGTGCTGGTCAATGACCATCACGCCAGAAATGCAGGGCGCAAGTATGTAGGCGCCTTTGGCCTGAATGCTTTCAGTGTCCTCGGCGCCGCGGGTGTCGGCCTGCGAACCGAACGGAAGCGCGTCGGGCTCATACGGCTCGCTGTTCATGCGGCTGCCCGAAATTCCGGGCGACGGCACGGCCGTGGTGTCCGGCTCTGTGCCCATGAATCCCTCGTAGAGCTTGTCCCAGTCGCGTAGGGCCTCGTTGCGGCGATGCTCGGCACTGAGACGCGAGGCAAACGATGGCTGGGCGCCCGCCAACCTTCCGCTCTCCTGCCCTTCCGGAGCATCGGAGCTTTCGGCAAACGGATTATATCCGGGGTCCACCGTAACATGATGGGATGCGTCGGCATTGGGGTCGAACACCGGAATATCCGGAATCTCCTCCGCGTCGAAATCTATGCCGGGCATGGCATTGAAACGACCCAGGGCCTCCTTAACGGCCGCTGTGAGAATCTGCCATATCGCAGCCTCGTTCTCAAACTTTATCTCGTTTTTGGTCGGATGGATATTTACATCTATTGTGGCGGGGTCAACGGTGAAATTCAGGAAATAATTGGGCTGAAGCTCGGCCGGAAGAAGCTGCTCGTAGCATGTCATCACCGCCTTATGGAAATAGGGATGGCGCATGTGGCGTCCGTTGACGGTAAGGAACTGCAGGGCGTTTCGGCGCCGCGCTCCTTCGGGCCGTCCCACAAAGCCGTCGATGCTTACAAGCGATGTCGACGTCTGCACCGGAATAAGCTGGCGTTCCAGTCCCTTGCCGAACAGGTCGCATATACGGCGCTTGAGCGGTGCCGCCATTATCTGGTGGACCACGGTGTCGTTGTTGATAAGTGTGAGGTCGAGACCCGGATTAACCAGTGCAAGCCGCTCGAACTCCCTCACAATGCCGCTCATCTCCACCGCATCCTTTTTCAGAAACTTGCGCCTGGCCGGAACGTTGTAAAAGAGGTTCTTTACCATCATGTTGCTTCCTGGCACGGTGGCCTCAGGGGTCTGACTCTCGACAGCCGAACCGTTTATTATCAGACGCGTGCCTATTTCAGCTCCGCGCTGCATGGTGCGCAGGTCAATCTGGGCCACGGCGGCTATCGAAGCGAGAGCCTCTCCGCGGAAACCCATGGTGTGAAGCGAAAACAGGTCGGCAGCCTGCGAAATCTTGCTTGTGGCGTGACGTTCAAACGCCAGACGGGCATCCGTGTCGCTCATTCCGCAACCGTCGTCAACCACCTGAATCAGCGTCCGTCCGGCATCCTTCACAATCACCTGGATAGACTTGGCTCCGGCGTCAACAGCGTTCTCAAACAGCTCCTTCACCACCGAAGCGGGGCGCTGAATCACCTCGCCGGCGGCTATCTGGTTGGCTACCGAGTCAGGAAGAAGTTTGATTATATCACTCATAAACAGGATTATGCATTTAAGTTCGCGTCTCACCCACAGGATGAAAACGCTTATGCAAAATTAAGCTATCGGCCCGACGCGACAAAATGGTGTTATCAACACAATGTCAAAACTATGTTGATAACTTGTTAATAACTTTATTTGGCAATCATAGTAACTTTCCATCACATTACTTTCATAACAGGAAATAATGGTTTATATTTGAGAGCACCTCCGCAAAACCAAACATTTTCTCTCCGCCCTGTTCCATTGCACCAGACCGCATCAAAATAAGTCCAAACCAAACCAAACCAAACCAAACCAAAATGAACAAAACAAATTCAATTATCATCACTGCAATGGCTGTAATCCTCTCTTCATGCCATACAGAATCGAAATTAGCCGTATCCACCACGCAGCCATTCACATCCCAGCGCAGGATGCTGAACCCTATAGCTCCTCCGGGACTCTTTATAGCCGACCCTGAAGTAAGGCAGATGCCTGACGGACGGGTTTACGTATATGGGTCGCGCGACGAACCCGGCAATGCCTGGTGCTCAAATTCGTATGACATTCTTTCTTCATCCGACCTTGTAGACTGGCAGGTTGAGCAAATTTCATTCGCCACTAAAGGCGTGGGAAAACAGACCGACTACACCGATGCCGTACTCTACGCCCCCGACTGCATTCACCACGATGGGAAATATTATCTTTATTACTGCCTTGAAGGCAATGATCCGAAAGGAGATGAAGGCGTGGCTGTTGCCGACTCTCCGTATGGGCCGTTTTACGATGGCCGGAGAATAGAAGGTATCAAGGGAATCGACCCTTCCGTATTTATTGACGATGACGGACAACCTTACCTGTATTGGGGGCAAGCATACGCCAAGGGTGCCAGGCTCAGTAAAGATATGTTGTCAATTGAAGGCGAAATACACGACAGCCTACTGACCTACGAGGACCATTTTTTTCAACGAAGGCAGTTCGGTGCGAAAAAGAAACGGCATATACTACTTCGTGTACGGAAGCCACTCACAGCACGGCCATTCCAACTGCGCCACGCTTGACTACGCTACTTCAAACTCTCCGTTAGGGCCATTCACCTATCGCGGAGTAATAATCGACAACTGGGGAAGCGGTCGTAATCTCGTGAACAACCACGGCTGCATCACGGAAATCAACGGAAATTGGTATATAGCCTATCACAGGCCCACGCACGGAAACGCAAACATGCGCAAAGCATGCCTGGAACCCATAACCTTCAACCCCGACGGAACAATCAACCAGGTAGAGATGACAACCCAGGGCATCGGCGGTCCTATCCACCCTACCTATAGAATGGATGCTTCACGTGCATGCCTTATGAATGGCAATGTGATGGTGGCGGTAAGGCGCCCGCCTCACGACATTCCGGTTGAATATCTGGCATCAATCCGCGACGGAGACTATGCCTATTGGAAGTACTATAACTTTACCGATGCCGATATCAACACTTTCACGTGCAAGACATGGGACAAAAACCGGGCGGCCCGTATCGAATTACGCCTTGACCACCCGGATGGCGAATTAATAGGTGTATGCGACCTTAAACCAATGCAAGGCCAAACAGCCTATTCAATACATCAAGCCCACATCAAGCCCACAACCGGCATTCATGCCCTCGTAATGGTATTCCGCGCCCTCGACGAGGCAACCCCCGACCAGGACCTCCTAAACCTCGAATGGTTCACCTTCACCAAGCAATAATTGCCTGATTATTGTATGGGAAATTGAATCAAGGCGCCACGTGGACATCGCGCGATACCGACCTGACCTTACCGTCACCGGACACCATATCAACTACCAGACGATAGTTTCCGGGCTTTTCAGGAGCTGAAACTGTACGTTGCAACACCGGAGACATGTCAGTAAGTCCGGGAGGCCAGCACCGTAGTCCTTTGGCGGCTTTAGGCGGCTTGGGACCGAGGAGTTTTGTCTTGATTAAAATTGCCCCATATAAGTTGTTCGAAGTATACATCAGAGCTTCTGCCGGCGTCAACTGTTCTATTGACTCCACCTGCATTGTCGGCATATCGAATATATATTGACAATCCTTTATGTCCATCAGCACACCGTCAACAACGATAGGGAGCTGTGCGCTTATCGATGGTAATGTAGAGGGTAGACGGGTGGATTGAACTATGTAGTAGGGAAGGTTTTCCGTTCCGTTTTCCGGCTCGTTATCGTCGTCCATAACAAGGAGTACCCGGGCAAAGGCTAATCGCCGCAGCGCATCAAGCACGGTAAGTGAACTATATTTTTCAAAGTGATCCTGGTCCAAATATCTTGCACCATAATACTTCTTGTCATTCCGTTTTTCTGTCCGGATTGCCCTGGCCTTGACCACAACGTTCGGCAGGATTCGAGTATCACCGGTTACCCCTATTGAATCTGTGGATTTAAAGGCATTTCTTTTCTTTCCTTCGGTAACTTTCGGAAGTCTGCCCACTGCCGGATATGTGGTATCATCAATATTAATTACACCGCCTATTAGCACACCTTTTGAATTTATTCCCTGAAGAAAGAACTCCGTACCATCCTTGAAAAAGTCCACTTCTACGGTAAACCTTCCCTTTTGATCCACGCAGGTATCGGTGACAAGGCGATTGGTTCCATTGTAAGCCACAAGCCGTCCGCCTTTCATAGGATGTTTGGCATTGACATCATCATAGACTATACCGGATATCGTCATTATTTGTTCCGGCATATAACTATAGACATCACAGTCGCTTTTCACGGCTTCAGCCAGATCAAAACGTCGGAACGTGCCCTCCCCCAGCCACGCCTGGAAATCAGTCGAGGCTTCAGAGGTCGAAAAAGACCTCACCGGAAATGGCAGTGGCGATTCAAAATCGGATGCTGCCAGTTCGTATTCCGCAACCGGTATTGATGGCTGCGAAACCGGAATAAAGCGTGACAGAATCTTCATGCTGTCAAGTTTAGTTCCTGCCGGAACTAAATCTAAGGTTTGATTTGCCTTAAGCGTGTCGGCTACTGTTATACCCGAATTAAGAGGGTGTTTCATAACAACTGT
>LUJP01000102.1:0-451 GCA_001689535.1 Bacteroidales bacterium M5
TTGAAGTGATCCTGTTCGAGCACGCTCATGCGCTCGCCGGGTCCCTGGGTGACGGAGCCTTGAGTGGGGGTGAGCTGACCCGAAAGAATGCGCATCAGGGTGGATTTGCCTGCTCCGTTAGCGCCGATTATTCCATAGCAGTTGCCGGGAGTGAATTTCATATTCACATCCTGGAAAAGAACACGTTTGCCGAATTGTATGCCAAGGTTGTTTACGGATAACATTCTGATATGCTGTTGATTGTGATGATAAAAAGGGCTTGCTGCCAAAATCAGGGTGCAAAGGTAGTGAAAAAATGCGGGATAAGCCTAATAAAGAGGCGTCAGGATTGAAGAAAATTGATTTTACGGATAAGTTTAGGAAAAAATGTGTGAAAAGTTTGGATAAAATAAAAATAAGGCTTAACTTTGCACCGCAAATCAGAAATGGCGGGATAGCTCAGTTGGTTAGA
>LUJP01000102.1:461-24276 GCA_001689535.1 Bacteroidales bacterium M5
CCCGGAGGTCCCGAGTTCAATTCTCGGTCCCGCTACAAAGCAGCCCAATTCCGGGCTGCTTTTTTTGTTGCCTGCCGGAAGGGCAGGGCTGTCTATAGGGGGACGGCGGGGACGCCGACCTTCCCAGGCAGCCACGCCTGGAGCGTCCATATCCCTATTGAGGATAATTGGTTGTTAGGTGGGTTAGGTGGGGCGAAGGAGATCGCAACTCCACGGGGGCTGCGTCGTTATTGTTTGGATTTTCCTACCGGGGGTTCGGTGAGGGTGATTTTTATGACCGTAGTGTGGTCGAGGCTGCGGTTGATGGCTTCCTCGAAATGATTCATGTGTTTTGGCAGAAAACGCTGACACAGCAGACGCAGGGCCTCGGTCTTTTCTGCCTTGTCGGTAACTGTTTCCGCACGTCCGATGGCCACAGCGGAGTGATAGTGCTCGGTAAAGTTGAGCTTTTCTTCCTCAAACTTGGGCGTGCATTTGCTTACGGCCGACAGGCTCACCACGGGATTTGCCAGAAGACAGTCGATTTTTTCGCCTTCTGATGCACAATGAAAATAGAATGTCTGCCCGTCACTGCGCACAAGCGACAGCGGCAGGCCATACGGAGTCCCGTCGGGGCGCGTCATGCTCACGGTTACAAACGGAGCTTTCTCAAAAACTTCAAGAGCCCACTCAGCACTTTTCTGCCTTGAGGCCTTTCTCATTGGTCGCATAGGGTGTATGACTTTGTTTATTATTAGTGTTATTTACGTTCTGTAAATTATAAATTGAGGGCCCGTACATAGTCTTTTGCATCATTATAGATGTCATCTGACAAATCCGGATGAGTATTAATTATATAATTGAGCCATTCTTTCCCATGCTTTGATGTTCCGGGGACCAGATTTTCCATTTCTCCTACTGGCACAGGGAAAATATTAACTTTATTGAATACCTTTAAGAGTTCCTGTGCGGCTTTTTTGGCTTCGGAATCCGGAATGCCATTGAGGCCGTTTTCTTTTAAAATATCCCATTTGTTTTGACCTTCAAGAAGTTTTTTTAGATTTCTTTTATCTTGACTACCGATGGCTGATGAGGTTAATCCATCAAGATAGTTATTGATGCGGGTCCGAATTATTTCTTTATTGATCTCATTAGGAGTCTCCGGTAGTGAGGTTTCAATTTCTTTCCATAATTCGTCGCAATCTTCTTTCCAATTACCGCCGCAGCTCTCGTATAATAATTTTGCATCACTATCCTTGCGGAAAATATCAAAATCAGGGGTGGACCTAAAATCGATATTGAGACTTTTAAGGGCATTGCATATAATATGAAAACGTTGTTTTCCACCACATTCAATGAAAAGAATGTCCTTGATTCGTCTTTTCTCGGCATTAATTTGATCATTCATCATTCGATAAAACTTACAGTCGGTATTACTTTCGCATATTACTGTTGTTTGATAGAATAATGAATTAATAACATTTGAATAGCGCAAAAGAGGATCATTCCAAATTTTTTTTATATCATGGTTGTCAAGTATTGAAATAGAATTCTTATCTTCATTTCGCGTAATTCTAATAATCTTAAGTCTTTCGGGATGGTTATCCATTAGGCCTTTTAGGAAACTTTCTCTATGTGTTGACAAAAATAACTGTTTACCTGTTGCCATTTCTCCGATCTGCCTACCCATTATATACGCCTGTGGAGGATGAAGAAATGACTCTGGTTCGTCAATAAAGAAAGATGAATAATGCGGTACGAGGGTATTCAAAAGCACACCAGTATAGCTCTTCATTCCATCGCCTTGGTTGTGAAGTTTCTTTAGTGTTTTGAATCTATTTTTGAAAATCATATTTGCCTCATCTATAGACGATCCTTCAAGGCCTTCTGGAATTATCACGGATTCTTCATCGATGGAAAACGAAATATATTTACCATCATAGTCATTTAAAAGCAATTGACTTCCAAAGGCTTCATGAAAAGCATTCTTCATTTTTGGTAGCAAGTCTCTGTTCCGTTCAAGATAGTGAAGAGGATGCTTCATAGCTTCCTCATCTCTTACCTTTTCCTGTGGATCAATCAGACTCAATCGATTCTTAGTAGAAATTAATGAGCATAAGAAATCGGCAATGCCTTCAGATATTTTTCCTGATTTTTTGAATTCATTTAGATGGGTTGAGTATATTTTAAATTGTGCGCCCGAATAATCACCATATTCTATAATAGAAAAAGACGATAGAACCTCTTCGATATCTTCTTTATTTTCTATATGATTTTCGATAGACTTCACTACGATTCCATTATTTTCAGATAATAAATTGTATATATCATGCAGAGATTGACTTTTCCCCACGTTATTAGGTCCTACAAAAACCACTATGTCGTTATCATTGAGCGCTATAGTGGTTTGGTCATTAAAAGTAAGAGATTTGATTATTAGCTTTGTCATTATTCTTATGTCTATAATTGATTCATATTGGTTTAATCAGGGACACTCTTAAGGCGATCTCTTTGTTGATGAGGTGGTATTATGAAAGTAAATAATACAAAGACTCGAAGATCTCGTTTCTCTTATATCGACCTAAAATTTAATGTTGGTGTATATACAAATTTACAATTAATTCTTGAGTTTTCAATTGTTAGGTTAAAATAGTGAGAAAAAAGAAGGCGACGTGTCGGGGGAGGGCTGACACGTCGCCTTTGATGGGAGGAAATTTTTATATTTGGTGATGGGGTAGAGGGGTGTGGTAGAGAGAGGGTACTGCCGAGGTCAGTCGAAGACGTGGCGGAGTTTGGAGAAGATGCTTTCTTTGACGGCGTCGCTGGCCTGAAGGTTGGGTTTGTCGCGGAGGGACTCGAAGGTTGCTTTTTCGCTTTCGTCGAGGTGCTCGGGAATGTAGACCATTACGTTGACAAGCTCGTCGCCGGTTGCGGATTCGCCGTAAGCGGGGAGTCCTTTGCCACGGAGGCGGAGTATCTTGCCTGGTTGGGTGCCTGCGGGGATTTTGACTCTTACTTTACCGGTGAGGGTAGGAATCTCTGCGGAGTCGCCGAGGGTAGCAGTGGGGATGTCGAGCATCAGGTTGTAGATGACGTCGTTGCCGTCGCGCAGGAGCTGCGGGTGCTTAAGCTCTTCGATAACCACGAGGAGGTCGCCGTTGACGCCTCCGTGCATGGGCGCGTTGCCTTTGCCTTTGACGGTGAGGGTCATTCCATCGGTGACACCTGCGGGTATCTTGAATGAGATGGTCTGGTCTTTATACTGCGTGCCGGTGCCGCCGCACTGGGGACATTTCTGGTCGATGATCTTACCTTCGCCGTCGCATTCGGGGCAGATGGCCTGGCTCTGACGGATGCCGAAGGGTGTCTGCTGCGCGCGCGTAACGGTGCCGGTTCCGTGGCAGGTAGGACAGGTCTTGAACGAGGTGCCGTCCTTGGCGCCGGTGCCGTTGCAGGCATCGCATTTCGCATAGCTTTTGAGCTTGAGGGTCTTGTTGACGCCCGTGGCGATTTCCTCGAGGGTGAGCTTGAGGGTGATTCGCAGGTCATCGCCGCGGCGGGTGCGTTTGCGGGGAGAGCGGCCGTAGCCTGCACCGGCGCTCTCGAAGCCGCCCATGTCGAATCCGCCGAAGTGCATTCCGCCTCCTCCGAAAATATCGCCGAAAGCGGAGAAGATATCCTCCATAGACATACCTCCGGAACTGTAGAAACCACCACCACCGGCACCGCCGAAGCCTTGCGGACCCATGTTGTGTCCGAACTGGTCGTATTTGGCGCGTTTGTCGGGATTGGAAAGCACGTCGTAGGCCTCGGCCGCCTCCTTGAACTTCTCTTCAGCTTCTTTGTTGTCGGGGTTGCGGTCGGGGTGATATTTTATGGCGAGAGCGCGGTAGGCTTTCTTCAGCTCCTCGGGTGTGGCCGATTTACTGACGCCAAGCACTTCATAGTAATCTCTTTTTGACATCTTCTGTATCTTTAATATTTACGAACGGGAGAAAGGTTACTGGCCGACAACGACCTTGGCATGACGAAGCACTTTGTCGTTGATGGTGTAGCCTTTGGTGGGGGTGTCGATTATTTTTCCTTTCAAGTCTTCAGAGGGGGCGGGAACCATGGCGATGGCCTCGTGGAGTTCGGAGTCGAACTCTGCGCCGGTGCTTTCGATGGGTTTCACGCCATTCTGAGCCAGGTATTTCACGAGCTTATTGTAGATGAGCTCCATGCCTTCCTTGACGCTTTCGGCATTGTCAGTGGCTTTTACAGCCTCAAGGCCGCGCTCGAAATCGTCGACGATGGGGAGAAGGTTTTTAAGGCCGTTTTCGGCGGCATTGCGGATAATATCGCTTTTCTCCTTTACTGTACGCTTGCGGAAATTGTCGAATTCAGCCATCAGGAAAAGATATTCTTTCTTTTCCTTCTCGACCTTAAGCTTTTCTTCGGCAAGCTGTTTGGCGAGAGCGTCGATTTCCGACATTTCCTGATTTTCGATATCCTCGGCAGTCATGTTTTCGTCATCGGCTTCCGGCACGTTATCGAAAATTTCGGCTTCGTTGGTCGAAGATTCGGCGTTAATATTTTCAGTTTCCCGGGTTTCGGGGTTATTACTGTTATCTTTCTGGTGCATGGTAAACTTATTTTTCTTTTTCATTTTTCCTATAACAAAAATTTTGCCAAAAACAGCTTTTGCCTTATTAATCACTAAAAGGATAACAATATGGGAGCGATAACGTTCAATTTACTTGCCTTGGATAATGGAAGTAAGGCAAACGGAGCAGTGCTGGAAGCGATCGCGGAGGGTCTCTGCCAAAATGTCAGAGGCGAAGAATGCATATACAGCGGATCCGGAGCCAGACATGGAAACATATACGGCTCCCATCTCGGCCAAACCTCGTTTGACTGCCTCTATTTCCGGGGCGGCGGCAAAAACTGATTTCTCGAAATCGTTTTTAACGGTACCATTCCATTCTGAGAACGGCCTGGAAATGGCATCGGCAAGCTCAACGGCCGGGCGCGCGGGGGAGACGCCAGCGTAAGCACGGGCCGTGGAGACGCCGACGGGTGGTTTGACGATGGCGAGCTTCATGCGGTAAATGTCGGAGGGAAGAACTGCGGGAGCTAAATCGGTGCCGATTCCGGTAGCCATCATAGGCTTATTGTAGATGAAGAAAGGGCAGTCGGCGCCAATGGATGCGGCAACTTCGGCAAGCTTTTCGTCGGGGAAATCGAGAGAGAAGAGTGTGTTCAAAGCCCTGATGGTGAATGCCGCGTCGGCAGAGCCTCCGCCCAGTCCGGCTCCATCGGGAATGATTTTGCGGAGATATATATTGACCGCCGGAAGCCCTTCGACCAGCTCCGCCATAGCCCTATAAGCTTTCATCACAAGATTCTTCTCGGGAGGGCAGTCTACGGTGTTTCCTGAGACTGTTAGGGTGGTCTTTCCGCCACGGGAGGGCACAACCTCGAGCACATCATGCCAGCCAACCGGAGCCATTACGGTGCTGATTTCGTGGTAGCCGTCGGGTCTGCGGGAAAGAATATCGAGTCCAAGATTAATCTTGGCATTTGGAAATACAATCATTTTCTACAGTTTGTAATCAGAGAGGGTGTGGAAAAAAACGAAGACGAAGTTAATCAAAAATTAGTAAATTTGCATCACAACCAATAAACGAAGACCCAACACAATACAGAACAATGGCAGAACCGAGAAGTAAAGGCAACAAAAACCATCCCATATATGATTTCGGCGGACGTGTGCTTCCTCAGGACAAGGATCTTGAAGAAGCAGTGATCGGCGCCCTGATGCTGGAGAAAGACGCGTACTCCAACGTATGCGACATGTTAAAGCCCGATTGCTTCTACACTCCCGTCAACAGAAAGATATTCGAAGCCATCCAGATGCTTGGCGCGGCTAACCAGCCTATAGATATGCTGACGGTCACCGAACAGCTCAGACATAACGGTGAGCTTGACAACGTGGGCGGCCCGGTGTTTGTGTCGGAACTGACATCCCGTGTGGCTTCGGGCGCGCATGTGGAGTATCATGCGCGAATCGTGGCCCAGAAATATCTGGCGCGTGAACTCATCACCTTTGCAGCCGAGATAGAGAAAAAGGCTTTCGACGAGGCAAACGACGTGGATGACCTCATGCAGGAAGCCGAAGGAAAACTGTTTGAGATTTCACAGAGGAACGTTAAGAAGGACGTAACCCAGATAGACCCTGTAATCGGTCAGGCCATCGAGCAGATGCAGGTTGCGGCCAACCGAACCACCGGACTTTCCGGCCTTGAGACCGGTTTCCACGAGCTTGACAAACTTACCTCAGGCTGGCAGAACTCAGACCTTATAATAATAGCGGCACGTCCTGCCATGGGTAAAACAGCTTTCGTGCTGTCCATGGCAAAGAACATGGCCGTTAATTACAATACCCCTGTGGCGTTGTTCTCGCTTGAAATGTCGAACCTGCAGTTGGTGAACCGTCTGGTGAGCAACGTCTGTGAAATTCCGGGCGAGAAAATCAGAAGCGGCCAGCTCTCGGCTGTGGAATGGGACCAGTTTATGGCCCGTGTAAAGAATCTTTACGGCGCGCCGATGTTTGTGGATGATACGCCTTCGCTCTCCATCTTCGAACTGCGTACCAAGGCGCGTCGCCTCGTTAGGGAAAAAGGAGTGAAGATAATAATAATAGACTATCTTCAGCTGATGAATGCCTCGGGCATGAAATTCGGAAGCCGCGAGCAGGAGGTGAGTATGATTTCGCGCTCGCTGAAACAGCTGGCGAAAGAGCTGAACATACCGGTGATAGCGTTGTCGCAGCTTAACCGATCGGTTGAAAGCCGTGGAGACGGCAAGGAGGGGAAACGCCCGCAGCTTTCCGACCTCCGCGAGTCTGGAGCGATAGAGCAGGATGCCGACATAGTATGCTTTATTCATAGGCCTGAATATTATATGAAATCGGCAACTGACGGAAATGACCGCGACATCCGAGGGCTGGCAGAATTCATCGTGGCCAAACACCGAAGCGGTAAGGTTGACGATATAGATATGCGTTTCCGTGCGGATTTCGCGAGATTCGAGAACTGGAAGAGCAATCCTTCGGTAATGATGGCCACGCAGGGGTCCAGAATCAATGGAGATGGCCTGGGGGGAGCGCCGCTGCAAGGTGGAACGGCTGATTTTATGGCAACGGAGGCAGATGATTCTCCGGCGCCGTTCTGAAAAGTGGAGTGGTTTGTAAATCATATAAATCTTATAGGGTCTGAGGGGTAGCCGATAGGGATTTTGGTTATAAAACTTTTTTCATATTCGGGAAATATTTTTTCAAAAAAAACGGAGGGGGAATAAACCTTTTTCTCGCAAACGTTGTTTGAGAAGTAAAAGAACTTAAACCCAACTATTTTTTTTATGAAAAAAGCTTTATTAATGATTGCTCTCGTACTTGGATGTACGACTGTTTTCGCTCAGAAGATTGACAAGAAAGAAGCCGCTCAGATCAAGAGCTTCCTGTCACAACCCGCTGAAAAGGACGCTACCAACGCCCAGGCCCTCAAAGTTACCGACATGAATTCAATCGCCTCCATAGAAGGCATAAAGGTTGAAAACGGTCACGTAACAGCCATTGATTGGAAAGACAAGCATATTGCAGGCAATCTTGACCTCTCAGGATTCTCACAACTGCAGACCGTCAATATAAGCCGCAACAAAATTGCCGGACTTGATATTTCCAATACACCCATGCTTTCAGAGGTGAATGCATCGCGCAACGCTCTCCGCACATTTGAAGTAAATGGTGCAAGCGCCGTACAGAAACTCTCGATAAACAACAACCGTCTGACTGATCTCACACTCAACGGTATGTCTAATCTTAAGAATCTCAACTGCGCCAACAACCACTTCGTAGAACTCAACTGCGCCAACTCTCCTGTGCTTGAGACTCTCAACTGCCAGGGCAACCGCCTCGAGTCGCTTATGGTTACCGGATGCGCACAGCTTAAGAACCTCTACGCAGGCTACAATAAGCTCACCAGCCTCAACCTGTTCGGCACCGAGAATCTCGCCAACCTCAACATTGACGACAATGACATCACCACAATGGTGGTAAGCGGACTTCCCGCGCTCAACACCTTCGTTTGCTCCGACAACAATATGGTTACCCTGGGTGTTCGCAATTGCCCCAACCTGATTGACCTGGTTTGCTCCTACAACGACCTGACTACTCTCGATGTAAACGGTTGCACCAACCTTACCTTCGTTGACTGCTCCTACAACGACCTTACTCAGCTCACTCTCTCGAACCAGAATTTCCTCCAGCGTCTGCTCTGCAACAACAATCAGCTGACCATGCTTGATGTATCATTCGACCAGGCTCTTACCTACGTCAACATGCGCTACAACCAGATTTCTGACTTCCGCAGTGTAGGTTGCACCAACCTGAGAATGATTGCTTCACAGTGGAACTGGTAAGATCCAGAGATCTTAACTACAAAAGCAAGACGATATCAGCTAAATAGCTAAGATAACACACCCCCCCGAAGGGTCGTCGGAGAACTTGACTCCGGCGACCCTTCTCTTTGGTTCCCAGCGGCAGTTTTCGAGTTAGAAAAATATATTGTAAATTTGCAGCCAGCCAAATTTTGAAAATTGATGAAAAATATAAGGAACTTCTGTATCATAGCCCATATAGACCATGGCAAGAGCACCCTTGCCGACCGACTTCTGGAATATACCAATACTGTCGGAGCCAAGGACATGCAGGCACAGGTGCTCGACGATATGGATCTTGAACGTGAACGAGGAATCACAATCAAAAGCCATGCCATACAGATGGATTACAATTATAATGGCGAGCGCTATTGCCTGAACCTGATTGACACTCCGGGACACGTGGATTTTTCCTATGAAGTTTCCCGCTCTATCGCCGCATGCGAGGGCGCACTTCTGATTGTTGACGCCTCACAGGGAATTCAGGCTCAGACTATCAGCAATCTGTATATGGCGATTGACAACGATCTTGAGATAATCCCGGTGCTCAACAAATGCGATCTTGACAGTGCCAAGCCCGAAGAGGTTGAGGACCAGATTGTGGACCTTTTAGGATGTGACCGTGAATCCATACTGAGAGCTTCAGGAAAGACCGGTGCCGGTGTTCCTGAAATTCTCGAGGCAATAATAAACAGGATTCCCGCACCCTCCGGCGATCCACACGCTCCGCTGCAGGCTCTGATATTCGACTCAGTATTCAATCCTTTCAGAGGCATCATAGCATACTTCAAGATAGTGAACGGCACGATACGTAAAAACGACTTTGTGAAATTCGTATCCACGGGCAAAGAGTATCATGCCGATGAGATAGGTGTGCTCAAGCTTACAATGTCGCCTCGCGAATCTCTTTTAGCCGGAAATGTGGGCTATATAATCTCAGGAATCAAAACCTCTAAAGAGGTAAAAGTGGGCGATACCATTACCCATGTGGAAAGACCATGTGACAAGGCTATTTCCGGTTTCCAGGAGGTCAAGCCGATGGTATTTGCCGGCGTCTATCCCATAGAGACCGAAGATTTCGAGAATCTCAGGGCTTCGCTTGAAAAACTTCAGCTGAATGATGCTTCGCTTACGTTCCAGCCGGAATCGTCGGTGGCTCTCGGATTCGGATTCCGCTGCGGATTCCTCGGACTTCTCCACATGGAGATAATCCAGGAGCGTCTGGGGCGCGAGTTTGACATGGATGTCATCACCACGGTGCCTAATGTATCCTACCGTGTGTACGACAAACGAGGTACCATGACCGAAGTGCATAACCCCTCCGGCCTTCCGGACCCTACGCTGATAGAACATATCGAGGAGCCGTATATCAGGGCATCCATTATCACCGCGGCAGATTTCATCGGCCCGATAATGACACTGTGTCTTGGCAAACGAGGTGAACTCGTAAAACAGGAATATATCTCAGGCAACAGAATAGAACTGATATTCGATATGCCGTTGGGTGAGATTGTCATTGATTTCTACGACAAGCTAAAGAGCATCTCCAAAGGATATGCGTCATTTGACTATCATATTCATGACTTCCGTGAGTCGAAGCTTGTAAAACTTGACATTCTGCTCAATGGTGAGAGCGTTGACGCCCTGAGCACGCTTACGCATGTGGATAACGCCGTGACGTTCGGACGACGGATGTGTGAGAAACTTAAAGAGCTCATTCCTCGCCAGCAGTTCGATATAGCCATACAGGCTGCCATCGGAGCTAAAATCATAGCCCGAGAGACTATAAAGGCTGTGAGGAAAGATGTGACCGCCAAATGTTACGGAGGTGATATATCACGCAAACGCAAACTTCTTGAGAAGCAGAAGAAGGGCAAAAAAAGAATGAAGCAGATCGGCTCGGTGGAGGTGCCCCAGAAGGCATTCCTCGCAGTGCTCAAGCTTGACTGATTTTCAGTCGACCAAGATGTTGTAACGAAACAATTGTGTGATACAATAGTTTGAAATTTATATGCATATAAGAGATGTCAGAAATCACTCATAACCAGAATTGTGATGTTCAGGGCGCCGACAGAGAGGCGTTAAAATTTGCAGAACATCCTTTTTTTGCCGCCAAGCAGGCGGTGAAGCGCCATGCAATAGGCGGTAATATTCTTATTATAGCCACAGTGGCGGCGCTGATCGTGGCCAATATACCCGGTATCAACCAGTATTACTTTGAGTTCTGGGAGCAGGAAGTAGCTCTGCAGATAGGAAATTTCAATATTTTCAGCCACTCCGGACATGCCATGACCATGCTGCAGTTTATCAACGATGCACTGATGGCGATATTCTTTTTCAGCATAGGCCTGGAGATAAAGCGCGAGATACTTGTGGGTGAACTTTCTTCGTTCCGTCAGGCGCTGCTCCCGATAATGGGAGCTATAGGCGGCATGGCGTTCCCGGTGCTCATATTCATGCTTTTGGCAAAAGGAACGGACTACTCTGATGGAGCGGCCATACCGATGGCTACGGATATAGCATTCTCTCTGGGTGTTCTCGCCATGCTTGGCAAAAGAGTGCCTATTTCGCTTAAAATATTCCTTACCACTCTGGCTGTGGTGGATGATATAGGGGGTATTATAGTGATAGCCACATGTTATTCCACCCATATAGAGTTCGGGTTATTGGGAATTGCTATAATTCTTTTAGGTGTACTTCTTCTTGGAAGCAAACTCAGAATAAAGTCGCAGTTATTTTATCTCGGGATAGGAGGGGTGATATGGTTCCTGTTCCTCAATTCTGGAATTCATCCTACCATAGCCGGTGTGCTTGTAGCATTCTGTGTCCCTGCCACTCCGGTTTTCGAACCAAGAAAATATATAAGAATCATACTGCACGCCATTTCGCATTTCAGCAGCGACGAAAAGATGGACAAAGACCGCAAGACCATTCTGGATAAGGAACAGATGAACTGGCTGAAACAGGTTGAATCGGCTTCCGATAAAGTGATATCGCCGTTGCAGCAGCTGGAAGATAACCTTCATCCGGTGGTCAACAACTTCATTGTTCCATTGTTTGCTTTCGCAAATGCGGGTATATTCCTTCTTGACCTCAATCCTGCTTCTATTGTTGAGGGAATAAGCCTTGCGATTATCGTAGGTCTCTGTCTTGGAAAATTCCTTGGAATATTCATCTTCTCCTGGCTTACGGTTAAATTGCGCTGGGCCCCCATGCCCGATGAGTGCAACTGGAAAATGATGGCTTCCATCTCGGTGCTGGGCGGAATCGGATTCACCGTTTCCCTTTTTATCGCCACGCTGTCTTTCCCGGGAGCCGACCCCCATGTGGTGGATCTTCTCAATCATGCCAAGCTTGGTATTGTTGTTGGTTCCGTTCTGTCGGGTGTTGCGGGTTATCTGCTCCTGCATCATTTCCTGCCAAAGCAGCCAAAACATTCGGCGGTGGAATAATAACTGAATGTAAAATATCCTTATGAAATAATACCAATCCATTACAAAACGTTAATGGGTTGGTATTTTTATAATCAAAATTTTAGAATTTAATATCTGTTTGTTAATTTTGACGGAAAGTGTTAATTGGTAAATTCTGAATAGGAAGATTTTCACAAACAATTAGGCTTTTTAATTGTTAACATAATAAAGATTAAAATGTGAAGTCTTGCAGGGCTTTACATATTATTCCAGTAAAGAAGAAATGAAAAAATCAACCATCTGGTTACTGACTATAATAATGGCTCTTACGTTCATAGGCCTTTTGTATGTGCAGATCACGTACATGGGGAATATGGTGAGAATGCGTAACGACCAGTTTTCCGAAGGTGTAAAAAGAGCTCTGTATGCTGTCTCAAATTCACTTGAGCAGGAAGAGACAAAACACTTTCTGGAGCAGGATATCGCGCAGATAGAGTCGTGGGTGGTACCGTCGGTAAAGAGTAACGACAATAAAGGCGGTGTAGGGTATTCTTTTACTACCACAGGAGGTGTTGAAGGAAATCTGACCCTGAAAGGCAATCTTTCATCTCTTTCACCTCAACTCACTCATGATCTGGGCCGGTCAAACAAATCTCTTCAGGAAATTCTGAGGGGACAATATCTGTATCAGAGCGGCCTGCTGAACGAAGTGATTCTTAATATCCTGAGCCATTCGAGTACAAGACCTATAGAGGAACGGGCAGATTCAGCTATGGTGAATAATCTGCTTCAGAGCGAGCTTGCCAACAATGGCATCAACCTGCCGTTTGAGTTCGCGGTAGTGAACAGGATTGGAGCCGTGGTATACGAGACATCGGGCTACAGTCCGGCAGCGGCCAATTCCGGCAGACTGTTTGTCCAGACCCTTTTTCCCAACGACGCCAAGAACCGCATGAACTATATAAGACTGTATTTTCCTGATAAGAAGGAATATATATTCCAGTCCATAAAGTTCATGCTCCCTTCGTTTATATTCACGCTCATATTGCTCGTTGTTTTCCTGTATACCATTATACTGGCATTCAGGCAGAAAAAACTCACAGAGATGAAGAATGACTTCATCAACAATATGACCCATGAATTCAAGACGCCTATTTCCACCATTTCGCTTGCCGCTCAGATGCTCAACGACGGCTCTGTAAGAAAATCGCCGAAAATGCTGGAGCATATCTCGTCAGTGATAAACGATGAGACCAAACGACTGCGTTTCCAGGTGGAAAAAGTGCTTCAGATGTCGATGTTCGACCGCCAGAAAGCCACTCTGAGACTGCAGGATGTTGATGCCAACGTTGTGATTGCCAATATAGTGCATACTTTTACTCTGAAAGTGACAAACTATGGTGGTTCAATCACCTCCAATCTTGACGCTCAGGACCCTATAATATATGTGGATGAAATGCACTTCACAAATGTGATATTCAATCTGCTTGACAATGCAGTGAAGTATCGCAGGGAAGACGAGCCTCTGAATATCAGAATTGAAACCAGGAACATATCTGATGACAACCTTGAGATATCCATAGCCGACAATGGCATAGGTATCCGAAAAGAAGATCTGAAAAAAATATTCGAGAAATTCTACCGCGTGTCCACCGGCAACCGCCATGATGTGAAAGGCTTCGGTCTGGGTCTGGCATATGTACAGAAACTTGTCAGGGAGATGCATGGCGATATCACCGTGGAAAGCGAAATCAATAAAGGAACAAAATTCAAATTAATATTACCACTAACAAAAAACTGACAACATTATGGAAGAACGTTTACGTATATTATTGTGCGAAGACGACGAGAACCTGGGCATGCTCCTGAGGGAATACCTTCAGGCAAAGGGGTTCAATGCCGATCTCTTCGCCGATGGGGAAAGCGGCTACAAGGCTTTCCTCAAAGGTAAATACGACTTGTGCGTGCTTGATGTCATGATGCCCAAGAAAGACGGATTTGCATTGGCTCAGGAAATACGGACTGTAAATTCTGAGGTTCCTATCATATTCCTTACCGCAAAGTCAATCAAGGAAGATATACTTGAAGGCTTCAAGATAGGAGCTGACGACTATATCACCAAGCCTTTCTCGATGGAGGAACTCGTGTTCCGTATCGAAGCCATTCTCCGTCGTGTGAAAGGAAAGAAGGGCAAGGAAATCACGATGTATCGTATCGGCAAGTTTACTTTCGACACACAGAAGCAGGTGCTGATGGTGGATGACAAAGTGACCAAGCTGACCACGAAAGAATCGGAACTGCTGTCTCTGCTGTGCGCACACGTGAATGAGATACTTGAGCGCAATTTCGCACTCAAGACTATCTGGATTGACGACAATTATTTCAACGCACGCTCCATGGACGTGTATATCACCAAGCTGCGCAAGCATCTGCGTGAGGACCCCTCGATAGAGATTATCAATATCCACGGTAAGGGATACAAGCTTATCGCTCCCGAACCTGATTCTGCCGAGAAGTAAAAAGGATAAGATAAAAAGATGAGACAAGCCTTCGGCCCGGGACAACTGGACCGAAGGCTTGTTTTGTTGCCGGATGTGCCGATGGCCCTCTAACCTTTTTTCAATGAATCCGTACCATTTTTATCGCCTGGAGTGGCTCGATGGGAATAATCCCATGTTTTTGGTTAAATTTGCAATGAAAAACAGCAAAAGCAATGGAGACAATCAAGGATAAAATGTTCAGCGGCGAGCGTCCGCTGTTTGAAACTCATGACACAGAACTGGTGAATGTCACAATAGGTACAGGCGAATCAGCTCTTAAGGAGTGTAGTAATATCGTGGCACGGGATTGCCGATTTGAAGGCAAGTATCCGTTCTGGCATGTAGACGGTTTCAAAATTGAAAGATGTCTTTTTACAGAAGGCGCAAGGGCCGCTCTGTGGTATTCACGAAATGTGGAGATGAAGGATACATTGATTGAGGCTCCGAAGATGTTCAGAATGATGGACGGTATCGCACTGGAGAACGTCAAGATCCCTAATGCTCAGGAAACTCTCTGGGACTGCCGGAATATCAGACTCCGAAACGTGGTGGTGGAGAATGCCGATTATATATTCATGCATTGCGAGAATGTCGATATCAAGGATTATCGGCAGGATGGAAACTATTCGTTCCAGTATGTAAAGAATGCGACAATAAGAAACGCCGTGCTTAATTCCCGAGACGCACTCTGGAACACAGAGAACGTGACGGTTTATGACTCGGAAATAAACGGAGAGTTCATAGGATGGTATTCCAAGAATCTCAAGCTTGTCAATTGCAGAATCTCAGGCACACAGCCCCTGTGTTACATCTCGAATCTGGTGATGATAAACTGTACGATGGCTGAGGACTGTGACCGTTGCTTCGAAGACAGCGAAATCTATGCTGCAATTGACTCCGAGGTTACAAGTATAGTAAATCCCCGTAGCGGATTTATAAAGACGCACGGTATCGGAGAGCTGATTGTCGACAAGAATGTGCGCAATCCTGCGGATTGTGAAATAATTACTGCAAAAGAGTGAAAATGAGAGAGGAGTTTGATTTCAACACACCCGTTGACAGGAGAGGATCGGGATGTATGAAGTGGGATGAGGCACCCGCTCCCGATGTGATACCTCTGTGGGTGGCGGATATGGATTTCCGCACGGCTCCATCGATAATCCGGGCCCTGTCCAAACGTGTGGAGCATGGTGTGTTCGGATATACGTTTGTGGATGACGAATACTATCAGAGGCTGACACTTTGGTTCTCATCGCGGCACGGATGGACTTTTGACCGCGGACAGGTTATCTATACAAGCGGAGTGGTGTCGGCGCTGTCGGCTATTATCAAGGCTCTGACCCGTCCCGGGGACGGAGTGATTGTTCAGACTCCTGTCTACAATTGCTTCTTTTCTTCGATCAGAAATAACGGATGTAAAATAATTGAGAATCCTCTCATTTGCGAGGAGGCAGGAGAGGGAGAGTTTACCTTCCGGATTGATTACGATGATCTTCGGGAGAAAGTGAAGCGTCAGGAATCCAGAGTGATGCTGTTGAGCAACCCTCATAACCCTGCAGGAAGGGTGTGGGCCCCTGACGAACTTAGGAAAATAGCGGAAATATGTCGTGACGGGAATGTAATCGTGGTGAGCGACGAGATTCATTGCGAGCTTTGCATGCCCGGATATGAATATACACCATTTGCCACCGTAGAGCCCTCGGCTATAGTGTGTACGTCCCCATCCAAGGCGTTTAACACGGCAGGCCTTCAGATTGCCAATATAATATGTCCTGATGAAAATATACGTGTGAAAGTGGACCGTGCTATCAATGACAATGAAGTCTGTGATGTGAATCCATTTGGAGTAACGGCTCTAAAGGCCTCATATTCATCGGAGGGGGAAGCGTGGCTTTCACAACTTGTTGAATATCTTCATGGCAATTATGCAATGATGAAGACTATGCTGCGAGATGCCTTACCTGGTTTCAATGTAAGCAAGCTCGAAGGCACATATCTTCCTATGATTGACGTGCGCGCTTATGGAATGCCGGTAGAGAATCTCGAGCGTGAGCTTCTTGAGCAAGCGAAAGTCTGGGTCAACTCATCGGCAATGTATGGATGCGAGGGCTTCCTGCGAATAAACATCGCCACTCAGCGTCAGACCCTCAGGGAAGGCATCAACCGAATAATAGATTTCTTTACATGAAAGGGTGAATCTCACAGAGCAAATACAATCAGGTAAGCCACTTTCGTTCGGTCAGAAACTAAAACTGACCGCCGAACTTTCATGGCCATCTATAATGGCACAGCTGTCAAGCATACTCATGCAGTATATTGATGCTGCTATGGTGGGACATCTCGGAGCTGACGACAGTGCCGCTGTTGGACTTGTATCCACAAGCCTATGGCTGTTCTGGGGACTCTGTTCGGCCGCGACCGTGGGATTTTCGGTGCAGGTGGCACACCGCGTGGGAGCAGCCGACTATAAACAGGCACGAGCCATATTCCGTCAGGGAATAACGGCGTCTCTGATATTCGGATCCTTGATGGCTATAATAGGTATTTCCATTTCCGGGATGCTACCTCATTGGCTTGGCGGTAACGAGACGGTATGCAGTAAAGCGTCGGTATATTTTCTTGTTTTCGTGGCGGCCCTTCCGATACTGAGCATGAATTATCTGGGTTCGGCGATGCTTCGCGCCACCGGAAACATGCGTACGGCCGGAGCTCTGAATATAATGATGTGTGTGCTTGATGTGATATTCAACTTTTTCCTGATATTCTCGGGGGTGAATCTTGAGATAGGTGGAGTCGCTTTCAAAACGCCAGGAATGGGTCTGGGAGTGCTTGGCGCGGCTTTAGGAACGGTATGTGCTGAGATTGTTACGGCGGGAGCTGTGATGTGGCTTGCCTGCCGACGGCAGCCTGAACTGGCCATATTCGGCCGAAAGTCGGATTCACGGGATGTGCCTCTGCGTCACTTTATACCCACGGGAAAGATACTTAGAAACGCCTTGAAGGTATCGGCTCCCATGACGTTGGAGCATGGAGTGATATGTGGCGCGCAGATAATGGTGACAGTGATAGTAGCACCCCTGGGTGTATTTGCCATAGCAGCCAATTCATTTGCAGTAACAGCCGAAGCTTTGTGTTACATGCCGGGATACGGAATAGCTGATGCCGCTACAACCCTTGTCGGGCAGAGTTTCGGTGCCAGACGCAAGGATCTCGCCCGTCAGTTCGGCTATATAACCGTGGGTCTGGGAATGTGTGTTATGACATTTATGGGGGCGGTAATGTGGCTTTTCGCGCCGGAGGTGATGAGAATGTTTACACCTGTGGAGGGGATAGTGTGCCTGGGTGTTGATGCCTTGCGTATCGAGGCCTGGGCCGAGCCGATGTTTGCCGCATCTATCGTTGCATACGGTGTGATGGTAGGGGTGGGAGACACTCTCGTTCCGGCCACAATGAATTTCCTGAGCATATGGCTCATTCGCCTGCCTATTGCGGCTGTGCTCGCGCCGGTGATGGGGCTGCAGGGTGTGTGGATAGCAATGTGTGCCGAGCTGTGTATCAGAGGTTTTATATTTTTATGGAGACTGATATCAGGCGCATGGATAAAACATGGGCTCGACACTGCGTCGGAGTTGGCTCCTCCGCAGGTCGAACCCAACATTTAAGGTTGAACCGTCTTCTGTTTACCGAAGCATAAGCCGTTTAAGAACCACTACGGTATTGCCGGAGGCGTCTGTGAAGAAGATTATGTCTTTGTTGCTTGTGGTGGCAACTTTTTTCACGGATTCGAGGGCTTTGATGAATTCCTGTTCGGTTTCCATGTAGGGGCACATCATACGGGTTGTGGCCAGATTGGTGAACTCTATTGAATTCTGAACATCGGGATTTATTTTGATGTCGCCGTTCAGGATATTACAGCCCGCATTTCCATGAATCTTAAGTTCGGGAATGTCGATTACTATCTTCATTTCGGCTTCCTGCGGAGCGGGTGTATTGCCTATTTTCTGAATTGTCCATGCTCCGTTTACGAAGTCAAGGTCTGATTTGCGGAGAATCAGAACGGTAGCGCCGGCGCCGTCCTTCAGATACATAAGATAATCCGAACCGATTTTCTCGATGGAGTAGGATTCCACCGTGTTAAGAGCCATGTTGAATCCCATCTCATATGGAGCGTCATGGCACATCATCATGGTGGATATGAATTCACCCGTGGCTTTCATCTTTCCACCCGGGGTAATAGCGTATTCTCCGTTTAAGGTGTTGCAGCCATTATTGGCATAGCATTTTACCAAAAACGGATTGTTGGAATCTTCATCGAATACTATATATGGGCGGTTCTCGCCGGTAACATGCTGGTCACCGATCTGTGAAGCTGTCCATTCGCCATACAATATCTTTTGAATGGTGCCCTCGGTCTGTTCTACTGTCTGCGTTTTTACAACGCCGACAACCGGAGTGGTATTGACAACCTTTTGCGTTTTACATGCGCTCATGGCTAATAGAATGGATGCAGATGTCAATAGACAAACGGAAAATTTCATGTTCATTGTATAAACGTAAGTTATATATTTATAATGTTTGAATGGCGTAATTGTTCATTAATACCGTAATAAAGATATTGTAGGAAAAAGGAGAGCAAAGATAAGTAATTATCGGGTGGCATAAGAGGAAATTAAGTAAATTTGCACAAAAATATTACAGATGCATACAAGTCTGATTCAACTTTTCATTACTTTTTTCAAAATAGGCGCATTCACATTCGGTGGCGGATGGGCCATGATATCCATCATAGAGAAGGAAATAGTAGACAAACACAAATGGATAGAGCGAGAGGATTTTCTGGACTTACTTGCAGTGGCCCAGTCGCTTCCGGGCATTCTTGCCGTAAACATAGCGGTATCCGTCGGAGATAAGGTGAGAGGCGTAAAAGGTAGTATGGCGGCCGCTGCCGGAACTATTCTTCCTTCGTTTCTGATGATACTTGCCATAGCGATATTTCTTACTCCCGAGACAATTAAAAACAACGAGACCTTGACGGCGATTTTCCGTGGTATCAGACCGGCGGTTGTAGCCCTGATAGTGGCTCCTGTCATTTCATCGGCGCGATCGGCTCGTCTGAACCGGATAACAATATGGATACCCATAGTCGTGGCGCTGCTTATATGGAGCAAGCTCCCGGTAGTATCCAATCCTATATTATATATAGTGCTAGGCGCGGCAGGAGGAATCGCCGTGTTCAATTATCATTTAAGAAAAGATACTCGAAGAAAGGAGGGTGCTGAGAAATGATTTATCTGAAACTTGCATGGGCATACTTTAAAATAGGACTGTTCGGTTTCGGAGGCGGCTATGCCATGCTTTCGCTTATAGAAAGAATAATAGTAGGGAATGGCTGGCTGTCCGAGCAGATGTTTACCGACATAGTCGCTATCTCGCAGATGACCCCCGGTCCTATCGGTATCAATTCTGCGACTTATATAGGCTACGTAGTGCCGGGACTGGACAATTCTGCCTTTTCCAACCCATTTTTTGGAATAGTAGGCTCGATAATGTGCACACTTGTGGTAGTTGTGCCATCATATATTCTAACTCTATATGCAAGTCATTTCATCAGAAGACATAAGGAGAGTGCGATAATAAAAGGTGCATTCTCGGGACTCAGACCGGTGATAGTTGGAATGATAGCTTCGGCGGCATTGCTTCTGATGAATGGCGCTAATTTCGGTACAGAGGAACCGGATGTGGTTATAAGCATATTGATCTGTGTGGCTGCGTTCGTTGCGGTGTACTTTGTCAAAATACATCCTATTCTGATAATTATTGCTGCAGGGGTCGTAGGTTTTCTTGTTTTCTAAACATGAGATTATGGACTTCGGAAATTTAAAATATAAGGAAACCCTGGAGTTTCTTTACAGTCAGCTACCGGCTTTTGAGCGTGACGGAAGCTCGGCATATAAACCCGGATTGGAGCGCGTGAGCGCGCTTGAAGCAGCTTTCGGCAATCCACATGATGGGTTTACTTCAATTCATATTGCAGGCACAAACGGAAAAGGCTCGACGGCCCATACCTTGGCCGCTGTGCTTCAATCAGCCGGATACACAACGGGTCTCTTTACATCGCCCCATCTTATTGACTTCCGTGAACGTATAAGAGTAAACGGGGCGATGATTACCGAGGATGAGGTCGTGGAATTTGTGGAACGTTATAAGTCAATGAATTTAAGCCTGCATCCTTCATTCTTTGAGCTCACCACTACCATGGCCTTTGATTTCTTCCGTAAAAAAAACGTGGATATCGCCGTGGTGGAAACCGGACTGGGGGGGAGGCTGGACAGTACAAATATCATTACTCCGGTATTGAGCGTAATAACCAATATCTCGCTTGACCATACTTCTTTTCTTGGAAACACCCGTGCCGAGATAGCCGCAGAAAAAGCCGGCATAATAAAGAATGGTGTTCCCGTTGTGATTGGAGAAAAGGACGGGGAGACATTGCCGGCGTTTACCGAGAAAGCATCAAAGACGAATTCCAGAGTTATTTTCGCGGAGGACATTCTTACTTTATCCTGCGATTATGAAGATGATGGTGCTCCGGTGTATCATACCGATATATTCGGAGATATGAAAGGTGAATTGCGTGGAGATTACCAACGTAAAAATGCCACCACCGTGCTTTGTGCCATCGAAGAGCTGAAAGGAATGGGATATGATATATCGTCAGAGAACGTAAAAGCAGGCTTTGCAAATGTCTGTGAACTGACGGGATTGATGGGCAGATGGATGAAGATAAATGATGAGCCATTGACGGTGTGTGATACGGGGCACAATGCCGGTGGATGGTGGTGGCTTGTACCGCAAATAGAAAGAATGCCCGGCCAAAAGAATCTGGTGATAGGTTTTGTGGACGATAAGGATGTAAAAGGTATTCTTGAAATGATAAGGACGGAGATAAAAAATTGCCGTCTGTTCCTTACTCAGCCGGATAATCACAGAGCATTGCCGTCGACCGAACTCAAGAGAATTGCGAAGGAGCAAGGAATGGATGGCGAAGCATTCCCAACGGTTACTGAGGCGTACGAAAAAGCCCTTGCTTCAGCGGGCAAGGGCGATTCGGTTTACGTGGGTGGAAGCAGTTATGTTGTTGCTGACTTCCTATCCAGTATTCGTAACAAATGTTGATGTTCCAGTTCGCTTATTTTGATGCGATAGTCTCAATTTCCACGAGAACCCCTTTGGGGAGATCCTTTACGGCTACGGCAGAGCGGGCAGGGAAAGGAGCGGTGAAGTTCTCGGCATAAACCTCGTTCATGGGGACAAAATTGTTCATGTCGGAGAGGAATACGGTGGTTTTAACTACATTGTCGAAGGTCATTCCTGCTTCAGCCAGAATTGCCTTGATGTTGGCGATAGACTGGGCTGTCTGAGCCTTTATGCCTTCGGGAATAGTGCCATCGGCGGGATTAACGGGAATCTGGCCGGAAATAAAGAGAAGATTTCCTGTGGAGATAGCCTGACTGTAGGGACCGATAGCTGCGGGAGCGTTTGAGGTTGAAATCTGAGTTTTCATTGTCGAGGTAATGTTATTGGTTAATTGGTTTATTGTTATTAAGGATTGAATTCCGGTATTTTTATATCGAGGATTCCAGTATTATGGAGATCCTTTGACATGGATTCTGTTATCGAATCGCTTATTTCTATTGCTTCAGGAAAACGGGAAGCGAACTCTGGGATGAAATCATTACACCCTGTATGCTGCAATCGTTCAATGATTCCAGCAATGGTGAGTGTGGATGTATCGACAGCCGGCTGAACGGGTAATTCCGATTCCCTGGACTCATTTCTTTTGATATGGCATATAAGTCCGACGTTGCTGAGTCGTGCAATAGTCTCGAGAACCAGACGCTGTGGCAGCTTGTAGCCTGCGGCAATCTGCCGGGCATCGAGAGGGGGGAGGTTCTCATTGAATCTATGAGCTATTATCGCCATTATGGCTATAGTGACTTTACGACGGTAGGACAATGATATATCTGAGATATCGATTCCGAAATTAAAGTATCCGATATTCTGCGAAGCATAACACAGCAGGCAACCCACAAGAGTTATGAGCCAGGTGAGCTGAATCCAGAGCAGAAGCAGGGGGAGAAAAGAGAAGCTGCCGTAGATGGCATTATATTTGGCTACATATAACTGTCCGCTCAGGAAAAGCCATTGAATTACTCCGTAGGCTGTCCCGACCACTATTCCGGAAATAAGGGCATTGGGGAACTTGACTTTAGTATTGGGTATCAGGAGATATGTGCCCGTAAAGAATAGCCAGCTGAGGACGAAGCTGATGGAATCCATGAGAAATGACTCGAAGGTGCCGTGTAGGAGGTCGGGGAAGATGGCCTTCAGAGTGGTAGACATGACAATTGTAATACCGCTTCCGCAGATCATCAGGATGGGAAGCACAATCATCACAGCAAGATAATCAGTGGCCTTCCGCCACATGGAACGTCCCTGGGTGATATTCCAGATGCGATTGAATGAATCCTCAACGCTACTTAGAAGTGATATCAATGTCCAGAGTAGGAATACGAAGCCTACGCCCAGGAAAATGCCTTCGGACGCCTGGGCCAGACAGCTGTCAACAAAATTGAAAGCGGTGTTAAGAGCATAGGCCTGCGCTGGGAAAGAATGCAGAAGCTGTTCTTTGAGCACACTCTGAAATCCGAATCCACGACCTATTGCAAACAGAATGGCTAAAGCAGGAACTATGGCAAGAAGAGTACGGTATGTGAGAGCGCAAGCAGTAGACTGGATGTCGCGGTCAAGAAACGACCTGATGACGATGTTTAATGTCTTTACGACGGAGACTTTCCAGTCTTGTCGGGTATCGCGCCATACACCTGAGGAACAATATTCCCACCATACGAGAATCCTGGCCTGAATTTTCTGAAAAAAATTCAGTGGCTTCTGTTCTGTTCTGGTTTTGTCTTGTTCCCGATCCATCATCATCTAATCTAATGCAAAATTAGCGATAACATAATAAGTTGTCAAATTTGAAACTCTAAATCGGAGATAAAAGTTTCAGCATGACTAAAATAAAAGAGGCGCACACGGATTGGTGTGGCCTCTTTCAGTGTAATCTTCAAGTAGATCTCTTGGGGATCACTTTCTGATACCAAGCTCTTTCTGGGCGATGATGGCACGGTAGCGGTTGATGTCTTTACGAATGAGATAATCGAGAAGACGACGACGCTTACCTACAAGAGCCTTAAGAGCGCGAGCAGTGGTATAATCTTTGTGATTTGACTTGAGGTGCTCAGTCAAATGAGCAATACGGACTGAGAATAATGCAATCTGTGCTTCAGGTGAGCCAGTGTCAGTCTTGCCCTTACCGTACTTCTCAAAGATTTCTACTTTTTC
>LUJP01000109.1 GCA_001689535.1 Bacteroidales bacterium M5
GCCTAACTTCGTTGTTAGACAGCCTCTCTAAGTCATATTCCTAAGTTCCTTATTTCTTTTCCTCGGCCTGCTGCTTCAGGAGGTCGCGGATTTCCGTGAGCAGTTCCTGATCTTTGGTTGGAGCATCGGCTACGGCTGCTTCGGCCTCGTCCTCGAGGTCCTTGCGCTTGCGCAGACGGTTCATGAACTTGATGGCCACGAATATGCAGAATGCCACGATGAGGAAGTTGACGATAGTCTGTACCCATGTGCCCCAGTTGAGCGTAACCTCGGGCTTGATGATTTCGGTGCCGTCCATAACGGCCTTCTGCAGCACTATCTTATAGTCGGTGAAGTTGATGCCGCCGGTAGCCACGCCCACAAGAGGCATAATAAGGTCGTCAACGAGAGAGCTTACGATTTTACCGAAGGCAGCGCCGATCACAACGCCGACAGCCATGTCGACCACGTTGCCTTTCATTGCGAATTCCTTGAATTCGGTGAGGAATTTTGACATATTCAGTGAGTTTTGTTAGATGAATGTTGATACTGGACAATTTAAAAACAGCGGGACGCACCCGCTTGTTTTGAGTGGATGCGTCCCGTGGTTTATTTAAGGTTCAGACGTCCAGGTTTCCAATCCGGTTAAGGCGTGCCCGGAACGTCGTCGGAACTCTTATCAGAGCTGGGGGCCTGCTGCCACGAGAGCCTTACCGGCCTCGTTGGTCTCATACTTCTTGAAGTTCTTGATGAAGCGTGCAGCAAGATCCTTGGCCTTAACGTCCCATTCCTCGGGATTTGCGTAGGTGTCGCGCGGATCGAGGATCTTGGGATCTACTCCGGGAAGTTCGGTAGGAATCTCGAAGTCGAAGATGGGGAGTTTCTTTGTGGGGGCCTTGAGGATATCACCGTTGAGGATATCGTCGATGATACCGCGGGTATCGCGGATCGAGATACGCTTGCCGGTACCGTTCCAGCCGGTGTTCACGAGATAAGCCTTTGCACCGCTCTGCTCCATGCGCTTAACGAGTTCCTCGGCATACTTGGTAGGATGCAGTTCGAGGAATGCCTGGCCGAAGCAAGCCGAGAAAGTGGGGGTGGGCTCGGTGATACCGCGCTCTGTTCCGGCGAGCTTGGCGGTGAAGCCGCTCAGGAAGTAGTACTTGGTCTGCTCGGGAGTGAGGATCGATACGGGAGGAAGCACACCGAATGCGTCGGCAGAGAGGAAGATCACATTCTTGGCAGCGGGACCTGCAGATATAGGCTCTACGATGCTCTCGATGTGGTTGATAGGATAGGAAACGCGGGTGTTTTCGGTAACGCTCTTGTCCTTGAAGTCGATCTTGCCGTCCTTATCAACGGTCACATTCTCGAGGAGAGCGTCGCGTGTGATGGCGTTGTAGATATCGGGCTCGCTTTCCTTGTCGAGGTTGATAACCTTTGCATAGCAGCCGCCTTCGAAGTTGAACACGCCGTTATCGTCCCATCCGTGCTCGTCGTCACCGATAAGGAGACGTTTCGGGTCGGTGGAAAGGGTGGTCTTGCCGGTTCCGGAGAGACCAAAGAAGATAGCGGTGTTCTTGCCTTCCTTGTCGGTGTTGGCCGAGCAGTGCATCGAAGCGATGCCTGACTGGGGCAGATAGTAGTTCATCATAGAGAACATACCTTTCTTCATCTCGCCGCCATACCAGGTGTTGATGATTACCTGCTCACGCGAAGTGGTGTTGAACACAACGGCGGTCTCGGAGTTGAGGCCGAGTTCCTTGTAGTTCTCAACCTTGGCCTTGGATGCGTTGTAAACAATAAAGTCGGGCTTGAAGTCCTTGAGTTCCTCGGCGGTGGGAGCGATGAACATGTTGGTAACGAAGTGAGCCTGCCATGCTACCTCCATGATGAAGCGAACAGCCATGCGGGTGTCCTTGTTGGCGCCGCAGAAACGGTCAACAACGTAAAGTTTCTTGCCGGAAAGCTCCTTGATGGCAATTTCCTTTACAGCGTCCCATGTCTTTTCGGTCACAGGCTTGTTGTCGTTGGGGTATTCTTCGGTGGTCCACCATACTTTGTCGCGGGAGTTGTCATCGAGTACGATGAATTTGTCTTTAGGAGAGCGGCCGGTGTAGACGCCGGTCATAACGTTGACAGCGCCGAGCTCGGTCACAGTGCCTTTCTCGAAACCTTCGAGAGAGGGATCGGTTTCAGCCTTGAAAAGCTCTTCGTAGCTGGGATTGTAGATTACCTCTTTGACATCCTTGATGCCGTACTGAGTTAAATCGATAGTACTCATAGTTTAGTATATAACAACTTGAAATAAAATGGTTAATAAATTCTTCAACTGAGAGCCCGGAGTTCCGGAGAACCGCCGGAGAGAAGGACAGCCCCGAAGCGCAAACGTCGGGACCTTGTTTATCAACTGCAAAGATAGCAATTTTTTCGGAGCGTGGCAATCGTATTAAAGATTTTTTTCCGTATTAATCGTTTTTAAATATTTTTTACTATTTCCGGGCCTAAATCACACCTCCAGCCACCCGAAAAATTGCAGGCATGGCTACACTTCCGCGTCGCCAGCGGTCTGACGGGCAGAAGGGAAACAATCAGCAGCCCCAAAAGTGAGGAAAAAATAGACTAAACAATTGTTAATTTCACACAACTGCAATACATCTGTAGTCGATTTGTCAACACAAATCTATAAGTAAGTCAGGAATTTACAACTTCGCCGTTTGTTATTATTAAAGAAAGTTGTAAATTTGCAGTTGAGAAAGTGGTATCCCAAAATCCACATTCCTCGCCCAAGGACAATCGGCTGAATAGAGTTTCGGCCGTATACAGGTCAGTACGAAGCGCATTAGCCATGACTGCCGGTATCCGAAAGGCGCAAAGAGACCGAATCATGACATAATGCCTAAATCCCTCGTCAGGAAACCGCCACTTAACCACCGTCCCGGGATTAGCATTGTTTTAACGTTCCGAATCGAAACAACGTTTCATCAGACACTCCCCCGAAGCGGGGATGCCACACAACCTAACCTTTTCGCTATAGCAAAAGGGGCGTGAACCATTAAACAATGTCTAACCAGAGGACAAAGGCCCTTGGCGGTGCCTCCGACGATGGTAGACATTCCGGATAGTTCCGCCCCATTTTTCTTTTCTCTTAAACCCCTATTGAATCTTCTTAACGCAGCAAAGTATCCAGGGAAAAGAAAAGCGGATGGAAACACCGCATATAACCGCCTGTCTCCACTATGAGAGAAAGCGGAAGTTTGTGATGACACAGACAAGGCCCACTTTACCGCCAGATTTTCGGCCGCCCGGCACTTCTTTTAATCCATCGCCGCAATAGCCCACGGCTGACCTTCATCCCCACTTTTCCGACATTGGAGTACGCAGGCCCTTAAAGCAGATGTCGCCCCTACTTCTTCCGAAGCAACTACCCAGCAGACCATTCATCTACGCTTTTCGCAGCCGCCGGCAGCAGATCCGGAACCACCCCTCCGCCCTGCCGCAACAGGCGTCCACAGAAGCACCCCGTCGCATCTCGTAAAAACAACCACGCTCCAAAATCCCGTAAAGTTCCTGATTCTCCCCACAGGGTGTAGTACACAACAAAAAATTAATCATCACTATTTCATCTGAAAATTGAAAAAACAACCCAGTTCACAACGTAAAATCGGAAAAATGAGCGACGTCATAATTGGAAAAGTGATCGAGGAAGAACTCCGGCGACAGGAGAGAACCGTGGTGTGGCTCGCCCGCCGGCTCTCATGCAACCGAACGAACGTCTACAAACTGTTCAACCGCACAAGCATAGATGCCGAACTTCTTCTCAAAATCTCCAATATACTGAGCACAAATTTTTTCACTTACTATACCAACCGGCTTGACAAATGACACGCAGCCGGCTGGCAACAACCGTGGCAAACGTCGCCCTGCCGCGGTAAAATAATCATGCGCATGAGCAAATAAAACAGGAGAGGCCGCAACCCTTCCCCATCCGCAAACGTTACTGATTTGGCATTATTGCCATAAATCATTAAGTTTGCAACCGGCAAATTTCCTGTAATCATGAAAAAAAGCAATGTCTACACACGCGGCGGCGACGCCGGCATGACATCTCTGGTAGGCGGCCAGAGAGTAAAGAAAAACGACATAAGAATAGAAGCCTACGGCACAATCGACGAGCTCAACTCCGTGATAGGACTCGTGGCCGCATGTCAGGGAGTGCCTTCCGAAGAAACCGAAAATCTCCATTATATCCAGAACAAGCTATTCAACATCGGCGGCTACCTTGCATGCCGCCCCGATGAAGGCACCTACCGCATGGAGCCCGGCATATCAGAAGCCGACGTCGAACGCCTCGAACACCTTACCGACCTCTACGACTCAAAGCTCCAGCCTTTCCGTTCATTCATACTTCCAGGCGGTTCGCAGGCCGCTGCCACCTGCCATGTGGCGCGCACAGTGTGCCGCCGCGCCGAACGACGCATCCTCGACCTTGCCGACACCGGCGCTGAAATCGACCCCATAGCCCTGAAATTCGTAAACCGGCTGAGCGACCTGCTGTTCGTGCTCGCCCGTTACAACAACGCCGTAGTCGGCGCCCCCGAAATCCTCTGGAAAAAAGACTGAACCCCACAAAACGCTCACCGCATGAATACAAAACCACTCATCATAACCATCGCCACAGCTTTGGCCACGACCGTTCTCGCAGCCTGCGCCACACACTCACGGCAAAGCGCGTCATCCGCCGAAGCATGGACTCCGGCCACTCTGGCAAAACTCGACATACCGGCGCGCATGCTTGCCGATTCTCTGGCCACAGGGCTGAAAACCTCCGCACGCACAATAGCCGTTATGGTATCGCTCACCGACGGGGCGAAAGCCTCGTCGATTGCCGATGCAGGATTCAACCTCAGGACCGACCTCGGCACGATGGCTGTGGTTTCGGTAAGCACCGACAGCCTGAGCCGCCTCGCCGCATTGCCCCAGATAAAATCAGTGGCATTAGGCACCCCTCAGAGCGCCACAGATCCCACACCGGAAACGCAACAGATAAAATCCGCCGGCAAAACCGGCAAGACCCAGATAATAAAAATACAGTAACGGGACATGAGCCTGGATTACACCATCAGCCACCGCCTTACCGCAGCGCAGTGCAACGCGCAGCGCGAGCTGGCACCGGCACAACTCGTGCAGCAACTCATAGAAATAGCCACCTGCCACGCCGACAGTCTCGATTTCGGTTTCAGCCGGCTGCAGAGCCTGGGCATACTGTGGGTGCTATCACGCATCTCCATCAAGATGGACCGCTACCCGCAACTGTTGGAGACCTACTCCATAACCACATGGGTGGAAAGCTTCAACCGTCATTTCTCGGAACGCAATTACCTTATAGCCGACTCCGCCGGTCGACCCATCGGATATGCCCATACGGTATGGATGGCCATAAACATGCGTTCACGCCGCCCGGCCGACCTTACGGTGCTGGGCGACCTCAACCGGCTGGTATGCGATCATCCGTGCCCTGTGGAAACAGGCGCGCTTATCCGCCGTCCGGAAAACCCTGACCGCATCCACAACTATACGTTCCAGGTGAGCGACATCGACTGCAACCGCCACGTCAACTCAGCCCGCTACGTGGAGCTGGTGCTCAACCAGATGAATCTTGCCACATTCGATACCAACCTCCTCCGTCATTTCGAGATCGCCTACAAACACGAGGCCCACTGCGGCGACAGCATGACCGTAGAATCACAGACCGACGGCGATACCGTTACCACGGCAATCATGGCAGGCGACACTCCTGTGTGCCTGGCCCGCTACAAGCTCACGCCCCGAAAGCCTGCGCCATGCGGGCCATATCTTTGAGCAACTCCACGCGAGGCTTGGCCACATTCAGGCGCATGAAGCCCGTGCCCTGATGGCCGAACATGGCGCCGTCGTTGAGGGCCAGCCGTGCCTTTTTAAGCATGCGCTCCAGAAGCTCGTCGTGACTGAGACCCAGGCCCCGGAAATCAAGCCACACCAGGAAGGAGGCCTGCGGACGCACCGCGCGCACGCCGGGCATACTCCGGTCAACGAAATCAATAACCGCGTCGATATTGCCTTGGAGATATTCCAGCAACTCGGTCATCCATTCCTCTCCGTTACGGTAGGCTGCCTCTGTGGCCACGGTAGCCGTAAAAGTGGGCGCCGAAAATTCATTGACGGCCATCCAGTCATAGAACTCCTTGCGCAGCTCGGGATTGCGCACAATCATCCACGAGCTCACAAGCCCGGGGATATTGAACGTCTTGGAGGGAGCGCCGAAAGTGATGCTCACGGCGGCGGCATCGTCGCTCACTGAGCAGAAAGGTATGTGACGGGCGCCGTAAAGCATGAGGTCGCCGTGAATTTCATCGGAAATCACCTTCACGCCATATCTGCGTGCAAGCGACGCCACATGGCGGAGCGTCTCGGCATCCCACTGGATTCCCACCGGGTTGTGGGGGTTGCATAGAATCATCATGGCCGGACGTTCTTCCGCGAAAATTTTCTCCAGTCCATCAAGGTCCATACGGTACATTCCGTCGGGCATCTCCACAAGCGGATTTTCCACCACCCGGCGCCCGTTGCCCTCGGTCACGATTCTGAACGGATGATAGACCGGCGGCTGTATCACCACGGCATCGCCCGGCCGGGTGAAAAAGTTGAGGGCGTAGGCTATGCCTCTCACCACTCCCGACACGAAAGCCAGTTCTTCCGCCGCCACTTCCAGGCCGTGGCGACGGCGGAGCCAGTCGATCACTGCGGGCCAGTAGCTTTCGGGCGTGCGGGGATATCCGAAAATATGATGGCTGAAACGCTGGTGGAGCGCGTCGGTAATACACGGGCACACTTCAAAATCCATATCGGCCACCCAGAGCGGCGTAAGATCAGCGTCGCCGAAGAGTTCGCTGAGTCCGTCATATTTCACTGCGCCAGTGCCGCGGCGCTCTATCACTTTGTCAAAATCATATTTTCCCATTGCAAATAGCTCATTAGATTTACAAAGATACCTCTTTTTTAAATGAAGATTCAGCGTTTTTCTCTATTTTTGTAAAATGGATAACACGTGCAGACGGCTCCCGGCCGCATCCGCACCCAATCACCCGTACAGACATGGAGCAGTACACTATGACGCCTCAGGATGAAGACCGCCTGATTGAAGCTGAATTTCAAGACGTTCTCAACGGATATCTGAACAGTAACCACCGCAAGAAGGTGGAAATAATAGAACGCGCGTTCCGGTTCGCCAAGAAAGCCCACGGAGGCATTCGCCGACGCTCCGGAGAGCCCTACATTCTCCACCCCATAGCAGTGGCAAAAATCGCCTCGCAGGAGATAGGCCTGGGCTCCACCTCCATCTGCGCAGCCCTGCTTCACGACGTGGTGGAGGACACGGAATACACCGTGGAGGACATCGAGCGCCAGTTCGGAAAGAAGATAGCTCAGCTCGTGAGCGGCCTCACCAAGATTTCCGGAGGAATCTTCGGCGACAAGGCCTCGGCCCAGGCAGAGAACTTCCGCAAGCTCCTGCTCACCATGAGCGAGGATATCAGGGTGGTGCTCATAAAGATGGCCGACCGCCTGCACAACATGCGCACACTCGGCTCCATGGCCCCCAACAAGCAGTACAAGATTGCCGGCGAGACACTATATATCTACGCCCCGCTCGCACACCGCCTGGGCCTCTTCGCCATAAAGACTGAACTTGAGGACCTGAGCTTCAAATACGAGCATCCTGGCGCCTACAGCGAGATACAGCAGAAAATCCGCGAGAGCGAGGAGGGCCGCGAGGCTGTGTATCACGACTTCTCGGCACCGATTGTCGACCGCCTGAAAGGAATGGGACTGAAATACGAGGCAAAAGCCCGCGTGAAGTCCATCTATTCCATCTGGAACAAGATGCAGACCAAGAACATCCCCTTCGAGGAAGTCTACGATCTCTATGCGATGCGCATAATCTTCGACTGCGACGACCCCTTGCAGGAAAAGACCATCTGCTGGAACATCTACGCCGCCATCACCGACATATACCGACTGCATCCGGAGCGCACGCGCGACTGGATCTCCAATCCCAAGGCAAACGGCTATCAGGCACTCCATCTCACCGTGATGGGCCCTGACGGCAACTGGGTGGAGGTGCAGATACGCTCACGACGCATGGACGAGATAGCTGAGAAAGGATTCGCCGCCCACTGGAAATACAAAATCGGCGAGAGCGACGAGGAATCTGAACTCAACGTCTGGCTCCGCACAATCAAGGACATCCTCGACGACCCGAACCCCAACGCCCTTGACTTCCTCGACACCCTGAAGCTCAACCTTTTCTCGTCGGAGATAGTAGTGTTCACCCCCAAGGGCGAACTGCTCACGCTCCCCAACAACTCCACCGTGCTCGACGTGGCTTTCAACCTCCACTCCCAGATAGGCACCAAGTGTATCGCCGGAAAGGTGAACCACAAGCTGGTGCCGCTGAGCCACAAGCTGATGTCGGGCGACCAGGTGGAGGTGCTCACCTCACAGAGCCAGAAACCCAAGGCCGAGTGGATGGATTTCCTGGCCACCGCCAAGGCCCGCACCCGCCTGCGCGCGGCTCTGCGCCGCGAGGTGGCGCCCGCCATAGAGGCCGGCAAAGAAACACTCATGAAATTCCTTGCTGACGGACAGGTGGAGCCCACCAACGAGGTTATCACCAAGATAATGGCATTCTATCACGTGCCCACCCGCGACGCCTTCTACCAGAAACTCGGTCAGGGCGAGATAAGCCTAGACGGCTACGTACTCAAAGACTCCCCCAACACCTCCCCCTCCCTGCTCAAGAAAATATTCAGGATATCCGTCAAATCGCGCAAAAACACCGAGACGACCCCGGAGGAGGCAAAGCCCGAGCCCCCGAAAATCAACCCCAAGGAAGTATACAGACTCAAATACGGAGCCAAAGAAAAGAACTTCGTGTTCTCCGACTGCTGCCACCCTATTCCCGGCGACGACGTGATGGGATTCATCAACGACGACGGATTCGTGGAGGTACACACTCTTACGTGTCCGCGCGCCGCGGTGCTCAAGGCCGGCTTCGGTCCGCGCATAGTGGCCACCGAATGGGAAATGGTAGAAACACCGTCGAGAGTGATGATTGAAATCGACGGCGTGGACCGCCACGGCATTCTCCAGGAGCTCACCTCCCTGATTTCGTCGGTGCTCAACATCGACATCCGCAGCCTCCACATCGACACCACCAACGAAGTGTTCCACGCCATCCTCGAGGTGCTCGTGCGCGACACCCACGTCGCCTCGGCACTGTGTTCCCGAATCCGTAAAATCAAAGGCGTCCAGAAAGCCGTCCGCAAAGAAATCTGAACCCCGGAAAAACCTTCATGCCCATGCAAGCCAAGGTATCTCGACACACCCTCAGCCTCGCGGCTCTCTTCATAGCCGCTGTGGCCGTCATATACTATTTCCTGCCACAGAACGACAGTAATTCCTATAACTACGAGGTGAACCATCCCTGGAGCTACGCCCTGCTCACCGCACCGTTCGACATCCCCATCCACCTCGACTCCGTGAGCGCTGCCACAATCAAAGACAGCATAGACTGTAACTTCGAGCCTATTTTCTACCGTGACATCGCTTCGGAAAACGCCATTGTGGAGCAATATGAGAAGCGGCTGGCAGCCATTACAGTAGACGGCCACCACATATCCGCCGGTCAGCGCAACTATCTCGTGACGCAGCTGCGCAAGCTCTACAACCAGGGTATCGCCGGATCCGACGTGCTTTCCGCTACCCAGACCGACAACGTGAGGATGCTCACCTCTGGCAACAGTGCTGTAAGCGTGCCCACTGCCTCTTTTCTATCCCCACGCGACGCCTACGTGAAACTCGACTCCACCATAGCCGGAGCCGGGCGCGAGCTCCACGAAATCATCACGAAAGCGCGGCTGTCGGAAATCTTGGTGCCCAACATAATCCCTGACACCGTCCAGACCGACCGCTTCCGCAACGAAGCCTATCAGATGGCCCTCGCCCCCATAGGAGTGGTGCAGCAGGGCGAACGCATCATAGACCGCGGCGACATAGTAACCCCACAGCTCTACACCATCCTGTCGACCTACGAACAGCTGTCGGCCGACCGAGGCGCCTCCGTGATCTCCGACCGCTTCTATCCCATGGCCGGCCACATACTCTATATAGTGATAATCCTCGGCACGCTCTACAGCTATCTCTATTTCTTCCGGCGCGACTATCTGGACTCAATGCGCAACATGCTCCTGATAATGCTGCTGGTATGCACCGTCCCATCGCTCACGTTTGTGCTCGCAAGCCATTTCATATCGGCTCTATACCTCATACCGTTCACAATCGTACCGATACTTTTGCTGGTGTTCCTCGACTCCCGCACGGCCTTCTTCACCTATCTTGTCACCATCTTCCTGACGGCACTCTGCGCGCGCTTCATGCTCGAGTTCATGGCCCTTGAGTTCGTGGCAGGCATAGCTGCCCTTGCCTCCATACGCGAGCTTTCCAGGCGTTCGCAGCTGCTCCGCACGGCTCTGGTGGTATTCCTGGCATACTCCATCACTTACGTTGCGGTTGACCTTCTCCAGACCGGAGACATCAAGACACTCATGCCGCGCACATTCGGCTTCTTCGCCATTAACGCCGTATGCGTATCGTTTGCCTACATCATGGTATTCGTACTTGAAAAAACCTTCGGCTTCACCTCCAAGGTCACCCTTGTGGAGCTTTCCGACATAAACAATCCCGTGCTCCGCGAGCTTTCCGAAGAGTGTCCCGGCACGTTCCAGCACTCGATGGCCGTGAGCAACCTGGCATCGGCCGCCGCCAACCGCATCCGCGCCAATGTGCAGCTTGTGAGAGCCGGCGCCCTCTACCACGACATAGGTAAGATTTCCAATCCCGCGTTCTTCACCGAAAACCAGCACGGCGTCAATCCCCACGACGCCCTCGACCCCAAACAGAGCGCGCGCATAGTCATAGGCCACGTGGCCGAGGGACAGAAACGTGCCATGAAAGCCAAGATACCAAAAGCCATAGCCGACTTCATAACCCAGCATCACGGCAAGGGAACGGCACGCTATTTCTATACCTCATACTGCAACGCCCATCCCAACGAGACTCCCGACCCGGGGCCCTTCATGTATCCCGGCCCCAATCCGCAGTCACGCGAGGCCTCGATACTGATGATGGCCGATGCCGTGGAAGCCGCCTCACGCTCCCTCTCCGACCATTCGCCCGAAGCCATTTCAGCGCTTGTCAACAAAATCATCGACTCACAGATAGCCGAAGGTCTCCACAACGAATCGCCCATCTCGTTCCGCGATGTGACCGATATCAAGGAAACCTTCATATCCCATCTGCGCACAATGTATCACTCACGCATATCCTATCCCGAATCAGTCAGGCCGGCTGCCCCCAAGTCTGATGGTTCCGCATCATAAATCCCACGCCTATGCTACGAAACATAATATCATTTCTACTGCTTTCACTGCTGGCACCGCTCATGTGCCACGCCATGATACCGCTTGACAAAATACCTCGCGAGCGCCCAGACCTCGACGCCATAAGAAAGGAAGTCTACAACCGCAACTCTCCTTATTATTATCCCTCGCTCATGGCCGAATTCGAGCGCAACGACACCACGATGAACCTCGACAAATACCGCCGGCTCTATCTGGGATATATGTTTCAGGAAGACTACAATCCCTATCGCGCCCCGGCCTACTCGGGCCGCATGCTCACCAACTACGCCAAGTCCGATCTCACCGTGCAGGAATGCGACTCGGTGATAAAATACTCCGACCTCTCGCTGCAGGACAATCCTTTTGACCTCAACCAGATGAGCGCCCTTATAGCCGCCCTGCGCAAAAAAGGACAGACCAATCTTGCCAATATATGGCAGTACAAATTCGACCATATCCTTATGGCGATAGTATCCACCGGAACCGGTGCCGACGAGGAAAACGCATGGTATGTGATAGAGCCACAGCACGAATACGTGCTGCTCAACACCATAGGCTATACCGTCACCAACCATCTTTTCTATGAGCCTTACTACGAGTATCTCACCGTGAAAGACCCGGCCGAAAAAGACGCAGGCGGTTTCTACTTCAACATTTTCAGAATCCTCAAGGAATACTACCGCAAATTCCCCGACGAAATCGAACCCGACTGATCCCCCGAGGGTTACCGGAGGATGAGGGCGGTGGCCATGGCGGCTATGCCTTCCTTGCGGCCGGTGTAGCCCAAGTGTTCGGTGGTGGTGGCTTTCACGGCCACGCGGTCGGGGTCAAGGCCCAGGCAGTCGGCCACGCGGGCCTGCATCTCGGGGATATAGCCGAGAAGTTTCGGAGCCTGAGCTATTATGGTGATGTCAACATTGCTTATACGGTAGCCCTTGTCGGCCACAAGCTCAGCCACCTTCCGCAGCAGCACCATCGAGTCGGCACCCTTCCAGGTGTCGTCGGTGGGAGGGAAATGGTAACCTATATCACGCAGGGAGGCAGCCCCGAGAAGGGCGTCGCTGAGGGCATGGAGCGCAACATCGGCATCGCTGTGGCCCAACAGGCCGTGCGTGTGCGGCACCTTTACGCCGCAAAGCATCAGGTCGCGGCCCTCCACCAGACGGTGAACGTCGAACCCCAGACCGGTTCTTATATCATTTATTTCCATTCTGCTTCGTTTTCAGGCAAAGATACGGAATTTATCTGAGCATTATCGAACGAAAGAGAGTGTTTCAAAACCACAAAATGTAGGGCTGCTCCATGGAGCAGCCGCTGATAAAGCATCGTTTAACCTGTGATGCACGAGCGTGCATCCCTACAATTCTGGCAGTAATTTAAGGGAGCAATGTAAAATAATGGTTGTTAAAAGGAGTCAACAATACATGTATCAGATCAGCCAACTCGG
>LUJP01000023.1:0-270 GCA_001689535.1 Bacteroidales bacterium M5
CAGAATATACGAGCCGCAATGTCAAGACTCAACGAGGCTTCGCCGAAAGAATTACAGAGGACAATAAAACTCATAAATACCGAACTGAATTCAGGTCGTGTAAAACGAGGGTCAAAGGAATGGGACTATTACATTGCACAGCTGAGGAAAGCTCGAACTGAACTGGAATCCGTAAGAAATGAAATCGATGGAACCGAGGGAACGCTTTCGAAGCTGAACCGCAAGTTCAACGACTGGAGCGCGTCAATCGCCGCCGGAGCTGCCGCATTC
>LUJP01000023.1:287-2135 GCA_001689535.1 Bacteroidales bacterium M5
TGTCCTATCCGGTAAACAAGCCGTTCAGGCATATGCTGAAATGGAGGCAGAAGAGGCTAACGTCCGTAAATTCACCGGTATGACAGAGGACGAAGTGGAACGGCTCAACGACGCATTCAAGAAGATGGACACGCGCACTTCGCGCGAAGGCCTGAACAAGCTTGCCCAGGAGGCTGGAAGACTCGGGAAATCGTCTCAAGAGGACGTGCGGGGCTTCGTCCGCGCCGCCGACCAGATAAACGTCGCACTCGATGACCTTGGCGAGGGCGCGACGCTCACGCTGTCGAAGCTCACCAACATATTCGGCGACGAGGAACGGCTTGGCACGGAACGGTCTCTTTTGGCCGTCGGCTCGGTGGTCAACGAGCTTTCACAGAACTGCACCGCTTCGGCGCCGTACCTCACGGAATTCGCGCAACGTCTGGCCGGTGTCGGCGCACAGGCCAAGATGACCGTCCCGCAGATAATGTCCTACGCCGCAGTTCTCGACTCACAAGGACAGAATGTGGAGGCATCCGCCACGGCATTGTCGCAGCTGGTGATGAAAATGTACCAGGAACCTGCGAAGATTGCCAAGGCCGCCGGGATGGATGTGGAGAAGTTCTCGGAGATACTGAAACGAGATGCGAACGATGCTTTGATTGAGTTGCTGAAGACACTCAATTCGTATGGCGGCATCGAGTCGCTTGCCACGATCTTCGACGAAATGGGGGCCGACGGGGCGCGGTCTTCCGCCGTCATCGCGGCATTGGCCGGGAATGTGGAGATGCTAACTTGGGAACAGAAGGAGGCAAACAAGGCGTTCAAGGAAGCGACTTCCATCACCAACGAATACAACGTACAGAACTCCACCGTTCAGGCGAAGCTCGACAAGGCCAAGAAGGGGTTCACTGAGGTGGCCGTAGCTCTCGGCCAAAAGCTCACTCCTGTGATGGGTTACGCGATTTCAGGAACGTCCATGCTGATTCGGACGCTAAATGTGCTGATCGGGTTCCTGATTGACAATGCCAAAGCAATCATACCGCTCATTGCGGCGTTCGTGGCTTACAACGTCGCAATAAAGGCTCATATCGTTGCGCAGACCGCAGCGAATGCCGTCACAAAACTGTCATTGGTTCTGACCACCGCAAAAAGAGCCGCAGTGCTTCTGACTTCCGCGGCATACAATGCATTGACCGGCAATATCGGCAGGGCCACGGCAGCGACGAAGCTATTCTCTCTTGCACTGAGGTCCAACCCGATCGGACTTCTGGTCGGAGTCCTCGCTGCGGTGATTGCCGCCGTCTGGAGTTACGTGGAAAGAATCAATGACCAGATCAGGTCGGCAAGAGCGGCAAAAAAAGCCCACGAAGAATACATCAAAAGCCTGACAGACATAGACTCTGCGGCAAATGATTATGCGGCCAAAGAGCTTGCGAGACTGAAAGCCTTGTACAAAGCTGCCACAGACGAGGCCAATTCAAAAAAGGAACGGATAAAAGCCGCAAAGGAACTGCAGAAGATTTATCCCACGCAGTTCGCCAACATGTCTGCCGAACAAATCATGCTTGGAAAAGCACGCAAGGCATACGATGACCTGACAGCGTCCATCATAAACAACGCCAAGGCCAAGGCCGCCGCCGAAAAGATTCTGGAGAACGAGAAGAAGATCCTGGAGCTTGAGGAAAAGCGGGGCAAAGCCAGCCAGAAACGCAGAGAGGCCTCAGCGAAGAGGGACAGCATCAGGTCATCCAACAGGCAGACCAATGAACGTGCAGGGAAGTCCGCCTCTACCTTCGCCGGAGCTATTGCGATGGCCGGAGGCGGTTCGCAGGAAGTCTATGCGAACACATCCACCGGGCATTATGA
>LUJP01000023.1:2151-27112 GCA_001689535.1 Bacteroidales bacterium M5
GAACGAACACACCCAAGGAATACGTGATCTGAACAAGGCCAACAAAGAGCTGGCGGACAGATTCAGGTCGAATCCCACCTTCCAGTCCACTCTCGGGACGCAGTCTGCCTCCGCAAATGTTACACCGTCCATTGCTGTGCCCAAGGGCTCTTCCGGGAAGGACGGCAATGCCCAAAGAGAGGTGCAGAAGGAGTCTGAAGAGCAACGCCGCGAGGCCGAACGGGAAGCCCGTGAGGCGTTGAAACGGGAGCTGGAGGAGAAAGAAGCTGCAAAAAATAAGGAGGAAGCCCAGAACTACATAGCTTACAGAACCGGCCTTAAAGATTATCTGAAATTCGCCGAAGACAAGGAGAAGATCGACCGCGACTATCTCGAAGGATGCAAAAAGATCCTTCAGGAGCGCGGCAAGGAGGAGTCGGTCGAATATGCCCGGATTCTCAAAAAGGAGGAGGAACTGAACAACGCCATCGAGGAGCGCAAGCGCAAAGCGTCCCTTTCGGAACTTGACCGCGGCCACGCATCCGAGGAGAATGCCGCGACAACGGATTACTTCGACCCGGACAGCGAATTCTTCCAGAACGACATCAAGCTCAAAGACCGGTTGCTGGCCAATGACATAGAGTATCTGAAGAAGAAGCAGAACCTTTATGCCGAGAATTCAGACGAGTGGAACGAGATTCAGGCGCAGATTGACGAACGCGGACGGCAGAATCAGCTTGAGAAGCAGAAGGAGCTGGCCGAACGTTACCTCCAATTCCAGGAGGAATACGGCAAAGCGTCGGGCGGACGACGGGAACAGATGGAGCTGGCCATCCTTGACCAGCTGCTGAAAGAGAAGCTGATCAAGGAGGAGGATTACCAGAAGGCTGTCCGCAAGGTCAAGGACAAGTACATAGAAGAAGACGAAAAGAAGCTCGACAGGGTTGAATCCGAACATGCGGAGCTTGTGGAGAATGTGTATGACTCCTTCACAAAACTCTTCAACGAACTTGGAGAGGCCGGAACAGATTTTTGGAACAATCTGACAGAAGCGTCTCAGGCGGCCTTTGCCCTAATGTCTGCAATGCTCGCACAATATTCGGCCTACTCCAACGCGGAGCGTGACGTGGAAATCAACAAAATCGAAAAGCGTTATACCCGGGAAATCGCAGCAGCCGGAAAAAACACGAAGAAGAAGGAGCGGCTGGAGAAACAGAAAGAGGCGGAAGTCGCAAAGGTCAAGAAGCAGTACAACGACCGGGCGATGAAGGTCGAGATGGCGCAGGCTGTGGCACAGACGGCCATGGCGGCGATTGCGGCATACGCATCAGGATCAAAAGTCAACGTATGGCTCGGTCCTGTAGCGGCGGCCTTGGCCACGGCTGCCGGACTCGCCCAAATTGCCATCATAAAGAAGCAGCATGAGGCGGAAGCCGCCGGATTCTACTCAGGAGGTTTCACGACCCGCCATCCGGACAACCGGAAGGAGGTCGGAGTGGTGCATGCCAACGAATTCGTGGCAAACCATCAGGCAGTCGCGAATCCGGCTTTGTCGCCGGTGCTCCGGCTCATCGACCATGCCCAGAAGAACAATACCGTAGGTTCCCTCACAGCGGATGACGTGTCCCGCGCAATTGGCAGAAATTCCGGGGTGGGTCCGGGAGGGGCGACACCGGGAACCAACCACCCCGCGGAAGCATTCGCCGTAACTGCGGCGTTGATGGCGGAAATGACCGCCAAGGTTGACGATGCGGTCTCCCGTCTGTCCCGCACCCTTGATTCCGGCATCGAGGCGTATATGGTGATGGACGGCGAGAACGGCTTCCATTCAAAATACAGGAGATATCTTAAACTGACAGACAATCCCAAAAGATGACACAGCTTTTTCTTGACGGGCAGGAGGTGGTTCCTGATGCAAAGTCCACAATCAAGTTCATAAGGGAGAACCCTTTCTTCAAGAAATCATCGACCTACACCTACGAGGTGGAGCTGCCGATGGGAATTGACCGCAACCACAGATTCTTCGGCAACATAAACCGCATCGACGTTGCCAAGGAGAAGACCGTCTACGAAGCGCGGCTGGTGGTTGACAACATCACCGTCCTTTGCGGCATCGGGCACATCACGACCGTAACGGAGACATCGGTGAAGGTGCAGCTCCTCGGAAACGAGGCCTCATACAATTTCCGCAACAAGTTCGACAATCTCTTCATCGACGAGCTTGACCTTGGAGACTGGTTCTGGACAACTTGGCCTGACGGTTCTTTCTACGACAGAAACGGTTGGGGATACTATCCAAAAGAAATGAAATTCACTGGCATTTCAAGCCCGACTTTCTACAGAACGCAATACGGACAGCCAACCGGAGATTCAGGGAAGACCCGTGAAGACCGAATCTTCAGCCACGAATATCCGTGGGTCGCATATCCGGTGATGAATTCTTCGGCCGACTTCCTGTGCAATCGGGCCGAGTTTCTGGCAATCGGAAAAGACGTCCGGCTGCGAATATACGCAGACGAGAGGAGTGATTGGGAAGACAGAGATGTCTGGACGCACCCGGTCTTCGGATTTGCAGTACAACCTTATATCTGGCTAATGGCAAAAAAAATCGCAGAAGCCACAGGGTTCAATCTTGATGATAACGACAATGCACTGCTGAAAGACCCCTTTTTCAAACGAATCTTCATCGTGAACGCCAACAATATGAACGAATGCAACAAATGTCTTCCTCATTGGAGCGTCAATGAATGGTGGACAAACATTGAAAATGCCTTTGGCGTGGTGATGTCCGTTGACTATGCTTCGAGATCCATGGTTCTGCGCAAACGCAAAGACCATTATCTTCAGCCGGACATGACTACGGTCATCCACGAGTCTGAAGACGCATTCACTTCGGAAATCGATGACGAGTCGGAAGCCGACATTTCTGTCTGCAACGTAGGCTTCGCCGACCACGAAGACAATCCGGCTATGAACCTGTCCGAATTCATCACAGACAACGCACGCGTCAATCAGGACTTCGCAAATCTGACAGAACTCACGGACTGGGCGAAAGGCACAGACAACATGTCAGATTACAAAGACTCCATCTTCAAATGCAGAGACGGAAGACATTTCATCTATGCCGACGATTGCGGCATAGATGGCAACCCCGGATTCATAGAGGTCGATATGTTCAGGCCGAGACTGACAAACACAGAGAAAGATGTGGAAGTGGAATTGAAGTTCGTACCAGCTCAATTCGTGGAGATAGAGGTTTTAGCATATCAACGGGTGCCACGACCACGACCGGGAGACGGATACGATGATATTCCGGTCGTAAAAATGAAAACAAGGGCATTGCAGGTTCCCAACATTCCAGAAATGGACTGGTACAAGAAACACGAAGGAGACGGCATAGACATTGAGGCAATACTCAAAGGTGAAGAGGAAGAGACGACAAAAGAAGACGGCATTCCGGATGCAATATACATTGCCATTGAAGACAATGACGGCAGGGATGAAATTTCAGATGCGACGCATTACAATTCAGAAGATAAAGCCAACTATACTTTCAGATACCCTCGTCCGCTGCTTCACGAACGCGCACACGCTCCCATTGACGGAAGTCCGCAGTTAAAGGACTCTCCGGTGTCTCTGTCACTGATTCCGATAGAGGGTCAGACCAACCTTGCATCGGCCACCATCGGAGATTCGGTGGACATAGACACAAAACATCGATATTGCATCAGGTTCCTGTCCAAAAAGATACCGGAAGCCGGACACATATTCATAATCCGGAATCGGAGGTTTGTCTGCGAACGCATAGAGGTGTCGATCTCGCAGCGCGGAATCGACAGGCTGATGACAGGCTGGTTCTATGAATTCAGCTCATAGCAAGCCTTTGAAGTGCTTGGTCTCGTCATGCACCGGCATGTCGCGCCCCTGAAGATACTTGTTGGTCGTGGCCACGTCTGTATGCCGGGCCTGATCACGGGCTATGACAATCCCGGCGGCGTTTGCAAGATCCCGGATTCCGGAATCCTTAAGGCTGTAGAACTGGTATTCGTCGCCCCATTTCAGAGCCTTGCGGACTTTTTTCCACCATCGGCGGAATATCTCGCTGCTTGCCTTTGTCATGCAAGTCCGCATCTTGTCGCCGAAGATATAACACTGGCTCGGATGGCGGAAGAGATTGATGTCGAGCATGAGCTTCAGGACTTCGTCATTGAGTCCGACTTTGCCATCTCGTTTGTTTTTGCTCACTTCTGCCGGGATGAATACGCTTTGCTCCTTGATGGAGATGTCGCCGATGCGGACATTGCACAATTCGGTAGGCCTGATCATAAGATAATATTCCATCATGCAGGCGAGATAGAACAAAGGATTCTCTTTCTTCAAATAAGAAGAAAGTCTCTGGAGCATCTGATGGGAAAGCGGCTGACGCTTCTTTTTGTCTTCAGGCACGCATTTTATCTTCTCTACAGGATTGGTCGAAATGTATTCGCGTTCGATGAAGAATGCGGCCATGGAGGAACACCAGCCCCTGTAATTGTTGCGGGTTCGGCCTGTAACGTCCCGGTCAAGGTAAAGCCAATCGAGGAAGTCGCTTATAAAAGAGGTATTGTATTGATACACATACTTTGGTGGAAGAACTTGCGAGGATATATATTCCCGAAGCACGTTCAGCCGGGAGCCATAACTTTGCCTGGTCTTCAGTTTCGGGAGTTTTTCAAGGCTGGCCTCGTATTTAGACAAGGCATCATCGAGAAGAGTATAGCCGCGATTGTCGTCTACGTTGACCCACGGCGACCAACCGCCGCGAAGCAGCTTAAGCAGCGACTCGATCATTTCAGCGGCTTGGCGGCGGCGGTCTTTGACCTTCTCCACGGAATCGAGCATATACTTCTTCCGCTTCATCACACCCGATGCCGGGTCGAAGGAATAGAAGTCGATGTACCAGGATTTGCCTGTGTGAAGCTTGGGATAAGTGAAGCCAAGGACTTCGCTTTTAGGAGTGAAATTTTTTCGTGCAGCGCACATTTTTTTACATTCTTTCGGAGCTGAAAGAATGCAGGTGAAAAAAACCGTTTGTTCTCGCCGTCCGGATTCCGTCCGGACTTAAACTTCAAAATCCTTATAACCGTTTGATTATAAGGATTTCAAGTCGTTTATTGCGGAGAGAACGAGATTCGAACTCGTGGTAGAGATTGCTCCCTACGTCGGTTTAGCAAACCGGTGGTTTCAGCCACTCACCCACCTCTCCTTGGCAGGCATTGCCTGATTGCGGGTACAAATTTAGCGGTTTTATTTTAAAGGTGCAAGCAAACGGTCAAAAATTTATTAGGCGACCGTTGCCTGCACCTTTTTTGAGATAGCGCTATCGCGTCTGTTATTTCTTGACGTTGAGCTTATTGAGGATGGCCTGGGGAACGGCTTCCTTGTTCAGATAGATATCTAATGTCTTGGCAAGGAAGTAGGGCTCAGACACATAGAAGAAACCGTCGTAGATGTTGTTGGTATCCCACGAATTCTTCACTTTGTAGTAGCGGTTGCCTTTCTGGTCAACGGCTTTGCCTACGATAACCATACCGTGATCGTCGGTGGTTTCCTGACGGTCAAACATTTCCTGACGCATCTCCTGGGTAACTTTGATTTCTTCAACCGGGCCTTCAAAGTTGTACTTGGAGTTGTTGCGCTCGCTGTCGGAAAGTTTCACCCAGCGGGAGAGCTCGGTATCGTTCATGTCAGATTCGCTCTTGCCTTTGGGCATCAGGGCCACACCTTTGTTCCACTTGAAGCCGCCTTCGCTCACGTCGGCTGCCCAGTCCACGGAGTAACCGTTTTCAAGAGCGTTGTCAACCACGGCCTTGAGCTCTTCGAGGGGAATGTTGTAGAACTGACCGTTGAGCCAGTTGTCGGAAACTTCAAGCTCGAAGGGCTGGTAGAAAGGATGGTGAGTAAATGATGTGAGGGCAATGTAATCGTTCACATTGATGGGGAGTGAAGCGGCGAAAGTCTTGGGGGTGTAGGTCTTGCCTTCATATACGAATGAATCGGGTATCTCGCCGAAATAAGCGTCGAGAATACCGTTGAAGCCATTGCGCCATGCGGTGGACACGCGGCGGTTGGGCTTGCGTACTATGGTTTTTACATAACCCGACAGGAGGCTTTCCAGCTCACCGTGCACATGCTTGTCCTCGCCGTAGTTAAGACCCTTGTAAGCCTCTTCGGGCATTGCGCCGTACTTGGCCCAGATATAGGGAACGTCGAGACCCGAACCGCCCTGGCTGAACTGTGCCACACCGTAGCGGCGCACGAAACGGTCGGCTTTTTCATCGTAGCAGAGACGCACGGGGAACATTTCCGAAAGGTCGATAACCTTGCCGGTCTTGCGCAGGATTTCATCCTCGTAGAAGGAGTTGGACGAGAAGCACCAGCATGTTCCCGACTTGTTCTGGTCCTTGACCGGAGTGGTTTTCACTAAGTTGACATCCGTGAACGTAAAGCCTACGGAGTCCTTGGGCGCTTTCTTTTTGGGAGCGGCCGAAAGAGTCGCGCCCACTGCGAGAGCAAAGGCAATGCAGATCAGTTTTTTCATTTTCTTTTATGTAATAATATGATTGGTAATGCGAAACGGCGTATTATGAATAAAATTTTATCAAAGTTACAAAATTTTTATTTGAATTGACCAAATAAATATGCATTCGAAGCGTTTTTTTGTAATTTTGTGGATGCAAGCATTTGCTCTTACCGAAAACCATTGAAAACATGTTTAAGATATTAGAGAAAGAGAGATTCTCGGAACACGTGGTGAAATTCGTGGTCGAGGCTCCGATGATAGCCTTTTCGCGGCGTCCGGGTCATTTTGTGATAGTCCGGGCGTGCGAGGGCGGTGAGCGTATCCCTCTTACCATAGCTGATGCCGACGTGGAGCGCGGCACAATCACCCTCGTTATTCAGGAAGTGGGTGTTTCCACGGCCAAGATATGCGCTCTCGAGCCCGGTGATTCGTTGATAGACGTAGTTGGCCCCCTCGGACAGGCCACGCATATAGAGAAAGTGGGCACCGTCGTGTGCTGTGGCGGCGGCGTGGGAGTGGCTCCGCTGCTGCCTATAATCAAGGCCATGAAGCAGGCCGGTAACCGCGTGGTTACGGTGCTGGCCGCCCGTACCCGTGAACTGATAATACTCGAAGAACAGGTGGCTCCCTGGAGCGACGAGGTGATTATTATGACCGACGACGGCAGCTACGGCCGCAAGGGCCTCGTGACCGCCGGAGTGGAAGAGGTCATCAACCGCGAGAAAGTCGATCTTGTGGTTACCATCGGTCCCGCCGTGATGATGAAGTTCGTGGCGAAACTTACAGCCGGTTATGGCATACCCACCATGTGCTCGCTCAACACCATAATGGTTGACGGCACGGGGATGTGCGGCGCATGCCGCGTGACGGTCGACGGCCGCACACGCTTTGTGTGCATAGACGGCCCCGAGTTCGATGCACACAAGGTCGATTTCGACGAGATGCTCATGCGTCTGCGTTCATACGATAAATCAATAATGGAGGACGACAATCATGAAAAGCAATAATTCGGCGGCTGAAGGTCGCGATGCCGCCTGGCGCGTGGCTCTGCGCGATGCCATGCCGGCAAAGGAACGCACGGCTATCCCGCGTGTGAAAATGCCTGAACTCTCCCCGCAAGTGAGGGTGACGAATTTCGAGGAGGTGAACCGTGGCCTGACCCAAGAGCAGGCTCTCACGGAATCAACCCGCTGCCTCGACTGTCCCGACCCCCAGTGCGTCACCGGCTGCCCGGTAGCGATAGATATTCCCGGATTTATCAAGAATATACAGCGCGGCGATCTGCCTGAGGCATCCCGTGTGCTCCGGCTCACCTCGGCTCTTCCTGCCGTGTGTGGTCGCGTATGCCCGCAGGAGAAGCAGTGCGAGAGCAAGTGCATCTATAACCGCATGAAGAAACAGCCGGTGGCCATAGGCTATCTCGAGCGTTTTGCCGCCGATTCGCAGTCTGGGAAAGTAGCCGACGCTTCCCTCCCAGGCCCGAAAGACTTCAAATGCAAAATCGCTGTGGCCGGAAGCGGTCCGGCCGGCCTCTCGTTTGCCGGCGATATGGCTTCGCGCGGCTACGACGTGACTGTGTTCGAGGCTCTGCACGAGATCGGCGGCGTGCTGAAATACGGCATCCCCGAATTCCGTCTGCCAAACCGCGTGGTCGACGTCGAGATTGAGGCCCTTCGCCGTATGGGAGTGAAATTCGTGACCGATGTGGTTATTGGAAAGACGCTCTCCGTAGAGCGCCTCGGCGAAATGGGCTTCAAAGGCCTCTTTGTGGGTTCCGGTGCCGGTTTGCCAGGCTTCATGAATATTCCTGGCGAGAACCTGATAGGCGTGATGTCGTGCAATGAATATCTCACCCGTATAAACCTCATGGGTGCGGGGCGTCCGGGCTTCGACACTCCGGTGCTTCGCGGTCATACGGTGGCCGTGATAGGCGGAGGCAATACCGCCATGGACTCCGTTCGCACGGCCCGGCGCATGGGTGCTGAAAGAGCGCTCGTGATTTACCGTCGCGGCGAGGAGGAGATGCCTGCCCGCAAGGAAGAGGTGGAGCATGCGCGCCAGGAAGGCGTGGAATTCCTCACGCTCCATAATCCCGTGGAATATCTGCCCGATGAGCTGGGTCGCGTAAGAGCCATGCGCCTGCAGCGTATGAAACTCGGAGAGCCTGATGCTTCAGGCCGTCGCCGCCCTGAGCCTATTGAGGGGGATATCGTGGAGATGCCCGTGGATCTGGTGATAGTATCCGTAGGTGTTTCGCCCAATCCGCTTATTCCGAATCATGTGGAGGGGATAGGTGTGAGCCGTCGCGGGACCATAGAAGTGAATCCGGAAACAATGCAGTCGGCCGTTCCCACGCTGTTTGCCGGCGGCGATATTGTGCGCGGCGGAGCCACGGTGATACTTGCCATGGGCGACGGACGCCGTGCGGCCGCAGGAATGGACGCCTGGCTTTCCGGTTCAGAGAATGGGGCTTAAAAGCCTCGTAAGCGATTCCAGCACCTTGTGCCCGAGCGGACGCACGCGCCATTCAGGCTGGAATATGCGTGTGCAGTCATGCTGGTCGGTGATGAACTGGCGGCAGAGCGTAGCGTTGATTTCGGACGAGTAGAGAAACATTGTGGCCTCGAAATTGTGTTCGAAGCTGCGGAAATCTATGTTTGCCGAGCCTACGGCGCAAAAGCCGTCATCAATCATCATGGTCTTGCTGTGGAGCATCCCTGCTTCATAGAAATATATCTTTATTCCCGCTCTGAGGCATTCCATTACATAGCTTCGCGAGGCGTATGTGAGTATCTTCGAATCGCTGTGGGCCGGAATCATTACTCTTACGTCTATGCGGGCGAGGGCGGCCGTCTGCAGCGCGCGCAATATGCCTTCGGTTGGCAGGAAATAGGGCGTCTGGATATAGACGCGTTTGCGTGCGTTGCCTATGGCCTTGATCATCATGAACTCCACGTTGCTCCATTCACTGGTGGGACCGCTGCGGAGCATCTGCATGGAGCTTTCGCCGCATGGCGTGGTGTCTGTTTTTTCCGTCACCAGCGGATTGCCCATGAACGACCAGTCTACTGCGAATGAATATTCGAGGGCTCCGACTGCGGGCCCCGTGATTCTGAGATGGGTGTCGCGCCATTTGCCGAACTTGCCTCCATCCATGTAGCGGTCGGCGATATTCATGCCGCCGATATAGCCGATCTTACCGTCGATTACGCTGATTTTACGGTGGTTGCGCCAGTTTATGCGGGTGGCCAGCAGCGGAAAGGTCACTCTGAAAAACGGATGTATCTCCACGCCGCCGTCGCGCAGCCGCCGGAAATAGGCGTTTGATGTGCCGAATGAGCCGATGTGGTCATATATCACCCTCACTCTCACTCCTTCCGCCGCTTTGCGAATCAGCGCGTCGGCGAGGCGTTGGCCGGTGGTGTCGTCGGAGAGTATGTAGTACTGTACATGGATGTATTCTCTGGCATTCTCTATGTCGGCCAGGAGCGAGCGGAATTTCGTTGTTCCGTTGTTGAACACTGTCACGTGGTTGTTGGTATAGAACTGGGCTCCGGTCAGTACACGGCCCATTTCCACCTGCTGACGCTCGGCGGGACTCAGAGCCGAGATGTCGGAGCTTTTGGCGGTTTCTGATTCGTTTCTGCGCAGGCGTCGTTTGTTACGGCGCGAAATCATGCGGGTGTTTTTGATGTTTCGCCCGAAAAAGATATACAGAAGGATTCCTATGGCAGGCATGGCCAGCAGCACCGTAATCCAGGCAAGAGATTTTACCGGATTGCGGTTTTCCGAAAGCACCACCCCCACTATAGCCAGAACCGTGGCTCCGTACAGCGCCACCAGTGTCCAGTAAATCCAGCTCAGCGGGGAGGCAAGGGCTATGATTACTGAATGCGACATCGGTTTTATCCTAAATTTATCCGAAGATACAAAACCGCCGCAACCGAAGCTCGCTGATTGCACATAAATCAGCATGATATGCAATAAAAAAGCGTCCGCGCAATGCCGTTAAAGCCGGCAGTGCGCGGATGCGTATGGATGTTTCTCAAGGCGGCTGTCCCGCGGAGGGAGTTGCCGGAGCCTGGAGATTACTCAGATACTACTTCAAAGGGAACCTCGGTGGTAACTTCTTTGTGCAGTTTGATGGTGGCGTTGTATTTGCCTACTTCCTTCACGGGATCTTTGAGCACGATGAGCTTGCGGTCGATGTTGAAACCGAGCTTCTCGAGAGCCTCGGCGATCTGGATTGCGTTTACAGAACCGAAGATTGTGCCGGTGGAGCTTGTCTTGGCTCCGATGGTGAGGCTTACGCCCTCGAGCGATTTGGCGGTAGCTTCGGCCTCGGCCTTGAGCTGTGCGAGCTTGTGGGCACGCTGGCGCTGGTTCTCAGCAAGCACTTTCAGCGCCGATTCAGTGGCTATTACGGCCTTTCCGAAGGGGATAAGGTAGTTGCGGCCGTAGCCCGACTTAACTTCAACCACGTCGTCTTTGTAACCGAGGTTGTTGATGTCTTCCTTAAGAATGATTTTCATAAATCGTTAGCGTTAAAAGTGGTTTTTATTTCATCAGGTCAGTTACATAGGGCAGGAGTGCAAGATGGCGGGCACGCTTTACGGCCTGAGCCACGCGACGCTGGAATTTCAGCGAGGTGCCGGTGATGCGGCGGGGGAGAATCTTGCCCTGCTCGTTGAGGAACTTCTTGAGGAATTCAGGATCTTTGTAGTCGATGTATTTGATTCCGCTGCGTTTGAAACGGCAGTATTTTTTCTTCTTGACGTCAACTGACATCGGAGTAAGATAGCGGATTTCAGATTGTGTCTGTGCCATGGTTTAGCCCTCCTTTACTTCAGATTCAACTTCTTCTTTAGCGGTCACTGTTTTGCCAGCCTTGATGCTGCGGCGCTTTTCTGCGTATTCAGCAGCGTATTTGTCAAGACGGAACACGAGGAAACGGAGCACGCGCTCGTCGCGGCGGAATGCTGTTTCAAGTTTCTTTACCAGAGTGGGTTCGCCGTCGAATTCCACCAGGGTGTAGAAGCCGGTTGACTTCTTCTGGATAGGATAGGCGAGCTTGCGAAGGCCCCACATTTCTTCGTTCACGATGGTAGCGCCATTTTCGGTGAGCACCGTTGTGAACTTTTCTACCGCTTCCTTCATCTGGGCGTCAGACAAAACGGGAGTTAAAATGAAAACGGTTTCGTACTTCATGTTTTAATGAAATGTTTAATATGTTGATTGTTACTTTGTTGCCGCGGTATTTACCTTTGGCGCCGCAAAGTTAGTCATTTTTTATGTTATGTGCAAATATTCAGCGGGTGAGGGCTATATTGTTTTCGGCGGCTATGCGGCGCATGTTGATAAGGGCGTAGCGCATGCGTCCCAGGGCGGTGTTGATGCTCACCCCGGTGGCTTCGGCTATTTCCTTGAACGACATGTCGCGGAAAAAACGCATGTCGAGCACCTCGCGCTGGCTTTCGGGGAGCGCGCCTATTATACGATGGATGTCCTTGTTGATCTGTGAATCCACAAGGTAGTCCTCTATGTTTCCTTCGGTGAGGTCTTTGCTGTTGAGAATATCAACGGTCTCGTCGTCGGCCGACACTGTGGTGTCCGATTTGTCCTGACGGTAGAAGTCGATTATGAGATTATGGGCGATGCGTGTTATCCACGAGGCAAATTTGCCTGTTTCGGAATAACGGCCCTGTCTGATGGTGGTGATAGCCTTGATAAAGGTCTCCTGGAAGATATCGTCGGCGATATCGCGGTTTTTTACAATCGAACAGATGTAGGAGAACACGCGCGACTGATGGCGCATAAGCAGTGTGTCGAAGGCTTTGTTGTCGCCTTCGGCGTAGGCAGTCACCAGCATATCGTCGGTGAGCTTGTTGAGTTTCTGCATTTCTATTCCTCTTGGATTAAAGTTGGAGTAGACGTAGAATCTATAGGCAGTAAGGTATTAAATTGGAATAAATGATAGATAATGGTAAAGTATAGTGGCGCAATGCGCTTTCTTTCCATAAACAAAGATATGGAAAATGTCAGGTTCCGGCAAATATTCCACTGATAATCGTCGGTGAATGTAGATTATTTAACTATCTATGCACAATAACTGTCAACGGATTCACATCGGTTGACAATTTCGGGCTGTCGGGTGAAAATATGTCATGGAGAGTAATAAATGAAGAAGTTTCGCGTTTTAATACTAAGGCTGCGGAGAGTCCGCCGCTTCCCGATAACCAAGCATCAACAGAATGCCTATGGCTAAAATATCAACATCACAACCCTTGTCGGAGGCCCAAGGAAATAACGACGGAGACCACAGCCTCAGCTGTGGTCCCCGTAAGTCTACGCTGCAGATCATACGTCAGTTTGCCCGCGCCTATACTGTGATCGGGCGAAAGAAAAAATCGCCTCTCGACTCAGGCATCATCATCAACTGATCATATAGTCTCCTCGGGAGATATGAGAGAGGTAAGGAACATGGTGAGGAGCACTCCCGTCACTCCCACCAGCGTGGCGAAGATACTGAGGTCGCCCACAGTCACCACTGATCCCGGCATAGTCTTTTCGGCAACGAACTCCACGCTGAAATATCCGGTGGTGATAAATCCAGCGATATAAAGCGCATATTCTATCATAGCCGCTATCGCGTAGCGGCGCTGGGGAAGGCGGTTGAGCACCTTGCGTGTGAACCATGGCGAGGGCACGTGGCCCGGAAGCTGCGAGTGAAGCAGTTGGCGAAGTGCGTCGTCAGTAGGTGAGGAGAATTTATTCCGTGTCATTTCTATATTCGTTTATTGTCTTTGCCATTTTAGCTTTTGCTCTCGAAAGGTGCGATTTTACCGTTCCTTCGGGAAGCCCCGTTATTTTCACTATTTCTTTTAGCGGCCGGTCCTCATAATAAAAAAGCAGCACTATGGAGCGTTCTGTTTCTGAAAGCGATGCCATGGCTTCTGCAAGATCGTGGCTCAGCTGCCATGAACGGTCGGCCGAGGCTCCGGATTCTATTTTGTCGGCATAGCTGTTTATGTCGTCTGTCGGGGTGCGTCTGCGCATCTGGTCAGTAAACTCGTTGAAAGCTATGCGGTAGAGCCATGTCTTGAACCTCGACACACCTCTGAACGAGCGCAGTTCCGAGTAGGCTTTCAGGAATGTTTCCTGGGCTATGTCGTCGGTAAGCGCGGCGTCGCCGAGTGTCAGGTTGTAGATGAAACCGTGCAGCCCCGGACTGTACTCGTCGACCAGCCGCGCGAAGGCGCGGTGGTCGTCGAGTGTCACGCACAGGGTTATCAGTTTCAGCTCTTCAAGCTTACTGAGCATTTTTTATCTCTCGTTGGTGGGGAGGTTGGTCGGAACATCGGTGCCTTTGGACTGCTGAGCGCCGAAACGGTTGCTTTCTGAAACCACGTCGTAAGGATTATGGATTCCGCTTACCTCCGCCTCTTCGATACGGGGCTGGTCATCCTTTTTCTCGTCGTGGCGGCGTATGAAGAAGAGGGCGAGATTTGCCAGGCCGATGAAAAACGGGAAAACACCAATCCATGCCATATCCATGTTGTCGGTCAGCTCTGCCATGGCCCAGATGCCTATACCCACGCCTATCCATATTATCGCGCGGTAGAGTGTGCGGTTGTTCGAGCGGCTCCTGTAGAAATCGGCCGGCAGGGGATAGTCGCGGCTTATGGCCATCTCTACCACACGCATTTCGTAGCGTTTGCGTGTGTTGAGTGACGACATTATCACCGCCACTATTGCCACCGGGACGGCACATCCGAATACGATGCCGAAAATCCCTACGATGAAAGGCCATGTGTCTTCATCAATCATGTCCCGGTCTGAGACTCTTACTTCGGGGGCTATCCACACGGTACGTGTGGCAAGTGAGTCGGAATTGATTTCTGAGAGCTGGCTTTTCAACTCTTCCTTGAGCTCGGCTATCTCGCGATGCTGTTCGGGATTGTCGGAATTACGGTTACATGACCATGCGGCTGCCAGGAGAGGCAATGCTGCCAGAAACGGAATGATACGGTGAAAAAGTTTCATAATTATCTGTTTTTATTGTTTGTATTTTCTCATTTATACATTCTCTGAGGATGCTTTCATCTCTTTGACGGAAACCGCGACTGAAAAGTTGCAGCCGATGAGAAAACTTCACAAAAAAACTTACATACTTGATTCGTCCTACACGTCACAACGGCAGGGATTCCACTTCAAGACGGGAATTTACGGGCAACTTTCCGGCTGCTCCCATCTCCACAAACACTTTCGCGCAGAGAACGGTCCATTTGTCACCGTAGGTCATATTGCTGGAATGGCTGTAGCCAAGACAGTGACCGTATTCATGAAACATTGCCTGACGGGGATAGTTATGTGGATTGCTTCCGGCCGGGGTGGCATCGAAATATACTCCTTTATAGCAATAATCGGCCAGGCCGTAGGTTGTACCTCCTCCGAGGCCCCCAACTCCCACCACACGTCCGAGCACAAGTCCTCCGTGATTACGTATGTGTGTGCGGAGTGCGTCAAGATTTATGGGGTTATGTGCATTGTCCACCAGTATGCCGTCGTATTCATCAAGCGCGGTGTTGAAATAGTCGGATGAGAACATATAGGCCATATTGAGGGCCAGCGCCACTCCGTGACGGCATAGAAGCGGATCCATGTGGCGCCAGTATGCATGGCCGTTGTCTGCACTGTAGGGTGAGAAGCGTATATACCACCGACTGTCTATTTCAGCGATTTTTGCCATGAAGGGATCATCGGTTTCGATGCGCAGGGTCACGTCGGAGGGAGAGAGCGACGACTGGGCCGGTACGCGGATGCGCCTTCCTGAGGTTGTGACGAATGTGCATTCACGTTCCACAGCCGGAATGTCGAATTCCGCTTCCATGAAGGGATATATGGTCTCGATTCTGGCAAGCTCCACAAATTCATGGCTTATGGAGTTAAACCGGCATTTCACTGTGACATTTTTCAGCGTGGCCGGAGCAAAGAATTTTATTCCAAGGCGGTGTGAGGAGGTGATGGACGCCTGTAGCGGGGCGTTGACTCTGAACGAACGGCGTGAGGCGTCGTAGAACACTTCGCGCGGTTCGTCGGCAAGAAACATAGTGTCGGTGTCAAATTTCGAGTAGTCGCAGTCGCGCACCACAATCGTGCCGTCGTCTATATCCGGATGCCGGTAGTCCAGTGTTATGTGAGCCACTTTTCCGGCTTCGGCTTGACAGTATTCAAACCGATAGCGGTAGAGGAATTCAGAGCCGTCGTCGCGCCGCGACTTCACTTCCACATAGCCCGATAGCGGTCCGTCGGGAGCGAGCGTGCAGAGCGACATCGTTTCTGTTATGTCATGAGCCGTGATTCCAGTGCTTCCGACGGTGAGGCCCTGCGGGGTGAGCGCGGCAGGCACGGTGCAGCCATCGTCGAGCGTGATGCTTGCCGATACCACAAAGCGCCTCAGATATTCCGACGGCATCTGTAGGCTGACAGCGATTTTGGCCACACACAGTTTCAGATTTACTTGTCGTGAGAATCCTTCCTGCGATTTCCCTATGCTGAAATTAAGCTTTTTATAGTAGAATTCTCCGTCGAGCGCTTTCCCTTCGTCGTAGCTATCAAGCCATGGCGAGGAAGCGGTGGCGGGTGTCACGATTTCACCATTGTATTTCTCCGAGGTGGTGGCGAGAAATGCGATTGTATAATCGCCGTATGCCAGTCCCTCTATGGTCACCTCTTTGAAATCAGGGCTTACCTGGCTGTAATGCGGTGAGAGAACGTTGCCTCGGCTGTCGGTAAGCACGAACCAGAGGCCTTTCAGCGTTTTCTCGTCCGAGACTTCTGCGCGCGAGGTCACGCTGCCGTCGATTATCGGGGCCGTGTCGATGCTGAAAGTGGCTTTTCCGGATGGTATGAGGTCCGGCTCGTCGGTCCGGCTGTCGGCACACCCTGTCAGCAGGGCGGCGCAAAGCCAAAGGATAGATATGTAGATTGCAGTCCTCATTCCGGTCATTGTTTGATTTTCACACATCGAACCGAAGCGAATGCCTCCATCTGCAGCCGTTCCTCGGTGATTTTTGTAGTCGGATTCCCTTCAAATTTCATCCACCGTGCGAGGGCATGTCCGCCGGGACAGCCATTGTTGCTGTCGGTCCAGAGAGCGGCGCGGAGGCCGAATCCAGGGTCTGCTGAAGTGCTCTTGTCGCCTTTGTTTCCGGCCAGAGGTATTATAAGGAAGCGGCGTGTATCCAGCGATGTGAATTTCACATAAAGCTGACGGCCGCCTATGCCGGTGGGAGTTTCCAGTGTGCCGTCGGCCTCGTGGAGTGTGGCAAGGATGTGTTCGCCGTTGCCGGCAACATACATTCCAGGTATGGTCGCACCGGTGGGGAACATGGATTCGAATTCATCGCGGGTGGGAAGGCGGTAGCCTTCGGGGCAGGGAAGGTGTGAGGCCGACTGCCAGGGAACATCCTGGGTCTGGTTCCCCAGGTTGTTGGAGGGATTGTAGCCCTGCCAGGGGATGTAAGGATAGTTGCGGCCGAACTGGAACAGCGCTCCGACGGAGTTCACCCAATTTTTTTTATACATTTCTTCGACGGTGAGACCGTCCAGCGTATATACCTGTTCATGGGAGTCGGATGAAAGTGAATTGAACGCCATCCATACGCTGCCGCCGATTTCTACCGTTTCAATCTGGCTCGAACTGGGGGCAACTCTTATCTCCACGAAATCATAACTCTGCGAGAACAGAGCGTTCTTCAGATGGATTATCATCGAATAGCCCAGGCGTCCGCGCTTCTGCTCAGGAACGTTTATCTCGAAAGCCGAGACGAAACCGTCGGCGGTTTCGGTGGTTTTCATCTCGCCGATCTCCACACCATTGTCGGCGCCGTCGCTTCCGGTTATTTCAATGCGTGTGTCGGCAAGGAATGCGAGGCGTATGCCCTGCGCGCCTTCCTCGGGCACGGAGACTATATTTTTGTCATAGTCCACTTCCACGGTGTGAGGGATGGTGGAAAGAGCGCGGTTTATGGCAATTCGGCTGTCAGAGTCGGGTTTACCGGTCACGGTTCCTCCCTCTTCCCAGTCCTCGACGGTGAATGTGCCGTTTACGGTGGCTCCGGCGTTGAGAAGCTCTATCTCATACACACGGTTGCATTCCACGGCCGGAATCTCCACTACGGTGCGGAACGGAACGTCGTCATACTCACCTCCGATTGTCACCGAGACGCCTTCGTCGGTAGGGAACAGAAAGACAGCCCCTTCCTCTTTTCCGGAGAAAGGTGCGGAATAGCTTTTCTTGTAGCTCACCGTATTGTCGGACGACGTATGGCTTTCAGCAAACGGGCACGTGGATGCCGCCGCGTTTTCCACCGTCAGGCGGTTGACGCGTATTTTGGCATCGGCCGTGGTGTTGAGGTCGATTCTTGCCACACCGTGTTTTAGGGTCACCGTAAGTTCGCCGCCGCGTTTCGGAGCCTCGGCTGTGGCCCATAGGAAATCCGGGGCCGATGTGTCGCCGTCGCGGCTCTCGATCACTGTCTCGCGAAGCTCTGTCTCGGTAGTGACGTTTTCTTCGGCGGGGGCCGATGCGCCCGCAAGAAAGTAAAGTGTCGTGTTGCTGCCGCTCACCGAAATGTCGGCGCGTCCGTCGCCGTCGGGAGTGATGCTTCGGGTCTTGTATATAATTCCGTCGGCGGCCTGATATACGTTAAGCTCTCCGACTGTTTCATGTCCGTCGGAAAGAGTGCCGAAAGAGGCTCCTTTCACCATAAGGCTGCACATGCCCTCGCTCCCGGTGTCAGGGTCGTCGTTCTGGCTGCATGCACTCAGATAAATCATTGAAAATACCGGAATAAGATACCGGATAATAAACCATAGGCAGTTTCTCATATTTCCCTATATGCTAAAGAATGTGCGTTGTCTGGATACGAGGCCTTGTGGGGACTCGCGCTTGAAGCCGCAAAGATACGAAGCCCGGCGGTTTTCCACAAGTTTTGCGTTTATGAGAACGTGTTATTATTCCGTTTTATTATCATGCCGGAATATTCCTTAGGTCAAAAATTGTGGTTATCGCAAAATTGTACAAGTAAAAAAACAAATATATACAAAAGTAATACGTGTGGATTTTGGTATTTTTGCAGTTCATCACAATACCGGACCAATCATGAAAACTACATCCCACAGTCATCTCTTCAATGCGGTAAAATGCATTGCGTCAGCAGTGTCATTTACCTTCTGTATTTCGGCCTACGCGCAGAGCTCCATCAATCTTTCGCAACTCGACTTGTCTAAAATCAATCAGGGATACGGCAAAGCTGTGCCGGGCAAATCTGTATCAGGCGACCCGGCTATGGTTGCCGGTGAAAGTTATAGCGATGTGATAGGCACCCATGCTCCTTCGTCGTTCAAAATCAATCTCCACGGAAAAGCCAGGAGACTCCATGCCAGGGTGGCCGTGGGCGATCGTCCTGCCTCGGCTGCCGGCAAAAATATAGAGCGCATAGCGCTTGTAAACGGCACCAGCATGCTGTTCGCCAACGACGGTAATCAGCGCCGCTTTGTGGCCGTTACGGGCAATGGCGGCGAGATCGAGCGGGGCTCGGTGAAGATTGTAGTAAAAGGCGACGGCAGGGAACTCCCTGCCGGAGGTGTTGTGAGAGGAGGGGAGAGCCCGATGGCGATAGATCTCGACCTCAAAGGAATAAACACTCTTGAACTCATAGCCGAGACCACCCCCGACGGTCCCAGCGGCGACAATGTGCTCTGGATAGAGCCTGTGATTGAATATGAGGGGGAGGCCCCGGTGGCTGTCGATGCCGCTTCTCAGGAAAAAGGGCCTGAGATGACCTCGCAGGCTAAAAAACGGCTCGAAAGCAAAATCCGGAAGCTGCCGGTGATGACAGTTCCCGCATCTACACTCACCGGTTATGACTGGCTGGTGACACCCGGAAAGACATCCGCGGCCATTTATGCCACGCCCGACCGCAAAAGCATCGTGGTGGCAAACGACATGGTGTCGCGCACATTCCGCATTTTCCCCAATCTCGCCACCACCGATTTCGTTAACCGCATGACGGGCGAGAGCCTGCTGCGTGCCGTGAGTTCCGAAGGTTCCGTGACAATCGACGGAAAGGACTGGACAATAGGAGGCCTTGAAGGTCAGCCCGAACGCGCATATATAAAGGAGGCCTGGATAGATTCGCTGGTCACCGTGGCCAATTCGTTCATGGTGGAGGATTTTGAGGTTCATCCTATCGCCGAGGACATCAAGTGGGCACGCAGCCGGTGGGCGCTAAACAAAAAGGCACCTACAGGCAAGGAAATCACCTTCACGTTGCGTGGCGACAAGGAGCTAACCGACGCCAGAATCAAGCTCTCTGTGGCCGTTTACGACGGAATTCCCGTTATACGCAAGCGGTTCACCCTTGAAAACGGTACCGGCGCACCGATAAATGTGGACAGCTTCAAGGTCGAATTCCTGGCTATGGCCGAACCGGAATCGCCCGGCGGTGGCGATCCGCGCACATTCCTGCTCCCCAACATCCACGTGGAAAGCGACTATGCCTGCGGAGGAAGCTTCACGGAGAAGGAAACCGACATAACCGAGAAATGGGTCACCGACCCCCGGTATACCTCGCAGCGCAACTGGCTGATGCAGACCCCGTGCATACTGGAGGTCTCGCCTAAAATCGGCCCTGACCAGCTGATTGCCGCCGGCGGTTCGTTCCGTTCGTTCAGTGTATATGAAATGCCTTTTGATAGCTACGACCGTGAACGCAAGGGACTCTTCACGCGTAACATGTACCGCACCATCGCCCCCTGGACCACTGAGAATCCCATATTCATGCACCTCACCTCAACCGATCCCGAGGTTGTGAAAACGGCCGTGGACCAGTGTGCCGACACCGGTTATGAAATGATAATCCTCAGCTTCGGTTCCGGACTCAACGCCGAGGACGTTTCGGATGAAAACATAGCCCGCTTCAAATCCCTCGTGGACTATGCGCGGAGCAAAGGAATAGACATGGGTTGCTACTCGCTGCTGGCGAGCCGCTGGATAAGCGATGACGTCGACGTGATAAACCCCGCCACCGGCAAACGCGGCGGCATGACCTTCGGCAGCTCGCCATGTCTGTCGAGCGACTGGGGACACGAATATTTCAGGAAAATAAAGACCTTCTTCGAGAAGACCGGCATGAAATGCTTCGAGCACGACGGCTCATATCCCGGCGATGTCTGCGCGTCGACCACCCACACATATCATAAAGGTCTGAACGACTCGCAGTGGAACCAGTTCCAGACCGTCACCGCCCTTTATCACTGGATGTGCGAGAACGGCATTTATCTCAACGTGCCCGATTTCTACTTCCTCAACGGCTCAACAAAGGTAGGAATCGGCTACCGTGAGGCCAACTGGTCGCTCCCCCGCGAACGTCAGCTTATCCATACGCGTCAGCTCAACCACGACTGCACCTTCGAGCGTCCCGCCTCGGCTCTCTGGAGCTTTGTGCCCCTTGTGGAATATCAGGGTGGAGGAGCGGCGGCCACACTCGAACCGCTCAAAGACCATCTTTTCGAATACCGCACGCTTATGTTCCAGAACTATGGAGCCGGCGTCCAGGCTTGCTACCGCGGCCCGCGCCTCTACGATTCGCCTGAAACGCGCCAGGCCGTGCTCGACGTCATAGGATGGTATAAGAAATACCGCAATATTCTGAACAGCGACATCATCCATCTGCGTCGTCCCGACGCGCGCGACTGGGACGGCATAATGCACGTGTCGCCTACTGAAAAGGAGCGTGGTATGGCCATGTTCTACAATCCTACCTCTGAGGTGATGAAGCGCCGTATAAAATTGCCGTTGTACTACACCGGCCTCACCGAGACGGCAAGCATCCGCGAGCAGGAGGGAACCCCGGCCAAGTATCGCCTCGGCCGTGACTATACCGTTGAACTCGACGTCACCATTCCCGCCAACGGTTACACCTGGTACGTAATTGAAAAATAATTCAGGTATGAAACATCATATTTCACGGGCTTTCCTCACAGGAGTCATTGGCATTGCAGCATGCGCCGCACATGCCCAGACGAGCACACCGCTTAATCTTCCGGCTCTGTTCGCCGACCACATGGTTCTTCAGCAAAAAACTGACGCCCCGGTATGGGGGCGCGGCGATGCCTCGCGCACGGTATGCGTGGTCGGGAACTGGAATACGGCTGATACGGTCAGCGGCACGGTCGACGATTACGGACATTGGGCCGTAAACCTGCCTACACCCTCCTACGGTGGCCCTTACAGTCTGGAGGTATTCTATCGCGGACTTCCGGCGGATACTGTTACTGTCCGTGACGTGATGATAGGCGAAGTATGGTTATGCAGCGGACAGTCAAATATGGAGTGGAGTCCGGCAAACGGCATCGAAAATTATGAACAGGAACGTGCCGGGGCCTCCAATACCGCAATCCGGTTTTTCAGCCTTGCCAAAACTGCATCCGAGACCCCTCAGGACAATTGCATTGCGAAATGGGAAGTCTGCACGCCCGATGTGATGAGCCGCCGGAGCGCCGTGGCCTACATGTTTGGCCGCAACCTCAATAAAAAACTTGACGGTGTGCCCGTAGGCCTGATTGTTTCGGCGTGGGGAGGCACCCCTGCCGAGGTGTGGGTTCCAGAAGACTCTGTTAATAACAACAGCGACATTGCCGAGGCCGTGATAGAGACCAGATATCCCTGGTGGCCCGTTCAGCCCGGCGTGCTTTACAACAGCATGATACATCCTATTGCTCCTTACGGAATAGCAGGTGCGATATGGTATCAGGGTGAGTCCAACCGCGACAATCCTCAGTCCTATCGTCATTTGATGTCGGTTCTTATCAACTCCTGGCGCAAAGATTTCCGCAAAGAGTTTCCGTTTTTTATAGTTCAGATTGCGCCGTTCAACTATGGCGCTCCAAACAATGGCCCCGCGCTTGTGCGCGAGGCCCAGCAACAGGTGGCCGATATGGTGCCGTCTGTAGGTCTGATACCGACAATCGATATCGGCGACGTAAATAATATCCATCCTGCAAAGAAATCCCAGGCAGGTGAACGTCTGGCCAATATGGCTCTTGGACGTGTGTACGGCCGCATCACTGACGGTTTCGAAGCGCCACGTGCGGTAGACGCTGTGCGGCAGAAATCCGCGCTGAGCATACATTTTTCAAACGCGGGAGAGGGCATGAGCGCTTCTTCAAAAGAAATCAAGGGCCTGTCTGTAGCCGGGAGTGACGGTGTTTTCCATCCGGCTAAAGGAACGCTTAAAAACAACGTTCTTACCGTAAGGTCTTCGGAAGTGAAATCGCCTGTCAAAGTAAGATACTGCTTTGACGATGCCACCGAGGGAACCATATTCAATTCCTTCGGGCTTCCGTTGCTGCCGTTCTCACTTTCAGTCGAACCATAACCATTCCTAAAAATGAATTGCATAAATAATTTACTTGTAATAAGCGCAATGGCATTACCACTGTTGGTGAATGCGCAGAAAGCGACCGTTGGCCTTTCGGCCGACGGCGGTAAACTGAACTATAAAGTCAGCTACAATGGCAAGACGCCGGTTCCGGCCTCACCGCTCGGTATGAAAGTTGACAATATATGTCTCGGTACCGACATCGCATCTTTTTCAAAAAATCCCGGGGCGGAAACGTCATACACTGTAAAGAGACAGGACGGCTCGAGCTTTTATGTCGATGTCCGTGAGTTCGATGACGGCGTGGCTCTGCGATACCGCATTCCCGCCGACGGTCCTAAATGTATCTACAGCGAACAGACGGCCGTCACTTTTCCCGAAGGTACAAGAGTGTGGTATGCTAGCGGCCCGTTCCAGTATGGCTGGATTCAGGCATATCAGGACCGCGATATAAGTAAGATTGACGACGAACTGCTTGCTCCACCTGCCACATTCCGGCTTCCCGACGGGACATACGCCGCGGTCACAGAAGCTAATCTCCGCAATTTCCATGGCGCCGTTCTGTTTGGCAATAACGACAACAGCGTGAATTTCGGTTATGTCGAAAACAAGGGCCACGTGGAATCCGGCACCATAACCGGTATGCCAGGCAACTATATCCACGATGTGGTCCGTGATTATCCATGGATTGCTTATCCGGATGAGAAAACTGGTGAGATTGTCACCCCCTGGCGTGTGATAATGCTTGCCTCGGATCTCGACGGCCTGGTGAACAACACAATAATCGGTAAAGTGGCCGATGCTCCCGACCCCGAACTGTTTCCCAAGGGAAAGGATACCGAATGGATTAAACCGGGGCGTTCCGTCTTTACGTGGCTTACCGAGGGCAACAATCGTCTGAGCGTGGCGAATCATAAGCGTTATGTGGACGGAGCCGCGGAATTGGGGCTGCAGTCGGTAGTTGTGGATGATGGCTGGGAATTATGGCCGCAGACCGAACCGGAAGGCTCAGCCCATACAAAGTGGGAATATCTCAAAGACCTTACCGATTATGCCGCGCAGCGGGGTGTGGATATCTGGGTGTGGCGTCCGTCATCCGTCAGAGCGGGCAATAAGACAGATATCGGTCTGGTGGATGCTGGAGAGCGCAGGCAATTCATGAAGAAATGTGCCGAGACCGGTGTGAAAGGACTTAAGATTGACTTCTTCCACACCGAGAATCTCTTTACAGTAAATCTGATGGAGGAGATTCTGAAGGAAGCCGCCAGAAACAAACTCATGGTGATTTTCCATGGTGTGAACAAACCCACTGGCGATAACTTCACTTATCCCAACCTGCTGGCGAAAGAGGCTGTGCGCGGTCTCGAATGCGTGGGCGCGGAGAACTCGTGGGCGCCCGGTCCGGCGTGGACTTACCATAACACTGTGCTTCCTTTCACAAGATGGCTGGCCGGGCCTGCCGACTATACCCCTCTGAACTTCCGGGCATTCTGTCCTAAAGAGATATCGTTTGCCCATCAGCTTGCCTCTATCTACACATTCACCTCGCCCATGCTCATATTGGCAGCCGATATGGAGGATATGCTTTCTACTCCCGGCCGTCAGTTCATAGAAGAGGTGCCGGTGACATGGGATGAAACCAGAGTGCTTCCTGAAAGCAAAATCGGTGAAATAGCCGCAATCGCGCGTCGGAGCGGAGATATATGGTACCTTTCGGTTCTTAATGGCGGAAAACAGTATGCCGGCAATCTTTCCACCGATTTCCTGCCTAAGGGGAACTATCGCACGACCATCGCCTCCGACAAGGATAACGATCCGCGTCAGATTGCCGTGACATCCGGAAAGACTAAAAGCGGCCGTCCGCTCAAGGTAAATCTCATCCCCGGCGGAGGCTATCTGGTGAAGTTTGAGCGAACTAGATAACCCGAAGAAATACTAAATTACTAAATGTAGGAGGCTGCGCCTATTTTGA
>LUJP01000091.1 GCA_001689535.1 Bacteroidales bacterium M5
CCCGTCCAACTTTTTGGGGTCACTTCACACTCCACGAGGTCCCCGGTCCAACTGTGACGCTGTAAGGCAACTAAACCCGTAAAAAAAGTTAACCGATGGACATTTTATGATATTTATCATATTCGGGCAGCTTTTTCTTAAGTAATTTTGCGGAGAAATTACGGTAAATGTACTTTATTCTCAAATTTTCAAATCGTAACCCGTTCAATACACGTTAATAAACCAAGGTAAAACAAGATAAATAAAACATCCAGAAGAATTATGAATGTAAAAGTGTTTCAACGCGTTTCCGCTATCGTAGCGGGTGTGGCAGTGACGTTGTCAATGGCCTCGTGTGGAGGCGAAAAGCAACAGCAGCAAGCCCCTGCACCCCAGATCGCCACTCTTACGCTATCTCCCTCAGATGCCACGGAAGAATCCGTCTACCCGGCAACCATCAAAGGCAAGACCGATATCGACATCCGTCCCCAGGTAACCGGCTTCATAACCAAAGTGCATGTTGACGAAGGCCAGCACGTAAGAAAAGGCCAGACACTCTTCACCCTTGACCAGGTACAATATCAGGCTGCCGTAGACAATGCGATAGCCGCCGTAAACTCAGCAAAGACCCGCGTGAAGACAGCCCAGATGACTGTCGACACCAAGCGTCAGCTTCTTGCAAAGAACATCATCTCCGACTATGAGTTCCAGCTCGCCGACAACGACCTCCAGACAGCCAACGCAGCCCTGGCGCAGGCCAACGCCGCTCTCACCACCGCTCGCAAGAACCTTGCCTACACCGTGGTGACCGCACCCAGCGACGGCGTGGTGGGCACCATCCCCAACCGTGAAGGCTCACTGGCTTCACCCTCGTCGGCCCAGCCTCTCACCACTATTTCCGACAACTCCGACGTCTACGCCTACTTCTCACTCACCGAGAAGGACCTCCTGAGCATGACCGCCAACGGCTCACGTTCCATAGCACAGGCCATCGACTCGATTCCGGCCGTTCACCTGCGTCTGGCCGACGGCACCGAATATCCTCTCACCGGTAAGGTAGCCACCGTATCCGGCGTGATCGACAATTCCACCGGCTCCGCATCCGTACGCGCGCTCTTCGACAACCCCAGCGGAATGCTCCGCTCGGGCAGCACCGGCTCCGTGATCATTCCCCGCGAGCAGAACGGCGTGATAGTAATCCCCCAGAAAGCCACTTTCGAGCTTCAGGACCGCCGCTTTGTCTACGTGGTCAACGACTCCAACAAAGTTGTCTCGACCCCCATCACCGTCAATCCCAACACCGACGGCAAGAACTTCGTGGTGACTTCAGGCCTCCAGCCCGGCCAGCGCATAGCCGTGGAAGGCGTTGGCACAAAGCTTAGCGACGGCATGACCATCACCCCCATCGACGCAGCCGCCGCAGCCGCTGCTCCCGCCGCAGCCGCCGATTCTACCGCCCGGAAGTAATTCAACCAGTCCTTAACACAGATTTTACAGAATGAAACTCGATACGTTTATAAACAGGCCGGTGCTGTCGACGGTGATTTCGATCTTCATCGTCCTGCTGGGTCTCATAGGCCTCTTCTCGCTGCCTGTGACCCAGTTCCCCGACATAGCACCTCCTACCATCCGTGTATCCACCACATATACCGGAGCCAATGCCCAGGCCGTGCTCAACTCCGTGATAGCTCCTCTCGAGGAGTCAATCAACGGCGCCGAAGGCATGACCTATATGGAATCGACCGCCACCAACACCGGTTCGGCCGACATCACAGTATATTTCGAGCAGGGCTTCAACCCCGATATGGCTGCCGTTGACGTGCAGAACCGTGTTGCTAAGGCCCAGAACCTCCTTCCCGCCGAGGTGACGCAGGTGGGCGTGCTCACACAGAAACGCCAGTCGTCCATGCTTCTTATGGTGGCTCTTTACGACCCCTCGGGACGATACACCATGGAATTCATCGACAACTATGCCAAAATCAACATAATCCCCCAGTTGCAGCGCGTGTCGGGCGTGGGCGACGTAATGTCGTTCGGCGCCGACTACTCGATGCGCATCTGGCTAAAGCCTGATGTAATGGCCCAGTACGGGCTCATGCCTTCCGATATTTCTTATGCCCTTTCAGAGCAGAATATAGAGGCTGCCCCGGGTGCGTTCGGCGAGCAGGGCGATCAATCATTCCAGTACACCCTTAAATACAAGGGACGCCTCTCCACCCCCGAAGAGTTCGAGGACATAGTGATCTCAGCCAAACCCACCGGCGAGGTGCTTCGCCTCGGCGATGTGGCCAAAGTTGAACTGGGCCGCGTTACCTACGGCTTCTCCAACTCCCTCAACGGCTACTTATCCACGAGCTGTATCGTGTTCCAGACAGCCGGCTCCAATGCCACTCAGATCATCAATGACTGTCTTAGCGTGATCGAAAACATGAAAAAGGAGCTTCCCGCCGGTCTCGAGATTGCGGTACCCATGAACAACAACGACTTCCTCGATGCCTCAATCCATGAGGTTATCAAGACCCTCATCGAGGCATTCATCCTGGTGTTCTTCGTGGTTTATGTATTCCTGCAGGACATACGCTCCACCATCATCCCCGCCATCGCCATCCCCGTGGCCCTCATAGGCACCTTCTTCTTCATGAACCTGATAGGATTCTCGATCAACCTCATCACCCTCTCAGCTCTTGTGCTTGCGATAGCCATTGTGGTGGACGACGCGATAGTGGTGGTGGAGGCGGTACATGCCAAACTCGACGTAGGCTACAAGAACGCGCGCAAGGCCTCCATCGACGCCATGAGCGAGATCGGCGGCGCCATCATCTCCATTACCCTGGTAATGATGCTTGTGTTCATCCCCGTGTCGTTCATGTCGGGTACCACCGGCGTGTTCTACCGCCAGTTCGGTCTCACCATGGCCATAGCCATCGGAATCTCGGCTCTTAACGCGCTGACGCTTTCGCCCGCGCTCTGCGCCGTGTTCCTGAAGGCCCACGACAATCACGACTCCCTTGGCAAACGCATGGCCGACGCCTACAGCGCCGCCGGACAGGCCGTGGCCGCCAACGTGAAACGCCGCTTCACCCTTGATCTTCCGCCGCTTGTGACATTCGCTTTCCTCGTGGCAACGATCACCTTCATGGTTCTCGGATGGTATAACATCCACAAACCCCTGCAGCTTGCAATAGCGTCCGTATGTGCCATCATCACAATCCTTGGCATATTCGGCAAGCGCTTCCACAAGGGTTTCGAGATTGGTTTCGGACGTATTCTCAACACTTACAACCGAATCACCACCTTCTTCATCAACCACAAAATAACATCATTCAGCATAGTGGGAGTGGCCGTGGCCATTCTGGTATGGCTCATGAGCATCACCACATCCACCCTTGTGCCCAACGAGGACACCGGCACACTCTTCTGCATGGTCGACATGCCTCCGGGCACCTCACAGGAACGCACCGACGAGGTTCTTGACCAGATTGACAAAATTCTGGCCACCGTGCCCGAAATCGAATATCGACAGAAGATTTCCGGCTACAGCTTCATGGCAGGCCAGGGAGCCACTTACGGCACATTCATTCTCAAACTAAAGAACTGGGAAGACCGTAAGGAAGCCACACAGACCTCCGACGCCATTCTGGGCAAACTCTACGCCATGACCGGCAACGCCATCAAGGACGGCCGCGTGGTTCTGTTCGCACCCCCTATGATTTCGGGTTATTCGCTCACCAACGGCTTCGAAATCAAAATGCAGGACCGCACAGGCGGCGACGTGAACGACTTCTTCGCCGTAGTGCAGGGATTCCTCGGCAAGCTCAACCAGCAGCCTGAAGTACAGGTGGCCTACACCACCTTCAACCCCACCTTCCCGCAGTATATGATTGACATCGACGCAGCCAAGGCAAAACAAGCCGGTATATCGCCCCGTGACATCCTCACCACTCTCCAGGGCTACTACGGCGGTATGTATGTCAGCAACTTCAACCGTTTCGGCAAGATATACCGAGTGATGATGCAGGCCAATCCCGAGGCACGTGTAAGCCCCGAGACCCTCGCCGCCATCAAGCTTCGCAACGGGAACGAAATGGCATCGGTAAGCAACTTCGTGAACATCACCAAAGTGTACGGCCCCGACCTTCTTAACCGCTTCAACATGTTCCAGTCCATCTCCGTGACCGGTAACCCGGCTCCCGGATTCTCATCGGGCGATTGCCTTGCGGCCATCGAACGCGTTGCGGCCGAGACTCTTCCCCCGGGCTACGGCTACGAATACTCGGGTATGACCCGCGAGGAAGCCAGCTCAGGTGCCGGTTCCACCACCGCCATCATCTTCGGTCTGTGTCTGCTCTTCGTCTACCTGCTGCTTTCGGCACAGTATGAGAGCTACATACTTCCCTGGTCGGTGATACTCTCCATTCCGTTCGGACTCATGGGCACATTCATCTTCGCCCAGATATTCGGCATCACCAACAACATCTACCTGCAGATCGCCCTCATCATGCTTATCGGTCTTCTGGCAAAGAATGCCATCCTTATCGTGGAATTCGCTATCGAACGCCGCCGCATGGGCATGTCGATAGTCAAGGCCGCCATCGACGGAGCTTCCGCCCGTCTGCGCCCGATTCTCATGACATCGCTCGCCATGATCATCGGTCTGCTCCCGATGATGTTTGCCACCGGTGCAGGCGCCAACGGCAACCGCGCCCTCGGCACAGGCTCGATCGGCGGTATGCTCATCGGCATGCTTCTCCAGGTAATCATAGTACCCGCCCTGTTCGTGATCTTCCAGAAGATCCAGGAAAAGATAAGCCCGCTCAAGTGGGAAGACACCGACAACCAGGGCATCGAGAACGAAATCGAGCAGTACGACCCCAATATCGGCAAAGCCTAACCTCTTTCACCATTCATTAAAATGAAACTGACCAACATCATAATAATATCGGCCGTCGGTGCCTCCGCGGCCCTCGCTCTGCCGGGCTGCAACATGTACGGCAAATTCAAAATGTCGAAGCAGAGCGAGCTTACCGCCGAATACGCCCAGGCGCTCCAGCAGGAGCCCGATCCCATGGCATTCGGCAACATGACATGGCAGCAGGTGTTCACCGATCCGGTGCTCGCCGACCTGATAAACCAGGCCCTGCAGAACAACACCAACCTGCAGAACGCCAAACTCAACGTTGACATAGCCCACGCCCAGCTCAAAGGCGCCCGCCTGAGCTTCCTCCCCTCTGTGGCCCTGGCCCCCAACGCCTCGGTGTCGCACTTCGAGAACGGTCCCTGGACCCGCTCCTATCAGATTCCCCTCTCGGTGAGCTGGGAGGTGGACATCTTCGGACGCCTGCTCAACACCAAGCGTGCCGCCAAGGAGACCTTGCTCCAGAGCCAGGCCTACGCACAGGCCGTGCGCTCCCAGATAATCAGTGCCGTAGCCAACACCTACTACGGCATCGCCACCCTCGAGCAGCAGCTCGAGCTGAGCCGCTCCACAGCCGAGAACTGGAAAGAGACCGTGCAGGTGATGCGCGACCTCAAGGAAGCCGGCCGCGGCACCGAAGTGGCTGTGGTGCAGAGCGAGGCCCAGTACTATGGCATCCAGGCCACGATCACCGACCTCGAGGTATCGCTCAATGAGCTCAACAACACCATGTCGCTGCTTCTCAACGTGATGCCGCAGACCTGGGCCATCGAACCCCTCTCCATGCTTCCGATGCCCCAGATTCACCGCGACGCCATCCCCATGCGCGAACTCGCCGCACGCCCCGACGTGCAGGCCGCCGAGCATGCCCTGGCCGCAGCCTATTACACCACGGCCGGCGCGCGCTCTGCCTTCTATCCCAGCCTCAACATAACTGCCAACGGCGGTTTCACCAATATGCTCGGCTCCATGATTGTGAACCCCGGCAAATTCTTCCTGAATCTTGCCGGGCAGCTCACGGCACCGCTCTTCTCCCGCGGCGCCAACATTGCGCGTCTCGAAGCTGCCAAAGCCCAGCAGCAACAGCAGCTCAACACCTTCGAGTACACGCTCATGAGCGCCAGCGCAGAGGTGTCCAACGCCATGACCCTCTACCAGAAGAGCGTCGAGAAGCAGCAGCTTGTCAACGTGCAGGTGGCCGACCTCTCCAAGGCCGTAGACTACACCCAGGATCTCCTGAAAGTAGGCAACACCTCCACAACCTACCTCGACGTGCTCACCGCGCAGACCAATCTGCTCGGAGCTCAGACCTCGGAGATAACCGCACGCAACAACCAGGCCCGCGCGCTCATCAACCTCTACCAGTCCCTCGGAGGAGGCAGATAAGCGCCCGGATATGAACACAATCTTTCATCCTAATTCCAAAAAGCCATGATTAGCCCATTAGCCTACGTTGACCCCTCCGCCAAAATCGGCGAGAACGTCACCATCCACCCCTTTGTCTATATCGACGCCGACGTTGAAATCGGCGACGGCTGCACCATCATGCCCTATGTCAGCATCATGTCGGGAACACGTATAGGCAAAAACAACAAGATTTACCAGAACTCGGTGATAGGCGCCGACCCCCAGGATTTCCGCTGGAAAGGCGAGAAAACCTACTGCTATATCGGCGACAACAACATGATCCGTGAAAACGTGATCATAAACCGCGGTATAAAATCGGAAGGCGGCACACGCATAGGCAACGACTGCTTCATAATGGCCGAAAGCCATATCGGTCACGACACCCACATTATGGGACGCTGCGTGATAGGCAACGGAGCCACTATAGCAGGCGACGCCGAAGTGGGCGAATGCACCATCCTCTCCTCAGGCGTGATTCTCCACGAGAACTCCGTGGTGGGTCCCTGGGTACTCATCAAGGGCGGCTGCCGTATAAGCGGCAACGTGCCTCCCTACGTAATCATGGCCCACAACCCCGCTGTCTACTATGGCGTCAACGCCGTGGTGATGCGCAAAAGCGGAATAAGCGAGGACAAGGTCGACAATATCGCCAAAGCCTACCGCCACATCTATCAGTCAGGCACCTCCGTGTTCAACGCACTCAAGCGTATAGAAACCGACGTTGAGCCGGGCGAGGAGCGCACCTGCATTCTCGATTTCGTGCGCGGATGCAAGATGAAGCTGGTGGGAGTGTCGCGTGACCTCGAATAACCGCCCGCATCCCCCGAGAAGAATCGCTCTTTTTCATTATCGTTCACCGCGACCTTCCGCCTCAGGCAACAGGTCGCGGTGACTTTTTTCCTACAGTCCCGAAATTTTGTGTAAATTTGCATAAACCAACCACAAAGCTATGTCCACCACCACACTCCAGCCAGCTCTCTATCTGATTCCAGTCAATATCAGCTCAGCAGCTCCCGCGGCCGTCATGCCGCAGGAAAACATAGAGACTGCGCGCCGGATAAAGCATTTCATTGTGGAAAACGTGCGCACGGCGCGCCGTTTCCTCAAGGCGGTCGACCCGGGCATAGACATCGACTCCATCACTTTCACCGAACTGAGCGAACATACTCCCGAGAGCGAGGTACCCGCGATGCTTGCCCCGATAGAGGCCGGAGAGGCCGTGGGGGTGATGTCGGAAGCCGGATGCCCGGCTGTGGCCGATCCCGGCGCCCTCGCTGTGGCCGAGGCCCAGAGGCGGGGCATGCGCGTGGTGCCTCTGGTTGGGCCGTCAAGCCTGCTGCTGGCCCTGATGGGATCAGGGTTCAACGGACAGTCGTTCGCCTTTCTGGGCTATCTGCCGTTTGAATCCTCCAAACGCTCCCGCGCGTTCAGCGATATGCAGCGCGACATAGCCCATCGCCGTCAGACCCAGATTTTCATCGAGACCCCCTACCGCAACAACAAACTCATAGCCGAGCTCTGCCGCCGCATGCCCGCGGAAATGCTGCTCTGTGTGGCCTCCGACCTCACGGGACCGGAAGAAAAAATCATAACCATGCCGCTGCGCCGCTGGGCCACCGCACGTTATGATTACGACCGCCGTCCCACCGTATTCCTTCTTTTCAGCTAACTCCACATGTCAAAAAAAATAAAATACCGCCCGAATATCCACCAGCCGAGTCTCTTTGACTCTCAGACGTCGCCGTTCCGCATTCCGGGACTGGAACCTGAGACGCCCGAGGCCCATCCGTCCATACGCGATTTTGTGGTGGAGGTGAAGAAACGTCAGCAGGCCAGCAGCGGCACCGCTTCCAACATGGAGATCGACACCGCCTCTCTGCGTCCAGCGGCCGCCCTTTCGTTCATAAGCTTCGGAAGCGGCAGCAGCGGCAACTGCGCTTACATAGGCGACTCCGAGGGCGGCATTCTGATTGATGCCGGAGTAGATCCCGACAAAGTGAAGACGGCCCTCAGGCAGAACGGCCTCTCAATGGACCAGGTGAACGGAATATGCCTCACGCACGACCACAGCGACCACGTGCGCTACGTCTACTCGCTGGTGCGCAAATACAAACATATAGGTGTATATTGCACCCCCCGCGTGCTCCAGGGCCTCCTGCGCCGTCACAGCATATCGCGCCGAATCAAGGACTATCACCGTCCCATATACAAGGAATTCCCCTTCAAAGTAGGCAACTTCGAGATAACCCCCTTCGAAGTGAGCCACGACGGCAGCGACAACGCCGGATTCTTCATCACCTGCGGCGACCACCGCTTCGCCGTGGCCACCGACCTGGGATGCATCACCGACCGTGTGGAGCATTACATGCGCCAGGCCCAGCACATAATGATAGAAAGCAACTACGATGCCCAGATGCTGCGCACAGGCCCATATCCCATGTATCTCAAAGCACGCATTGCCGCCGACACCGGCCATCTCGACAACACCGTGACCGCCTCCTTCGTGGCCTCGCTTGCCTCCGGCCCGCTGCGCAACGTGTTTCTGTGCCATCTAAGCCACGACAACAATCTTCCCGCCATAGCCACGCAGTGCGTGCGCACCGCCCTGCTCCAGGCCGGAATAGGATCCGTGGGCGATGCCTCCGGCTCGCTGCAGGCCCGTGGCTGCCGGGTGCAGCTCATGGCCCTTCCCCGCTTCGATGCCACACCGCTCATGAAACTGCGTCTGGACTGAACTCCGCAGCCCCGCATCGGCCCTCCACAGCTCTCTTTTTAACCTTATTCTTAATCAATATTTAACAATTGCAGGTCCTTAGTGTTAAAAATAATTACTAATTTTGCGCGTGTCTGTGCGTGAGCACCACCCCAATCTCTCCCCCAGGGAACGATTTAGATAAAAAATTTAACCAATCATATCAATTAATAACCTGCAATTCAATTATGAAGAGACTAATTCTCTTAACAACAGCTGTCTGGTTGATTTGCTCGGCAGCTTTCGCAGCGCCCGACATCACCTGCACCGGCACGGTTGTCGACGAGCAGAACGAACCGCTCATCGGCGCCACAGTTAAGGCCGTAGGCACCAAAGCCTCCACAGCCACCAACATCGACGGAGTGTTCAAGCTCACCGTCCCCGCCGGCACCAAGACCATTCAGATTACATTCGTGGGCTACAAGCCCGTGGACCTTACTCCCGCAGCCAACCTCGGCACCATCGCCATGGAGACCGAGGCCCTCATGCTCAATGACGTGGTGATCACACAGTCGGTAGGCAAGACCCGCGAGACCCCGGTGGCCCTCTCCACCATCAACGCACAGGAACTCGAATTCAAACTCGGCAACCAGGAGCTTCTTGAAGTGCTCAAGACCACTCCCGGCGTCTACACCCGCAGCGAAGGCGGCGGCTGGGGCGACGCAAAGACCCGCGTTCGTGGCTTCGAGAGCGAAAATGTGGCAATGTTAGTAAACGGTATACCCGTCAACGACCAGGAATGGGGCGGCGTCTACATGAGCAACTGGGCCGGCCTCTCCGAGGTCACCTCCTCAATCCAGACCCAGCGCGGTCTCGGCGCAACCATGCTTTCCACCCCTTCAATCGGCGGTACTATCAATATCACAACCCGCACCATCGACGTTGAGAAAGGCGGATCCGTATGGTACGGAATGGGTAACGACGGCCTTACCCAGTATGGCATCAAACTGTCTACCGGCATGATGAAAAACGGCTGGGCAGTGACAGTGCTCGGAAGCCGCAAATACGGCGAAGGCTATATCCAGGGAACTGACCGCGATGCTTACAACTGGTTTGTCAATGTAACTAAGCGCATCAACGACCGCCATCAGGTAGGATTCACAGGCTTCGGTTCCCCACAGTGGCACTACAACCGCAATTACAACAACGGTTTGTCCATTCTCGGATGGCAGGGTGTACGCAACTATATGAAAGGTGAATCGCCCTACCGTTACAATCCCACCTTTGGCTACTATAACGGACAGCCCTATAACTATCAGCGCAACAAATACCACAAACCGCAGCTGGCAATCAACCACATCTGGCAGATTGACGACAAATCGTCGCTCTCTTCCTCAATCTACGCATCCATCACATCCGGAGGCGGACGCGACGGCATAACACGCACCACCTACGGCCCCGACGGAAAGCAGCAGACCTACTCGTGGTATGGCACAAACTCCAACGAAGGAACCCTCACCACCGATTGGCGCACCCCCGAAGGCTACTTCGACTACGACGCAATCGAGGAAATGAACGCCAAATCCACTACAGGCTCCAACATGGCACTTGTATTCAAAGAAAACAGCCATGAGACTTACGGCCTCATATCGTCGTACAAACGAGATTTCGACATGCGCAACGGCGACAAAATCAAGCTCACAGCCGGTATCGACTTCCGCTACTATATCGGCCATCACAAGACCGAAATCCAGGATCTCTTCGGCGGTGAATATTATATTGACGACACCAACCGCAAGAAAGTACAACCCTACAACAACGCGACCCACAATAACACAATGACCGACTGGGTTTACGCAAAACTTCAGGTAGGCGATATCGTAAACCGCAATTATGACGGATTCACCGCACAGGAAGGCATATATGCTCAGGGCGAGTACACCCTCCTCGACAAAAAACTCAACCTTGTGATTGCCGGAGCCTTGAACAACAACACCTACTGGCGTAAGGACTTCTATTATTACGACGCAGCCCACGCACGTTCGGCAACAAAGAACTTCATGGGAGGAACAATCAAAGGCGGAGTCAACTACAACATCGACCGCCACAACAACGTGTTCTTCAACACCGGATTCATAAGCCGCGCTCCGTTCTTCAGCAACGGTGTGTTCCTTTCCGCCCAGACATCCAATATCACTAACCCCGACTCGCGCAACGAGAAGACATTCTCATTCGAACTCGGTTACGGATACCATTCGCCGATACTTGCAGTGGATGTCAACGCCTATTATACCAAATGGATGGACAAGACCATGTCGAAAGGCGACCAGATTGACCCTGCCACAGCCAAAGACGGATCGAATTACTACTATTTCTCCATGGCGGGTGTCGACGCACGCCACATGGGCATCGAGGTTTCCGCAAAAGTGAAGCCAGTACGCTGGTTTGAATTCGACGCCATGCTCTCACTCGGCGACTGGCAGTGGGACTCCAACGCTCTCGGTTATTTCTACAACCAGAACGGACAGCCTCTGTCGAGCCTCAACGGTACGATTGCCACCGATGGCATCATGGGTGAGAACCACCTCCACGCCACCCTCGACCAGAAAGGCGTGAAAGTTGGCGGTTCGGCCCAGACCACGACCTCATTCGGCGCCACATTCCGTCCCTTTAAGGGAATGCGCATCAGCGCCGACTGGACTGCCTACTTCCGTACTTACTCCGACATCTATATCTCATCCAGCAGCTTCAAAGGCACAACTAACGGCGAAGTAATCAAAGCCGGTACACCCTGGAGAATTCCATGGGGCAACACACTTGATGTAAGTGCAAGCTATCGCTTCAAACTCGGCGGTCTCGACGCCACAATCTACGGCAACGTAAACAACCTCTGCAACTACAACTACGTCACCCAGTGCCAGACCCCTACAGGCGACATAGGCACATGGCGCAACGCCAACCGTCTGTTCTACTCATTCGGACGCACCTACAGCCTCAAGCTCAAAGTTAACTTCTAACCGACATCCAACCCCATAACAATGAAAAGACATATAAACAAGCTGCTGCTTCTCGGAGGCTTCGCGCTCGCGCTCTCATCGTGCGACGACAACTCGTGGAACGACAAGCTCCCAGGATTCGAGGAACCCGAACCCTCCCAGGTAGAAAGCATCGATTATACCCTCACCGCCAACGACTACAAACTTGTAGCCGCCAACTCCGCAAATAAGGCTTTAGCAGGCAGTGACAAAGTCAAGGCTCTCGCAGCCGTAGGCACCCAGGGTTATTTCTCCGAGGAGATTCCTGCTGCCGATTACATTCCCGGATTACTCAACGACTATAAGTTCCAGTATTTCACGCTTGAAAACGGTTCGGCAATGAATATCACCTACAGAACCGCAACAGCGCTCCCCGAGGAAATCAAAGCCATAGCCGCAGCCGAGAAATACGCCGTAGACGAGGCCGACTACCAGAGCGTATGGAAAAGCGACGAGGACTACACCCTCTCTTTCGCTCCCTCCCACACAGCTGCAAGATCCATTCCCGGCATTCTCAAAGCTAAATTCCCGGATGCCGTGGCCGACGACTATGTGATTGTGAACTACAACACATCCGACACCGACCCTGTGTTCAACACCCCCGACGAACCCGCCTTCGAACTCTCCAACGTTCTCGGCTCTATTTCCAAAGGCGACAACGTTGAAATCAACGGCTATGTGGCCGCTGTTTCCACTCAGGGCCCGGTGGTGGTGGACGCCTCCGGCTCCGTATTCGCTTACCAACCTACCGGCAACTCCGCCCTCAAGGTCGGCGACCAGGTGACAATGGACGCCACCATCGATTCCTACAACTATGGATTCCAGGTAAAGAGAAACACTGAGGTAACCGTGAAAGGCACCCAGACCGTAACTTATCCCGCGGCCAAAACCTGGACCGGAACCGAAGTAGACCAGTTTGTAGCCGATGTAATGGCATCAGGCGCAGCTCCCATATCACCCGTTTACTCCAAATTCACCGGAAAGGTAAAAGTAGATGGAAACTACATCAACATCAGCCTTGACGGCACCACCGTACAGCTCAGCCCCTACGGAGCATCCGACGCCGTGAAGGCCGCCCTCACCGACGGTGCTACCGTGACACTCGAAGGCTATGTTGTGGCAATTGCAAGTAAAGGCAAGTTCCTGAATATAATAGTGACTAAAGTAGGCAACACAGGCTTCAACACCCTGGCAGCCGCTGCCGCTTCACGCGCCGTGGTAACCGTGCCTTCGGTCAATGAGAACGCCATCTACAAGTTCGACGGTTCGGAATGGGCCGCAGCTCCCTCCACCGTGATTCTCTCCCACGCCGACTATCAGGCGATGGGTCAGAGCCATGACAACTTCTCCGGTGACGTTCCCAGCAACTACATGCCTATAATGCTGAAAAACCGCTTCCCCTACGCCGATACTGACGATACCATGTTTGTGGCTTACTACTATTATGACTCAAACTCAAAAGCCACAACAACCCGATGCGACCAGTATCTTTACAATGGCTCTGAATGGACTCTTAACGATGGTGTAGTGACAGAAACGGCTCAGTTTGTGAAATCCAACGGCAAATGGAATTACGATCCTTCCATGGTCATCACTTTGCCTTCCGGTAGAGGCGTGGCCATCTCCACACTATACTTCCAGACATGTGTAGATTGGGTACGCAACAATGTTACCGACGGAGCAGCTTATATCTCAAGCTACGGCAACAACGAATATTACTGCGGCACGTCGGCCTACCAGGGCAATGTGGACATGCGTCCCGGATCGGCAAAAGAAGCCTACGCCGGATATGCGTCAATGAGCGACGACGAAGTCATGGCTCTTATGAAAAAACGCTTCGAGACCGAAGTCATGCCGGGAGCCCTTGCAATTCTTCACCCCGACATGAAGCCCATTGACGGAATAGACGTGACAGTTACAATCAACTTCTATTATTATACCGCCGACCGCAAGACTCTTCCCGCAACCGTGGTTTACGAAGTGACCGCACCCGCTACGTTCACATTCGTATCCTGCACCTGGAACGACTGATAACACGGTCTTATAAAATATGAAATGGCGCTGTGTCGGCAAATGCTCCGGCACAGCGCTTTCATTTTCGTAGCGACCGATGGGCGCCCCGGATTTGCCGGAACGCGGGATTTTGGGTAAATTTGCGCCAAAATCAGAGAGATATATGAAAATACTGTCACCGGCCGAAATCACCAAGGCCACCCTCGAGATAGGCTGTGCCAAAGCCGCAGCCCCGGCATGGAGACTCTGGACTCAATCCATAATGGCCGGAAGCTTCATAGCCTTCGGCGGCATACTTTCGGTCATAGTGGGCTTCGGATTCCCCGAGGCTACCGCTGCCAACCCTTCGCTGCAGCGCCTTCTGAGCGGAATGATGTTCCCCATAGGCCTCATACTTGTGGTGGTGCTCGGCGCCGAACTGTTCACCGGCAACAACGCCCTGCTCATTCCCGGATGCATGCAGCGCCGCTTCGGCTGGAAAGAAATCGCGCGCAACTGGACCATAGTCTACTTCGGCAACTTCATAGGCGCGTTGCTTTTCGCCTACTTCCTCGTGTATCTCTCGGGCCTCACGGCCTCTGCTCCCTACGACGAGGCTATCTGCCGCATAGCCCGCGCCAAAGTGTCGATGACCTTCTGGCAGGTGCTTCTCAAAGGCATAGGCGCCAACTGGTGCGTGTGTCTGGCAGTGTGGCTCGCTTTGGCAGGCCATACGCTTATCGAGAAAATGGCAGGATGCTTTTTCCCCGTCATGGCATTCGTGGCTCTGGGCTACGAACACTGTATAGCCAACATGTTTTTCATCCCCGCCGGAATAATGCAGGGAGCCGGCGTGAGCGTCGGTTCATTTCTCATTGACAACCTACTCCCCGCCACTATAGGCAACATAATAGGCGGAGCGGTATTTGTGGGCTGCATCCAGGCTTACATTCACATCCGTCCCTCCAAATAACTATCCATATATGACACAGAAACCCGTCATCTATCAGATTTTCACACGTCTGATGACAAACCGCAATGCCACATGCCGTCAGGGCGGAACCCTGGCCGAAAACGGCAGCGGCAAATTCAACGACTATACCCCCGAAATAATAAATTCGCTGAAAGACCTTGGCGCCACCCACCTGTGGCTCACAGGCATCATAGAACATGCCGAAGCCACCGACTATACCGGCCGCGGCATCACTCCCGCCGACAATCACTATATAGTGAAAGGCAAAGCCGGCTCCCCCTACGCCATCAAGGACTACTACGACGTAGACCCTGACCTGGCTGTGGATGTGGAGAACCGCATGGCCGAATTCGAAGCGCTGGTAGAGCGCATCCACGCCGCCGGCATGAAGGTGATAATAGACTTCGTGCCCAACCACACCGCACGCCGCTACCACAGCGACGCGCGCCCCGCCGACGCTCCCGCCGATTTCGGCGCCGACGACAATACCAGCTTCTTCTTCGCCCGCGACAACAACTACTATTATCTGCCCGGCTACGGCTTCGCCCCCACAATCCCATTAGGCGAAGGCGACGAAGCATACGTGGAATTCCCCGCAAAGGCCTCGGGCAACGACTGCTTCAACGCCTCGCCCGGCGTCAACGACTGGTATGAGACCGTGAAACTCAACTACGGCATCGATCCCTCGTGGGGCGGCTCATGCCACTTTGACCCTATACCCTCCACCTGGAACAAGATGGCCCACATCCTCAAATTCTGGGCCGGAAAGGGCGTGGACGGCTTCCGCTGCGACATGGCCCACATGGTGCCCGTGGAATTCTGGCAGTGGGTGATTCCGCAGGTGAAAGCCGCAGGACGTCCCGGCCTGATATTCATAGCCGAGCTATATGATACCGGCATATACCACGACTACATACAGCGCGGAGGCTTCGACTATCTCTACGACAAGGTAAACCTCTACGACACTCTCCGCGCTGTAACCGCATGCGGCCTCTCGGCCACGGCCATCACCGGCTGCTGGCAGCGTGTGGAAGGCCTGCAGGACCATCTGCTCAACTTCCTCGAGAACCACGACGAACAGCGCCTCGCCTCCGAATTCTTCACCGGCGACGCCGCACGCGGCATAGCGCCGCTGGCTGTAGGCGCTCTTATGAGCCGCGGCCCGTATATGGTATATTTCGGTCAGGAGCTGGGCGAAAAAGGCATGGACAGCGAGGGCTTCTCGGGACGCGACGGACGCACCACCATCTTCGACTACTGGAGCCTCGACACCATGCGCCGCTGGCTCGCCTCAGGCAAGCCGGCGCTGACACGGCTCACTGCCGCCGAACGCGCCCTGCGCCGCGACTATGCTGCGATTCTCTCGCTGTGCAACACAGAGGCCGCAATCGCCGAAGGCATGTTCTATGACCTCATGTGGGTGAATTCACGCTCGGAGCATTTCAACCCCGACCGTCAGTATGCCTTCCTGCGCCATCAGCCGGGCGGCAACACCGTGATTGTGGTGGCGAACTTTGATCACGAGGATCTCACAGTATCGGTCAACATCCCCGCCCATGCGTTCGACTACATGGGCATCGAGCCCGGCAACTATGCGGGACGCGAAGTGCTCAGCGGAGCCGATTCCACTCTTACGCTCGACCCCGATGCACCCGTAAGCATCAGCGTTCCCGCCGGCGGAGCAGCCGTCTGGGTACTATCTCCCGCCACGCCAAAGGCCCCGGCAAAAACAAAGGCCGACACAGCGCCAAAATCAAAGCCCCGAAAATCCACCTGTAAAAAAAACGATTGATTGCGGTGGGCTGAATATTTCTTTGTAATTTTGCAGCGATAATCCTTTTCCAATCTTCTATATGCAATCCGTAATCCATCCCATCAAGATTTTCGCCGGTACAGCATCCCACTATATGGGCGAAGAAATCTGCAAAGACCTTGGCCTTGAACTTGGTAAGATGAACATCCAGCATTTCGCCGACGGCGAATTCGAGGTGTCGTTTGAAGAAACCGTCCGCGGCTGCGAGGTCTATCTCGTGCAGTCTACCTTCCCCAACAGCGACAATCTAATGGAGCTTCTGCTGATGATCGACGCAGCCAAGCGTGCCTCGGCCTACTCCGTGATAGCCGTTATCCCCTACTTCGGCTGGGCCCGTCAGGACCGCAAGGACAAACCCCGCGTGTCAATTGCCGCCAAACTCGTGGCCGACCTTCTGAGCGCCGCCGGTGTAAACCGCGTGATCACCATGGACCTGCACGCCGACCAGATACAGGGATTCTTCGACGTTCCCGTCGACCACCTCTACGCTTCGTCGGTATTCATCCCCTACATCAAGTCGCTCAACCTCGAGGATATGGTGATAGCCACTCCCGACGTGGGCGGTGCAAAGCGTGCCAATTCCTACGCCAAGTACCTCAACGTGCCTCTGGTGCTCTGCCACAAACAGCGCGCCAAAGCCAACGTGGTTGAATCCATGACCGTGATAGGCGATGTCAAGGACAAGAACGTGGTGCTCATCGACGATATGGTTGACACCGCAGGCACCATCACCAAGGCTGCCGACCTCATGATGGCAAATGGCGCCAAATCTGTTCGCGGCCTCGCATCCCACGCCATTATGAGCGATCCCGCAAGCGAGCGTGTCGACAACTGCGCCATGACAGAGATGATTTTCACCAACAGCATTCCTCTGCGCCACGAGTGCAAGAAAGCTACCGTGATTTCCGTTGCCAAGCTCATAGCCGACACCATCCGCCGCGTGCACAACAACGAATCCATCTCCCAGCAATACGTATTCAAATAATACAACGCAGCCCCACGACGGCTGCGCAACAATATAATAAAGGCTGCTCCGAATCACTCGGGCAGCCTTTGTTGTATTATTGATTCTGTGAGAAGGAATTTTATTCCTCGTCTTCGTCAGACTCCTTCATGTTGTGGAACACGTTCTGCACATCCTCGTCCTCCTCGATTTTCTCCAGGAGACGGTTGATGGCGTCGCGCTGCTCGGCTGAAACCTCCTTGAGGTCGTTGGGGATGCGGACGAATTCCGACGACACGATTTCGAAGCCGTTGCTCTCAAGATAGTTCTGGATTGACGAATAATCCTCGAAGCCACCGTAGAGCACGATGATTTCGTTGTCGTCATCGTCCACGTCGTCCACGAGTTCGTCAACGCCGTAGTCAATCAGCTCAAGTTCGAGATCCTCCAGGCTCACGTCGGCCTTGGGTTTGATTTTGAACACTGACTTGTGGTCGAAAAGGAACGAAAGCGAACCCTGGGTACCCAGCGAACCGCCGAATTTGGTGAAATAGGAGCGCACGTTGGCCACGGTGCGGGTGTTGTTGTCGGTAGCGGCCTCAACGAAAATCGCGATGCCGTGCGGACCGTATCCTTCGTATGTGATCTCCTTGTAATCGCCGGCATCCTTGTCGGTAGCCTTCTTTATGGCGCGTTCCACGGTGTCCTTGGGCATATTGGCTGCCTTGGCGTTCTGCATCAGCGCGCGCAGACGGGGATTGGAATCGGGATCGGGACCGCCTGCTTTGGCGGCTATGGTTATTTCCTTGCCTATACGCGTAAATGTACGCGACATGTTGCCCCAGCGTTTGAGCTTGCGGGCTTTGCGGTATTCAAATGCTCTTCCCATTGTGAAGTAGTGTGTTGTTTATTGATTTATTGTTATTGATTTCTTTAACGGAGCGTCGCGCCGGTCTTGGCGGTGAGCGAGCTTACTATTTTCTTCATCACGGCGTCGATCTGCTTATCGTTGAGCGTGCGCTCGTCGTCCTGCAGAGTCATGGTGATGGCGTAGGACTTCTTGCCTGCCGGGAGCTTGTCACCCTCGTAGACGTCGAAGAGACTTACGGAGCGCAGAAGCTTGCGGTCGGCCTCGCGCACCGCATTCTCAATCTGCTGCATGGTCACTGAGGTATCCACAAGCAGCGCCAGGTCGCGTTTCACGGCCATGGTGCGCGGCAGCTGACGGTAGCTCGTCTTGTGGCGCGAGGACATCTGCACAAGTGTCTGCCAGTCGAACTCACCGTAACATACGGGCTGCTTAATGTCGAAAGCGGTAAGGGTAGCCTTGTCAACTATTCCCATCTCGCCGATGGCATTGCCCGAACGGCCGGTGACTTTGAGCGACGCGCTGAAAGGAGCGTCGGCGGTTGCGGCAGTCAATTTTATCTCGGCGGGATTGATGCCCAGACGCAGGAAAATATTGGCCACGATTGCCTTGAGGTCGAACACGGTCGCTTCCTCGGCGGGATGAGCCCAACCGGCCTGACGCATGTCGCCCGTAAGCCACAGGGCCAGACGCGAACCCTCCACAAAGGGAGCGAGCGGCGCCTCGGCGGTGGATTCCACACCGGGCTTGCGGCTGTAGACGTTGCCGAACTCGTAGAACTTGAGATTGGCCGAACGGCGGTTGATATTGTAGGCTATCGATTCCAGACCGCCATAGAGAAGCGTCTGGCGCATCACGCTCAGGTCGGAGCTGAGCGGATTGAGCAGGCGCACACAGCGGTCGGCGCTCCAGCGTGCATTGTCGGCATAGTAGCTTTCGGCTGTGAGCGAGTTGTTCATTATCTCATTGAATCCGATGGCGGTGAGTTGTTCGGAAATGAGATTGCGCAGGGCGTTGTCGGCATCGGCACGGCTCTCATAGGAGAGCGATGAGTGTACGGTGGTGGAAATCTCCACGTTGTTGTAGCCGTAAATGCGGAGCACATCTTCCACCACATCGCAGGGACGGGTCACGTCCACGCGGTAGGTAGGCACGCGCAGGTCCATCACGTCGTCAGACGGACGGGCGGCAATCTCTATCTCGAGCGAGCGCAGAATGGAATCCACAGTCTCGCGGGGTATTTCTTTACCGATGAGTCCGTTCATATAGCTATAGCTCAGCTCGACCTTGAACGGCTCCACAGAATGCGGGTAGATGTCAACCGGCTCGCCGCACACCTCGCCGCCGGCCAGTTCCTTTATCAGAATAGTAGCGAGCTTGAGGGCATATAGCGGCAGATTGGGGTCGGTGCCGCGCTCGTAGCGGAACGAGGCATCGGTGTTCAGGCCGTGGCGGCGTGCGGTGCGGCGCACGCTCGTGGGGTTGAAGTAGGCGCTCTCTATGAACACGTCGGTGGTCTGCTCGGTCACTCCCGAATCAAGGCCGCCGAACACACCGGCTATGCAAAGAGGCTTGGTGGCCGAGCATATCATGAGATCGGCCGCGGAAAGCTTGCGCTCCACTCCGTCAAGAGTCACGAACGGAGTGCCTTCCGGGCAATTGCGTACCACTATCTGCCCTCCATCGATGGTGTTGAGGTCGAAGCAGTGGAGAGGCTGACCTATACCGTGGAGTATATAGTTGGTTATGTCCACGATATTGTTGATGGGATGCAGACCGATGGCTGTAAGATTCTTTTTGAGCCATTCGGGGCTTTCGGCCACCTTCACGCCGCGGATTGTGATTCCGCAGTAACGAGGAGCGGCCTCATAGTTGTCTACCTGCACCTTTATGGCGTCGCCGGCAGGATTGTCAACATGGAAAGACTCCACATCGGGGCGCTTCAGCTGCGCGGGCTCGGCATGGCATGCCATCCAGGCACTGAGGTCGCGCGCCACGCCGAAGTGGGAGGCGGCGTCAATGCGATTGGGAGTTAGGTCGACTTCCAGCACATAGTCGGAAGTCAGACCGTAATAATCGGCCGCGGGTGTTCCGGGCTTTATGTCCTCCTCTATCACGATAATCCCGTCGTGGGAAGTGCCCACGCCTATTTCGTCCTCGGCGCAGATCATACCCAGTGACTCTACACCGCGCATCTTCGATTTCTTTATCTTGAATTCCTTGTCGCCGTCATACAGGGTGGTGCCTATCGTTGCCACAACAACGGTCTGGCCGGCGGCCACATTGGGAGCGCCGCACACTATCTGCACCGGTTCCCCCTGGCCGAGGTCAACGGTTGTCACATGAAGGTGGTCACTGTCGGGATGCTCCACACACGTAAGCACCTTACCTATAACGAGTCCCTTAAGGCCTCCTTTTATGCTCTCTACTTCCTCCACCGTACCGGTCTCGAGACCTATCGAGGTCAGCGCCCCGGCGAGTTCAGAGGGGGTAAGCTTGCAGTCAATATACTGTCTGAGCCAATTATATGATATATTCATAACTCTTTGAGCTTGTATTACAATATAGCTCCGCAAAGTTACAAAACTCCCGCGGCTCTACAAAATCAAAACAGAGCCGCGGGAGTTTAACTATTATCCAATTCGCGCCGTCAGTTTTTCGGGCAATCGACGGTGATGGTTTCGGCTTTCTGATTGCGGAAGCGCACAACGGGCACCCGGTCGGAGCTCGCCTCGTCGATAAGCTTGCGCAGATCGGCTGTATTTTTGACAACGGCGTTGTCAAATTCAAGAATAACATCGTTGGGACGAAGATCGATATAATGATTGCTGTTGGCGGTCACAAGCACGCCGCTCACCGATGCAATTCCGGTTGCAGAGCGCTCTCCTTCGGTGGTGATGCTCTTGAATCTCACGCCATTCCACAGGAATGGCTGTCCGTCGTCCACACCGGCTGACTGTCCCAGCTGATGATATTCCGGAAGCTGAGGCCCGGCGGCTATGGAGCGCAGAGGCTCATGCACCACGCCAAAACTGTCCATGGGGAAATTCACGAATCCATTTATTGACGCCTTTACGCATGCGGCCACACCCATCACCACCTCTGCCCCTCTGCCGGCCGTAGAAACGGTGATTATCTTATATTGAGCACTTTGTGGGTCTGGAGCGAAAGCTTCCATTCGGGGTGGGCCTTGATGAAATCGATACACCCGGCGAGGATTTCGGCGTTACGTTCCGGATTATTCACATCGCAGGGCTGGAGATAGAAAGTCTCGGCCCTGACTGAACGGAAGAGGCTGAGAATCTTATCCTCGGATTCCTTGCCTTCATAGACATACTTTATCTCCTGCACCCCGTCGTAGCATATCGGCTTATACTTCGGTGAGCAGGTAATCCAGTCAACATTATCAGGTAGCTTCTTCACGCCGTTTGTCTCTACCTGCACGAAATAGCCATGCTGATGCAGGCAGTCCACAAAATCCCGGTCGAGTTGAAGAGACGGCTCGCCGCCGGTGATTACGATATGCCTCGACGGATATTTCAGAATCTCCCCGATTATCTCGACGGCCTGCATCTCCACTCCTTCATCATGACTGGTATCGCAGAACGAGCATTTGAGATTGCAGCCCGAAAAGCGCAGGAAAACAGCGGGAGTGCCTGTGAACCGTCCCTCACCCTGCAAGGAATAGAAGATTTCGTTTACCTTCATAAGTCTCCCTCCCCGGTGTTGTCCTCGACATAGACGGCGATGTTGCCCTCTGATTCCTGAACCATCGCTTTATAGCACTCAGGAATCTGTTCGGTGACCCATCTTGCGATATTCTCTGCGGTGGGATTGAATGGCAACACATCATTGAGATGCTTGTGGTCGAGAACCGAATGGATTCTATCTTTGATATGTTTGAAATCGCACACCATGCCGTCGGCATTGAGTTCGCGGGCTTTGCAATAGACGGTAATAATCCAGTTGTGGCCGTGAGTATTGCAGCACTTGCTTTCGTAGGAGAGGTTAAGTCGATGAGACCCCGACACCTCTATCCGTTTTGAGACGTAATACATTCGCGTTTCCTTGTTAAGGGTAAGTAATAGAACAACGGGAGATGACAAATGATATTTCTGACATTTGAGAAGAGACCCGGATAATATAAAAAGAGGACCGCCCCACAAGGGCGTGCAAATATAATCAAATTTGTTGGTTCATCATATCCATACCTTCCCTCTCGCGGCATGATTCACCTTTCATATTGAGCACGAATACTACCTTGTTTGATAAACGGTCTGCCATAGCGGCCACAAAGTGAACGGCCTCCTTATATCCGGCATTCTAACATCCACATTTCCATTTACTCAATCCTGATTATGCTTATTGAGGGGAATTTTAGGCGGAAAATTTTCAAAATCGGGGAATTACTATTAATTTTGCATTTCATAAAAACTACATGATTACCAATCAGAAATATATAACGAACCGCACATACTAAAATGGCAAAGAACAAACCCGAAGAGATCCACACTAAAATCGACGATATAAACGACTCGCTGTCGTCTGTCGAGCAGAAAGTGCAAAACAATCAGAAAGTCATAATGTGGGCGACCATAGCTCTGGCAGTTGTAGCCTGCGCTATACTGGTATATGTCTACGCAATACGCCGTCCCGGCATCCAGGCTGCCAACGACGCCATCGGTCAGGCCGACATCGAACTTGCCATGGGCAACGACTCCATAGCCCTGATGCAGTATGAGCAGATAGCCGACGAATATGGTTACGACGCCGGCAACCGCGCCAAGCTTAACGCCGCAATTCTTCTTTATCAGAAAGGCGAATGGCAGAAAGCTCTCGATTACGCCAGCCAGTACAAACACTCCGAGGACATAATCGGCGCTTCAGCCAAAGCTCTCGAAGGCGACTGTCAGGTAAACCTCAAGAACTACGATGCTGCTATCGACTGCTACAAACAGGCCGTGAAGATTTCCGACAAGAATCCCCTCTACACCCCCCTCTTCCTCATGAAGGAGGCTACCGTGCAGCGTGAACTTAAAAACTACACTGCCGAGGCCGAACTCTACCAGCAGATACTCTCCGATTATCCCGAGTATCAGGCTGCCACCCAGATTGACATCGAGAAATTCCTTGCCCGCGCAAAAGCCCAGGCAGGCGAATAATCACTCCACTCAACAAATAAATTAGCAATACGAATGTAATGGCCTGCGAAGGCCACTTATCAAAAAAAACTTTTTTCCATTTTTAACTTCACACCCCGGGAATCTGCCGAAGACTTCCGGGGTGGTTTTTTTATCACAGAACAATTGACGACCAAAATCCGGGAGGGTCAGCGTCCCCAGAGGCGCCTCGCGGATAAGGATAGCAACTCTCCACGGCCTGGGAGGGTCGGCGTCCTCTCCGTCCTTCCCCTTATCAAAAAAATCATTGCATTTCAACGACCGACGGCCAGAGGCCGATGATCCCAGAGACCTCGCGTGGAGTGCCGATACCCTATTGGCACAGCACACCAAGCCCAGCGTCCCGCCGTCCCGGAAGTGCTATTTGCGCGTTTCGGAAGTGGTCCAGTCGCGGGCCAGACCGCCTTCGCCGGTCTCTTTGTAAATGGAGGGAAGGTCGTGACCGGTCTGTTTCATGGCCTCGACCACGCGGTCGAACGACACGCGGTGAGCGCCGTCGGTAAAGGCCGAATATAGGTTGGCGTCGAGGGCGCGCGCGGCAGCGTAGGCATTACGCTCTATACAGGGAATCTGTACCAGGCCGCAAACCGGATCGCATGTCATGCCGAGATGGTGCTCCAGACCCATCTCCGCGGCATATTCTATCTGGGCCGTGGAGCCGCCGAAAAGCTGATTGGCAGCGGCAGCAGCCATGGCACACGCCACACCTACCTCGCCCTGACAGCCTACCTCGGCGCCTGATATCGATGCATTCTGTTTCACCACGTTGCCTATAAGTCCGGCGGTAGCGAGGGCGCGGAGTATGCGTGCCTCGGAGAAATCGCGGCTCTTCTGCAGATGGTAGAGAACCGCCGGAAGCACTCCGCAAGAGCCGCAGGTAGGAGCAGTTACAATCTCGCCACCCGACGCGTTTTCCTCACTCACGGCTAGTGCATAGGCAAACACGAGGCCGCGCGACTGAAGATTGCTCTTATAGCCCTGCGCACGCACCAGATAGGTGACGGCGCGGCGCGGCAGCTTGAGCGGACCGGGCAGTACGCCCTCGCGGTCTATACCACGTTCAACTGCGGCACGCATCGTTTTCCATACCTTCGACAGGTAATCCCATATCTCGGGGCCCTCACAAATCTCCACATACTCCCAGAAGCTGCGGCCGTTTTCCTGACACCACGCCATGATTTCGTTGAGAGTGTTGAGGGGATAGACCTCTTCCACCGTCACAGCATTCTTTTTGCCTTCCTCGGCAAGCGCGCCACCGCCTACGCTGAACACCGTCCAGTCATCAACCGCATTGCCCGCGGCATCAAAAGCACGGAAACGCATTCCGTTGGGGTGGAACGGAAGGAACGTCTGTGGTTCCCATATAATCTCTACGGGAGCCGAAGGCTTAAGAGTGTCCTCGATGGCCACATCTGTAAGGTGGCCGCGGCCTGTTGCGGCCAGACTGCCGTAAAGCGTCACCTCGAAACGGGCGGCTCCGGGATTGCGTTCAAGAAAAATGCCGGCCGCCTTGCGCGGACCCATGGTGTGTGAGCTCGAAGGGCCGGTGCCGATTCGGTAGAGTTCCCTGATGGATTGCATAATATATTCTGATTTAAGGATTTTACATGTTAACTGTATTACGTTAGGGAGAACCGGACTCTTTAGATAACCGAAATTCCGGTATCCCCGGAAAAACCGCGGTTCCCGTCGCACGAACCTCCAGAGAGGCCAGCGCCGGGAACCGTGATATTTTACTGTATAGTATCTGTAAGCTCAAGGCCGCGGCATATCACTCGCGGAAGAACTTGTAGATATTGTTCTGGACCTTCTTGTTGCCGAGGAGCACAGCGGTGATATTCTGGGCGAGGCTCTGCGGACCGAGTGTGCGGGCATACTGCATGGAAGCCTCACGGAATTCGTAGGGACGGCCCTCGGTGTCAATGTCGGTAACCTCTACCACCAGCACACCGGTGTTGCCCTTCATCGGGCCAACGGTCTTGCCTTTGGGTGTTACGGAAACCACACCTGCCACTTCTGCACCTGCGAAACCGGGGTTGAATACATTAATCTGACCGAAGTTCACGGTTGCGGAATCAACATCCACGCCCATAGCCTTGGCATATTCAGCAACAGTCTTGCCTTTGCCTGCATATTCGCTGATGAGGAACTCGGCTTTCTTGTTGTTGCGCACCTCGGCGGTGAGGATAGCCTTTACCTGAGGATCGCTCACGGGAGTAAAGTCTTTGTAGATGTCGTCGAGAGAGACAGCCACAAAGCGACCGGTCTGCTCGTTGCCGAAGATACCGCTCACAGCACCCTTCTTGGCGTCAAGCGCCCAGGCAACCACATTGCGGGTATCGGGAATGCCGTTGAGAAGCGGAGTCGAGTCTGACACTCGTGCGGGGATGGCCTGATAACCTGCGGCAGCGGCGCTGTCGGCGAAAGCAGCAGCTGTCTTATGCTCGGCAACGTATTTCTGAAGTTTGTCCTGAAGAGCGTTTACGGTGGTAACAGAAGGCTCTACTGTGAACGAAACCACTGCAAGGTCAACAACCGAAACCGGCGCGCGGCGGTTGCGCACACGTATCAGGGTGTTCTGAGTGGCGGTCGATGCGGTGTCGGCCACTACAACAGTGCCAAGGCCCACCGATGCGAGACGGTCCTTGAACTGGGCCACCTGAGGATCGAGAAGCGAAAGCCAGATGCTGTCGTTGCCGTTGGCCACTGCGGTAAGAGTGCCCATATCGTCAAGCTTGGTGCCGTTGTTCATAGCGGTCAGCACCGAGTCCATAGCTTCTTTGCTGCCCTGAACGTTCACGATGTCCACGAGCACGGAGTCTGTCTGGTTGGAGCGTCCGAACACTTTTGCGAGAGTGAAGTCGTTGCCTACACGGCTCACAAGCGCTGCACGGCCGGCGGCTGCGCTGTCGGCAAACTGCTTGATGCGTTCGTCGGCAAGGTTCTGCGAGGCGATTGTGCGGCGGTCGGCCACGAAATCGGTGTAGTCGGCTATGCCTTCAAGGTCGGCCTTCTCGTTGAGGGCGGCAATGGCGTTCTCCACGCGCTTCTCGGCGGCGGTTACATCTTCCTGCGAGGGAGTGATCTCCACGCTTATGTAGCTTACCATGCGCACGGGCTCTGAAAGAGCGTAGTCCTGCTTGTTTTTCTGCCACTGCTGCTCAAGCTCCTGGGGAGTCACGGCGAAACGCTCGTCGTTATCGGGAAGAGAGCTGAACGACTTGCGGGCGAATGCCACGTGACTCGTTGCAAGATTCTCGTCGTAGAGCTGCTTGGCATCGAGTTCGTTTGCCACGAGAGTGCCGAGGAAAAGTGTCTGGAATTTCTGGTTGAGGAGCATCTGCTCGGTCTGCTGCTCGAGCGACATCCAGTAGCTGCGCAGCTGAACGGCCATCTGTTCGTCAACGCCGTATTTTGCGGGATTGAAGGCCATGTCGTGGAGTTGCGAGGCCGAAGGAACGCCTACCTGCTGCTGTACCATACGGTCGAGCACGGGAGCACCGGTGCCGAGCATGGCGTTGCTGAGCTCGCTGTCGGTAACGGTAAGACCGAGTTTATCGAATTCGTTCTTGAAAAGAACCTGACCCACCATGTTGCTGAGCACCTGCTGCTGGAGCGAGGGATAGTCGACCTTGCGACCCGAAGACTGGGCCTGCTGAGCGGCCTGCTCTACGTTGCGCTGGAACTCCTGAACGTCTATTGAGGTTCCGTCCACTTTCGCAATTGTGGAACCGGTGCCGAACAGAGTGCGGCCCGATGTGAAGAAGTCACCAATCACGAAAGCCAGGAGGCCGGCTCCGATAATGATGAGCACAAGCACTGATTTGCTTCTGATTTTCTGTAATGTTGCCATTTATAATTACTATGATTTTTGTATTTTCTGTGGAATCATGGGTTACGATTGTTCGCGCCGGAACACTCAGGCGCGAACATCGCACAAAGATAAGTCTTTTTCCCGTTCATACAAAATTTTACCGCCGGCGCAGCCTTATTTTGGCATAAAACGGCTTATTTGAGGCCGAAGGCTTTGCGGAACTTGTCTACGAGGTCGAGCTCCTCCCATGTGAAGAGACGTACTTCCATATCGCGCACCGGGCAGTCCTTGGAAGCGAAGCTCTTCCTTACGGTGACGGGCTTGCGGCCCATGTGGCCGTACGATGCCGTCTCACGATACATCGGGGTGCGGAGTTTCAGACGCTCCTCTATGGCGTGAGGGGTCATATCCACTATCTCCGACACTTTATCGGAAATCTCAGCATCGGTCATGTCCACATGCGCTTTGCCGAAAGTATTGACGTAAAGGCTCACGGGACGTGCGATGCCTATGGCGTAGGCCACCTGCACCAGGGCCTCGTCGGTCACGCCGGCTGCCACGAGATTCTTGGCTATGTGGCGGGCGGCATAGGCTGCCGAGCGGTCAACCTTCGAGGGGTCTTTGCCCGAGAAAGCGCCGCCACCGTGCGCTCCGCGGCCGCCGTAGGTATCCACTATTATCTTACGGCCGGTAAGTCCGGTGTCGCCGTGGGGACCGCCTATCACGAATTTTCCGGTGGGATTCACATGGATTATGGTCTTATGGTCAATCATGGCGGCCACGCTTCCGGGAAGCTTGGCCTTCACACGTGGTATGAGTTCATTGACCACATCATCCTTTATGCGACGGAGCATCTCCTCGTCGGCCTGGCGCTGTGATTTCATGCCGGCGATGGGTTTCACGAATTCATCGTGCTGTGTCGAGATCACTATGGTGTGCACTCTCACGGGCTGTCCGTCGGGAGTATATTCCACCGTCACCTGGCTTTTGGCGTCGGGACGCAGATAGGTTCTTTTCTTTCCGTGGATGTCAATATAGGTCATGGCATCCTCCGAGCGGCGCAGCGCGGCGAGCTCGGTAAGGAGAAGATGGCTAAGCTCTATGGGGAGAGGCATGTAGTTTTCGGTCTCGTTGCATGCGTAGCCGAACATCATGCCCTGGTCGCCTGCTCCCTGCTCCTCTTTCGTGGCGCGCTCCACACCGCGGTTTATGTCGGCGCTCTGCTCGTGCAGGGCCGACAGCACTCCACACGATTCCGCCTCGAATTTCAGTTCGCTGCGGTTGTAGCCTATATCTGAAATCACACGGCGCACGGTTTCCATCAGATCCACATAGGCCGAGCTTTTCACCTCGCCGGCCACTGTCACATGGCCTGTGGTCACGAGCGTCTCGCATGCCACCTTTGAATCAGGGTCCTGCGCCAGGAATTCATCGAGTATGGCATCGGAAATCTGGTCGGCCACCTTATCGGGATGTCCTTCGGACACCGATTCCGATGTAAAGAGATAGTTTTTTGTCTTGTCCATTTCTTGAAGTTGTTTGTAGTTTGCCTCTATTGTCTGAAAGCGTACAAAAAAATGAACCGGCTTCGACTCTGTGCACTCCCTGCTGGGGAGGACATGATGCCAAAACCGGAAAACGGCAGCGCGTCGCTTATGGACGATGTTATCGCAAGTAAACGGGGCTTTGCGGTTTTAGCATTTTTTGGAGTGGTTGCAAGCAGCCAAATTTGTCCACTATCAGATTCCGGGGCAGCCCGGAATTATAGAGCGCAAATTTACACATTTCCCTGCATTCAGCAAACTGTAAAAACCTAAATTCGTCAAATTTTAAGTTTTATATGTATGCGTTCGAGAAGGCCCGTCACGGCTATCGCCAGAAGTGAAAAGCACATACAGTTCAGTAGCCCCGGCAGCCCGTGGGTGAGCGCGTCGGGGAGCACTATTCCTGTCACATCGGAAAAGCCATAGAAAACATGGCACGATATAAGCCGTAAGCTTCGCCGTTCCGGCAGGACGAATCAGCGCGAACCATCCGTCAAGCCGGTGCGAAGCCATGAACGAAAGTATCGCATACATGGCCGTAGACAGAGCTATGACAAAGAACACCCATGGGGGCGTGGCACCGATTTTGGACACAATCCAGAAATGCCAGCTCACCGCGCCCAGCGCGGCGAAAACCGCGGCAATGCCCATGGTCCACGCCATCCGTTTGCGTTCAGGCATGTCGGCATACCTCGCGCCAAGCATCGTCAGCAGCAGCCCCGACATGGTCATGACGCAGCAGGCGCCATTGCCTATGTGGAGCATCCCCAGCACCCCGTCGTAGAAATTGGGACGCGGGATTACCATCCGCTGGCTTTCCCCGGCTGCAGGTCAATGGCCTGCCGGCTCAGCCCCGGGTCGGTCACCGGAGACTCCCCGTTCTCGACAAGCGCGAGAACATCCTCATACTGCACCTGATAGCCGGGATGAAGATTGTCGATACCCGCCTTTATCTGACACCCGGTGTCGCGCATCTGTATCCAGTCGGTCGGTTGTGTCATGATAAAATAAAGTTGTGTCATGATAAAATAAAAGAGAGGACGCCCCGGTCAGTTATGACGTTGGGGCGTCCTCTCTGTGTATCAGATTTGTCCTGTGCCGTCCTGAGGAGTCATTCCGGGCGGCAGCGGAGGAACGGGGTATCAGTCGTTGTCGGAATGCGAGTCGATTACGGCAGCTTCCTCAAACAGGCCCTCGATATCGTCCTTCGATCCTACAACCAGACGGTCGTATTCGCGCAGACCGGTACCGGCAGGTATCAGGTGTCCGCAGATTACGTTCTCCTTCATGCCCTCGAGCGTGTCGGTCTTGCCGTTGATAGCGGCTTCGTTGAGCACCTTGGTGGTCTCCTGGAACGAAGCGGCCGACATGAAGCTGGTGGTCTGGAGAGCGGCGCGGGTGATACCCTGAAGTATCTGCTCGGAAGTGGCGGGCATTGCGTCGCGCACCTGGATGGGACGGAGGTCGCGGCGTTTCAGAGCCGAGTTCTCGTCGCGGAGCTTGCGGGCGGTGATTATCTGGCCAGGCTGCACGTTCTCGCTGTCGCCGGCATCGGTAACCACTTTCTTGCCCCAGATGCGGTCGTTCTCGTCCATGAAGGCGCGTTTGTCCACGATCTGCTGCTCGAGGAATATGGTGTCGCCCGGATCGATGATGTTGACTTTACGCATCATCTGGCGCACGATTACCTCGAAGTGCTTGTCGTTGATCTTAACGCCCTGCATACGGTAAACGTCCTGAACCTCGTTGACAATGTATTCCTGCACAGCCGTCGGACCCATGATGTTGAGGATGTCAGCGGGAGTGATGGCACCGTCGCTCAAGGGAGTGCCGGCACGCACGTAGTCATTTTCCTGAACGAGAATCTGCTTCGACAGGGGCACGAGATATTTCTTCACCTCGCCAAGACGCGAAGTCACGGTAATCTCGCGGTTGCCTCGTTTCACCTTGCCCAGGTTGACCTCGCCGTCAATTTCGGCAACGATGGCGGGGTTGCTTGGGTTGCGGGCCTCGAAGAGCTCGGTAACGCGGGGCAGACCACCGGTGATGTCACCGGCGTTGCCGGCTGCACGCGGTATCTTCACGAAGATATCGCCAGGGTTGAGGGCAGCACCTTCGTCAACCATGAGGTGGGCTCCCACAGGGAGTGCGTAGGTCTTTACAACCTCGCCTGCCTCGTTGACAATCTGGGCTTCGGGAGCTTTTGTCTTGTCCTTGCTCTCGATTATGATCTTCTCGCGCAGACCGGTCTGTTCGTCGGAATCCACACGGTAGGTGACGTTTTCAATCAGGTTCACATATTTAACCTTACCGCCGGCTTCGCTGACGATTACGGCGTTGAAGGGGTCCCAGTCGCAGATGAGGTCGCCTTTCTTCACGGTGTCGCCGCTGCTGAAGTAGAGCTTCGAACCGTATACGATGTTGGCGTTTGTAAGCATCATGCGGGTGTTGGGGTCGAGGATGCGCATTTCGGCAAGACGGCCGATGACAACCTCTACCTTGCGACCCTTGGCGTCGACTTCGTCGGTGGTCACGGTGCGGAGCTCGTCGATTTCGAGGATACCGTCGTAGCGCGACACGATGGAGTTGACGGCGGCGATGTTGGAGGCCACACCACCCACGTGGAATGTACGGAGGGTAAGCTGTGTACCGGGCTCGCCGATGGACTGCGCTGCAATCACGCCCACAGCCTCGCCTTTCTGAACCAGGCGGTTGTTGGCAAGGTTGCGGCCGTAGCACTTGGCGCATACGCCTTTCTTGCTCTCGCAGGTTAGTACCGAACGGATTTCAACCGATTCGATGGGCGACTTGTCGATGCGGTCGGCGGCTGCGTCGTTGATTTCCTCGCCGGCGGCAACTATGAGCTCGCCGCTCACCGGGTCAACGATATCGTGAACCGACACACGGCCGAGTATGCGCTCTCCGAGCGATGCCACAACCTCGTCGTTGTTCTTGATTTCGGTGCATACGAGTCCGCGCAGGGTTCCGCAGTCCTCTTCGTTGATGATTACGTCGTGGGCCACGTCGACCAGACGGCGGGTAAGATAACCGGCGTCGGCGGTCTTGAGCGCGGTGTCGGCAAGACCCTTGCGGGCACCGTGGGTCGAGATGAAGTATTCGAGCACGCTCAGACCTTCCTTGAAGTTGGCGAGAATCGGGTTCTCGATGATCTGACCGCCTTCTGCGCCGCTCTTCTGGGGCTTGGCCATAAGACCGCGCATACCGGAAAGCTGACGGATCTGATCCTTTGAACCACGGGCTCCCGAATCAAGCATCATGTACACGGGGTTGAAGCCCTGCTGGTCGGCCGAGATCTGCTTCATGAGCGTATCGGCCAGACGGGCGTTCACGTGCGTCCAGATATCGATGATCTGGTTGTAGCGCTCGTTGTTGGTGATGAAGCCCATGGCGTAGTTGTTGAGCACTTCCTGCACCTGCTCGTAGCCTTCGCGAACATATTCCTCTTTTTCCTTGGGGATAATCACATCGCCCAGGTTGAAGGAAAGGCCGCCCTTGAATGCCATGTAGTAACCGAGGTTCTTGATGTCGTCGAGGAACTGTGCCGAACGCGGAATACCGCATTTCTTGATAACCTTGGAGATGATGTTGCGCAGCGATTTCTTTGAAAGAATCTCGTTGACGTAGCCTATCTCCTCGGGCACATACTGATTGACGAGCACGCGGCCCACGGAGGTGTTCTCCACAAGGTGCTCGATGGGGTTGCCGTTCTCGTCAACATCCTTGACCATCACCGACACGGGAGCGTGGAGTGTCACGCGGCCCTCGTTGTAGGCAATCTGGGCTTCTTCGGGACCGTAGAATTTCAGGCCCTCGCCCTTGTCGCCCTTGCGGAGCTTGGTGATATAGTACAGACCGAGTACCATGTCCTGCGAGGGAACGGTGATAGGCGATCCGTTGGCGGGGTTGAGGATGTTGTGTGCGCCGAGCATGAGCATCTGCGCCTCGAGCACGGCCTCGTTGCCCAGGGGAAGGTGAACAGCCATCTGGTCACCGTCGAAGTCGGCGTTGAATGCCGTACATGCGAGCGGGTGCAGCTGGATTGCCTTTCCTTCTATCATCTTGGGCTGGAATGCCTGGATACCGAGACGGTGAAGTGTCGGGGCTCGGTTAAGCAGCACGGGATGTCCTTTCATCACGTACTCCAGGATGTCCCATACCACGGGTTCCTTGCGGTCAACAATCTTTTTGGCCGATTTCACGGTCTTGACGATGCCGCGCTCCAGGAGCTTGCGGATTACGAAAGGCTTATAAAGTTCGGCCGCCATGTTTTTGGGGAGGCCGCATTCATGCATTTTCAGTTCGGGACCTACAACGATTACCGAACGTGCGGAGTAGTCCACACGCTTACCGAGAAGGTTCTGACGGAAACGGCCCTGCTTGCCCTTGAGCGAGTCGGAGAGCGATTTGAGCGGACGGTTGGCGTCTGACTTCACGGCCGACGACTTGCGGGAGTTGTCGAGCAACGAGTCAACGGCTTCCTGGAGCATGCGCTTCTCGTTGCGGAGAATCACTTCGGGAGCCTTGATCTCGATAAGACGTTTCAGACGGTTGTTACGGATAATCACGCGGCGGTATAGATCGTTGAGGTCGCTGGTGGCGAAACGGCCGCCGTCCAGCGGAACGAGCGGGCGCAGTTCCGGCGGAATCACGGGAACGGCCTTGAGTATCATCCATTCGGGTTTGTTGCGCTCGCGCGATGCGCGGAACGACTCAACAACCTGAAGGCGCTTCAGAGCCTCGGTCTTGCGCTGCTGCGAACCGTCCTTGTCGGCCTGGTCGCGGAGCTGATACGACAGAGAGTCGAGGTCCAGATCCTTGAGAAGGTCATAGATGGCCTCTGCGCCCATCTTGGCTATGAACTTGTTGGGATCGTCGTCGGGCAGGAGCTGGTTTTCCTTGGGGAGCTTGTCCACTACCTCGAAGTATTCCTCTTCGGTAAGCAGGTCCATGCGCTGAACATTTTCGGCTGCTCCCGGCTGTATTACGATATACTTCTCGTAATATATCACGGCATCGAGTTTCTTCGAGGGAAGACCCAGCAGATAGCCTATCTTGTTGGGGAGCGAACGGAAATACCATATGTGGGCCACAGGCACCACGAGATTGATATGTCCCATGCGCTCACGACGCACCTTCTTCTCGGTTACGTCAACGCCGCAACGGTCGCAGGTGATGCCCTTGTAGCGGATGCGCTTGTACTTTCCGCAATGGCACTCATAGTCCTTCACGGGACCGAAAATGCGCTCGCAGAACAGGCCGTCGCGCTCGGGCTTGTAGGTGCGGTAGTTGATGGTTTCGGGCTTCAGCACCTCGCCGCTCGACATCTCGAGGATTTCCTCGGGCGATGCAAGGCCGATGGTGATTTTGGAGAAGCCGGATTTTATGGTGTTTTCTTTTCTAAAAGCCATTATGTAGGGTTTTTGAAAAAATTGAAAGAGAGATTACTGTTCGAGATTAATGCTCAGGCCGAGACCGCGAAGCTCGTGCAGAAGCACGTTGAGCGATTCGGGAATGCCGGAAACGGGCATCGGGTCGCCCTTGACGATAGCTTCGTAGGCTTTGGAACGGCCGGTAACATCGTCACTCTTTATGGTGAGGATCTCCTGGAGGATATGGGATGCGCCGAATGCCTCGAGCGCCCAAACCTCCATCTCACCGAAGCGCTGGCCGCCGAACTGTGCCTTACCGCCCAGAGGCTGCTGGGTGATGAGCGAGTACGGGCCGATGGAACGTGCGTGCATCTTGTCCTCAACCATGTGGCCGAGTTTAAGCATGTAGATCACGCCCACGGTTGCAGGCTGGTCGAAACGCTCGCCGGTACCGCCGTCGTAGAGGTAGGTCTTGCCATAGCGGGGAATGCCGGCCTTGTCGGTCCAGTTGTTGAGGTCGTCGAGGGTTGCGCCGTCGAAGATGGGGGTTGCGAATTTCTCGCCCAGTTCGCGGCCTGCCCATCCGAGTACGGTCTCGAAAATCTGGCCCAGGTTCATTCGCGAGGGCACACCCAGCGGGTTGAGCACGATATCAACGGGAGTACCGTCGGCGAGGAAGGGCATATCTTCCTGGCGCACGATGCGCGATACGATACCCTTGTTACCGTGGCGTCCTGCCATCTTGTCGCCCACGGAGATCTTACGCTTCTTAGCCACGTAGACCTTGGCTATCTGCATGATTCCAGAGGGGAGCTCGTCGCCTATTGAGATATCGAACTTCTTGCGGCGGAGTTCGGCCTCGATGCCTTTGCTCTTGCGCAGATAGTTGATGATGGTGGCGCGGATGAGCTCATTGGTATGGTCATCGGCGGTCCACTTGCTAAGGTTGATGGTGTCGTATTCAATTGAGGTGAGGGTTCCGGCGGTGAACTGTGCTCCCTTGGAAACCACGTCGTTGCCCAGGAAGTCCTTCACGCCCTCGCTCTCCTTGCCGGAGGTAAGGGTCATGAGCTTGTCCACGAGCACGGCTTTCAGAGCGTCCTGCTTTTCTTCATATTCCTCGTCGAGCTTGGGAAGAACGGCGTTGGCGCTCTTGGATTTCTTTTTCTTGGCTGCACGCGAGAAGAGGTTGGTGCCGATCACCACGCCCTTGAGCGAGGGAGATGCCTTGAGCGATGCATCCTTCACATCACCGGCCTTGTCGCCGAAGATGGCGCGGAGCAGCTTCTCCTCGGGAGTGGGATCGCTTTCACCTTTCGGGGTGATTTTGCCTATCATTATGTCGCCGGGAATCACATGCGCTCCCACACGGATTATTCCGCGTTCGTCGAGGTCCTTGGTGGCGTCCTCGCTCACGTTGGGGATATCGCTGGTGAGTTCCTCCATGCCGCGCTTGGTCTCGCGCACCTCGAGTGAATACTCGTCCACGTGTACCGAGGTGAGGATATCCTCACGCACCATGCGTTCGTTGAGCACGATGGCGTCCTCATAGTTGTAACCCTTCCAGGGCATGAATGCCACCTTGAGGTTGCGTCCGAGCGCGAGCTCGCCGTTTTCGGTCGAGTAGCCTTCGGTAAGGATGGTGCCGCGGGTCACGCGCTGTCCCTTCTGGCAGATGGGACGGAGATCGATTGTGGTGCTCTGGTTGGTCTTGCGCCACTTGGGAATGTTGTATTCCTTCACGGCGTCGTCGAATGCCACGAATTCTTCCTCTTCGGTGCGGTCGTAGCGGATACGGATCACGGTGGCGTCAACGAATTCTATCACACCGTCGCCTTCGGCAGTGATCTGGGTGCGGGAGTCGCGGATGAGCTGGCCTTCGAGACCGGTGCCCACGATAGGCGACTCGCTGCGCATCAGAGGCACGGCCTGGCGCATCATGTTCGATCCCATGAGGGCGCGGTTTGCGTCGTCGTGCTCCAGGAAGGGGATGAGCGATGCTGCTATGGAGGCAATCTGCGAGGGAGCCACGTCCATGAGTTCCACCTGATCCGGCGGAACGATAGGGAAGTCGGCGTCCAGACGTGCCTTAACACGGTCGCGGCAGAAGGTGCCGTCGTCGTTGAGGGGCGCGTTGCCCTGGGCTATCATCTTGCCTTCCTCAACTTCGGCGGTGAGATATACCACCTCGTCGTTGTTGAGGTTCACCTTGCTGTTCTCCACCTTGCGGTAGGGAGTCTCTATGAAGCCGAGATCGTTGATCTTGGCATAGATACAGAGGCTGGAGATAAGACCGATGTTGGGGCCTTCAGGAGTCTCGATCGGGCAGAGACGGCCGTAGTGGGTATAGTGTACGTCGCGCACCTCGAAGCCTGCGCGCTCGCGGGTAAGACCGCCGGGGCCCAGGGCGCTCATACGGCGCTTGTGGGTCATCTCAGCCAGAGGGTTGGTCTGGTCCATGAACTGCGACAGCGCGTTGGTGCCGAAGAATGTGTTGATTACCGATGAGATGGTCTTGGCATTGATGAGGTCGATGGGAGTGAACACCTCGTTGTCGCGCACGTTCATGCGCTCGCGGATGGTTCTCGACATACGTGCCAGGCCCACGGTGAACTGGTTGTAGAGCTGCTCACCTACGGTGCGCACGCGACGGTTGCTCAGGTGGTCGATGTCGTCGACGTCGGTGTTGGAGTTGATAAGCTCTATCAGATATTTGATGATGGCTATGATGTCCTCGCGGGTGAGCACTTTCACGTCCATCGATGTGGTCAGGCCGAGTTTCTTGTTTATACGGTAGCGGCCCACCTCTCCGAGGTCGTAGCGCTTCTCGGAGAAGAAGAGGTTGGTGATCACCTCGCGTGCCGAGGCGTCATCCGGCGGCTCGGCGTTGCGCAGCTGCCTGTATATGTATTGGATTGCCTCCTTCTCGGTGTTGGAGGTATCCTTTTCGAGTGTCTTGAATATGATGGAGTAGTCGCTCGAGTTGGCGTCTTCCTTGTGGAGAAGGATGGTCTGCGCGCCCGAGTCCAGTATCTCCTGGATATGGTCCTCGGTAAGCTCAGTCTCGCGGTCGATGATTACCTCGGTACGGTCGAGGCTCATCACCTCGCCGGTATCCTCGTCCACGAAGTCCTCCACCCACGTCTTGATGAGACGGGCGGCGAGCTTGCGGCCCACTGCTTTCTTGAGGTTTTCCTTTGTAACCTTGATTTCCTCGGCCAGACCGAAGATTTCGATAATGTCCTTGTCGCTTTCCAGACCGATGGCTCGCAACAGCGTGGTCACGGGCAATTTCTTCTTGCGGTCGATGTAAGCATACATGACATTGTTGATGTCAGTGGCGAATTCTATCCATGAACCACGGAAGGGGATGATTCGGGCCGAATAGAGCTTGGTGCCGTTGGCGTGGGTGCTCTGTCCGAAGAACACACCGGGCGAACGGTGAAGCTGCGATACGACTACGCGCTCGGCGCCGTTTATGACGAAGGTGCCTTTCTCGGTCATATAAGGAATCGGGCCGAGATAAACATCCTGGATTACTGTTGCAAAGTCCTCGTGGTCAGGGTCGGTGCAATAGAGTTTGAGTTTGGCCTTGAGGGGCACGCTGTAGGTGAGACCGCGCTCCAGACACTCTTCGATAGTGTAGCGGGGCGGATCGATGTAATAGTCGAGAAACTCAAGCACGAAGTTATTGCGGGTATCGGCTATAGGGAAGTTCTCGGCAAAAACCTTATAGAGGCCCTCATTATTTCTTTTTTCGGGAGGGGTGTCAAGCTGCAGAAAATCGCGGAACGATTTCAGCTGGACCTCGAGAAAGTCGGGATGGGGGAGAGGATTCTTTACCGACGTAAAATTGACACGGGGTTTAACTGTGTTGACTGACATCTAAAAAGACTGATTATGTGGGAGAAAAGGAATTGAAATTAAATGATAACACAAAAAGGTTAAGTGCGTGCCATTAGGCCACACTTAACCTATATACCTGATTAACAGGCGTTATTATTTAAGTTCAACTTCTGCGCCAGCTTCCTCGAGCTCTTTCTTGAGGCCTTCGGCTTCAGCCTTAGCAAGACCTTCCTTGACTACGCTGGGTGCGCCGTCAACGAGTTCTTTAGCTTCCTTCAGACCAAGACCGGTCTGAGCCTTAACAACCTTAACGACGTTGAGCTTGCTTGCGCCAGCTGACTTGAGAACTACGTCGAACGAAGTTTTTTCTTCAGCGGCGGGAGCGCCTGCGGCGGGACCGGCAGCTACTGCTACAGCGGCAGCGGCGGGTTCGATGCCATATTCGTCCTTGAGGATCTGAGCAAGTTCGTTTACTTCCTTTACCGAGAGGTTAACTAATTGTTCTGCAAAAGCTTTTAAATCTGCCATTTTAGTATTTGTTTATTGATTATTTACTTGAATGATTTATTTGAGGAGATGTGATAGAGATGATGTTTATGCTTCTTTCTTGGAGAGGGTCTCAAGGATGCCATGGAGCTTGGTGCCGCCGCTGGTGAGAGCGGAAACAACATTCTTGGCGGGCGACTGAAGGAGAGCCACAACATCGGCGATGAGTTCGTTCTTGCTCTTGATGGTAGCAAGGGTGTCGAGCTGGTCGGCGCCAACGTAAACGGTTTCTTCTACATATGCTGCCTTGAGCGCGGGGAGCGTATCGTCCTTTTTCACAAAGTCCTTGATAAGCTTTGCAGGAGCATTGGCAACCTGTGTGCACATCAGGGATGTGGGACCGGCAAGGGCGGGATAGAGTTCGCTGAAATCACCTTCGAGGTTTTCAAGAGCTTTGTGAAGAAGAGTGTTCTTTACAACAATCAGCTTCACGTCGGCTTTGGCGCAGGCGCGGCGAAGATCGCTTGTCTTCTCGGCGTTGAGGCCTGCGGTCTCCACAAGGTAGAAGTTAGGATACTCCTTGAGGATCTCGGTGATTTTCTCTATAATAACGGATTTATCTTCCTTTCTCATGATGCTGTTAGTTTTTAATGCTGTTAGTCATCGATGGTCTTAGAGTCGACTTTTACGCCGGGGCTCATCGTGCTCGAAAGATAAATGCTCTTGATGTAGGTGCCCTTGGCTGTAGCGGGTTTGAGCTTGATGAGAGTGTTGATGAACTCGCGTGCGTTCTCCTTCATCTGCTCGGGAGTGAAGCTCACCTTGCCTATGGAAGAGTGAACGATACCGTTCTTGTCAACCTTGAAGTCAATCTTGCCCTTCTTAACTTCCTCTACGGCTTTTGCAACGTCGTTGGTCACTGTGCCGCTCTTGGGGTTAGGCATCAGGCCACGGGGACCGAGGATACGGCCCAGAGCACCGATCTTACCCATGATTGCGGGCTGGGTGATGATGATGTCGACGTCGGTCCAGCCGCCTTTGATCTTGTCGATGTATTCGTCGAGACCTACATAGTCGGCTCCGGCGGCCTTTGCGGCTGCTTCGGCATCGGGGTTGCAGAGCACAAGTACTTTTACAGTCTTGCCGGTTCCGTGGGGCAGCGTCACAACGCCGCGCACCATCTGGTTAGCTTTACGGGGATCTACGCCGAGGCGAACGTCGATATCAAGCGAAGCATCGAATTTGGTATAGGTGATTTCCTTTACCTTTTCAGCCGCTTCAGCGAGAGAGTAGGCCTTCCCTGCTTCAATCTTCGATAAAGCCAACTTCGCATTTTTTGTAAGTTTACTCATAATGTCTCAATTGAAGTTATTTTGTGGATTCGGGGAATGTACCTTTGACGGTGATACCCATACTTCTGGCTGTTCCGGCAACCATACGCATTGCTGATTCTACGGTGAAGCAGTTCAGATCGGGCATTTTGTCCTCTGCTATGGTCTTTACCTGGTCCCAGGTCACCTCGCCTACCTTTGTACGGTTGGGCTGTGCCGAGCCGCTCTTGAGCTTGGTTGCTTCAAGCAGCTGGATGGCTACGGGAGGCGTCTTGACAACGAAGTCAAAGCTCTTGTCGGTGTAGTATGTGATAACTACAGGAAGAACTTTGCCGGCTTTGTCCTGGGTACGGGCATTGAACTGCTTGCAAAACTCCATGATGTTGATGCCCTTGGAGCCCAGCGCGGGGCCTACTGGGGGCGAGGGGTTTGCTGCTCCACCCTTAATCTGCAATTTGATTTGTCCAGCAATTTCTTTAGCCATTTTAATCTTAATTTTAGATATTGGTGTTGAATGTGCGCGTTATGGTCCACTTCCCGTTCCTCTTCCATTCGGAAAGCCGCTTTCGCCTTGGCGGGTCGTAACCCCCGTTAACGGCGCGCGCACTCCCGGCTGTAAGAAGCCGAGGGGTGAATCACACTCGCTCTACTTGCGTGTTCTCGAGTTCGAGCGGAGTCTTGCGCCCGAAAATCTTGACCATGACTTTGAGTTTCTTCTTCTCGCGGTCTACTTCCTCTATTTCTCCGGTAAATCCGTTGAAAGCACCGAAGGTGACCTTCACGGTGTCGCCCACCAGATAAGTGTTGCCTGCATCCTCAGTGATGTCGACGAGTTCGTCGGCCATGCCGAGCATGCGCTGCACTTCACTTTCGCGCAGTGCCTCGGGACGGGCATCCTTACCGCGTCCGCGCAGAAAATCAATCACGTTGGTGGTATTGCGGAGCTCATAGATAACTTCGCCGCAGAGAATAGCCTCAATAAATACGTAGCCACTGTAAAGGTTCTTTTCTTTCACAACCTTCTTACCGCCACGTACCGTAAGCACTTTTTCCGTCGGTATCAGGACCTGGAAGACGTATTTGCCGAGGTCGGTGTTGCGAATCTGGGCGTCCAGAAGCTCCTTTACCTTGGCTTCCTTACCGGAAATGGCACGCAGAACGTACCATGCCTTCTTTACTTCTTCTTTTTCTTCAGCCATTGATGCAGACTTTTACTTTGATGGGAAAAGAGTGATTACTGACCCAGGCTATATATGAAACGCATAAGCCTTTCTACAACCTGATCCATGCAGAGGATTACCAAAGCGATAATAATGGAAGCAATCATTACGATAATCGCACTTTTGATCAGCTGTGTTTTTGTAGGCCACGAAGTCTTATACCGTAGCTCGGTGTAAGACTCCTCGATATCCGTAAGTAATTTTAATTTCTTCATTGTTCGTTTTCTTGGCACAGGACGAGAGGCTCGAACTCCCGACACCTGGTTTTGGAGACCAGTGCTCTACCAACTGAGCTAGTCCTGTATGTAAAAATAAACCGGCGCCGTGCCCTCGGCTGGATATGCGCCTGTGACAATGGCGCCGGTTTATCTATGGGGATTGTATGGTTTCGGCCCTGAGGCCTGAATTACATTCCGTCAATGGTGGGTATTACTCGAGGATCTCGGTGATCTGACCCGAACCAACGGTGCGGCCACCTTCGCGGATAGCGAAACGCAGACCCTTGTCGCAAGCCACGGGGTTGATGAGGCTTACGTTGATTTCTACGTGGTCACCGGGCATTACCATCTCTACACCTTCGGGGAGAGTGATCTCACCGGTCACGTCGAGTGTACGGATGTAGAACTGAGGACGGTAGTGGTTGTGGAACGGTGTGTGACGGCCACCTTCTTCTTTCTTCAGGATATAAACCGAAGCCTTGAATTTATCGTGGGGCTTAACAACACCGGGATGGCAGATTACCATACCACGCTTGATATCTTTCTTGTCGATACCGCGGAGAAGCAGACCTACGTTGTCGCCGGCTTCGCCCTGATCGAGGAGCTTGCGGAACATCTCAACGCCGGTTACAACCGACTTCATGTCTGCACCAAGACCCATGATCTGAACCTCGTCGCCTACTTTTACGATACCAGTCTCGATACGGCCAGTAGCAACGGTACCACGACCGGTGATTGAGAACACGTCCTCAACAGGCATAAGGAAGGGTTTGTCGATATCGCGGGGAGGCAGGGGAATCCAGTTGTCAACAGCGTCCATGAGCTCGAGAACTTTCTCTTCCCACTGGGGCTCGCCATTGAGGGCACCGAGAGCTGAACCACGGATGATGGGGGTGTTGTCGCCATCATAGTCGTAGCTCGAAAGAAGATCACGCATTTCCATCTCAACGAGCTCGAACATTTCCTCGTCGTCTACCATGTCGCACTTGTTCAGGAACACTACGATACGGGGAACGTTCACCTGGCGGGCGAGAAGGATGTGCTCGCGGGTCTGGGG
>LUJP01000112.1:0-40111 GCA_001689535.1 Bacteroidales bacterium M5
ACATCGGCGCGTCCGCTGAATTGTTACTGTATAGCTACCTCATGGTTAAAATTTGTAAAATAATAAGGCGATGTGCCGTTTGACACATCGCCTGTACTATTCAAGCCTGTTTTATGGCCTTGTGGTTATATGGAATCCACTTCAAAACCGGCCTGGGTGAGGGCGTCTACTATCTGTTTGATATGGGCGCGGTCGCGGGTTTCCATCTCAATGTTGAGCTGGCAGCCCGAAATCTGGGTATTGGTGGAGTTGCGCTTGTGTTCCACCGAAAGGATGTTAGCTCCGTTTTCGCCAATCACGCTGCACACCTTTGAAAGCTGTCCCGGCTTGTCGCTCAGGCGCAGGGTGATGGAGCAGTCGCGGCCGTTTTTCACGAGTCCGCGGGTAATCACGCGGTTCAGGTTGGTCACGTCGATATTGCCTCCGGATACAAGGCAAACCACCTTCTTGCCTTCAATAGGCACTTTGTTGAACATGGCTGCTGCTACCGAAACGGCTCCGGCTCCTTCGGCCACGAGTTTCTGCTGCTCTATGAGCGTGAGGATGGCGGCGGCTACTTCGTCGTCGCTCACAGTCACAATCTCGTCAACATATTTGGAGCAGAGGTCGAAGGTGTTCACTCCCGGTTCTTTCACGGCAATGCCGTCGGCTATGGTCGATACGCTGTCGAGTCTTACGCGCTCTCCTTTATTTATGGAATCAACCATCGAGGGAGCTCCCTTTGCCTGCACGCCATACACTTTCACGTCGGGTTTGAGCGTCTTGATGGTAAAGGCCACTCCGGATATGAGACCGCCGCCGCCTATGGGCACGATCACGGCCTCCACATCGGGCATTTCCTCTATTATCTCCAGACCGATCGTTCCTTGTCCGGCTATCACCAGAGGATCGTCGAAGGGATGCACCAGTGTGTAGTTGTGTTCTTTCTGAAGCTCGAGAGCTTTGGCGTAGGCGTCGTCATAAACGCCGGGTACAAGCACCACCTCTGCGCCGAGAGCTTTCGTGGCCTCGATTTTGGATATGGGGGCACCGGCGGGAAGGCATATCACGGATTTGATGCCGTTGTGGGTGGCTCCGAGTGCCACACCCTGGGCGTGGTTACCGGCCGAGCAGGCTATTACGCCATGCGATTTCTCTTCGTCGGAAAGCTGTGAGATCTTGTAGTAGGCGCCGCGGAGTTTGAATGAGCCGGTGTACTGCAGGTTTTCAGGCTTTAGATATACCTCGGCCTTGGGGTTGAGTTTGGTCGGGCCGATGAGCTTGGGATGCCGGGCCACATCCTGGAGCACTTTGGCTGCATTGTAGACCTCGGCGATGGTTAACTGTCTTTCCATGATTACAGGTTGATGTGTGATGATTAGTTTCGGCAAATTTAATAAAAACGGGAGTATTTTTAATAAAAAAGGGCGTAAACACTTTCATCAATCAATTGCTAAATTTGGTTAAACCCCGATTAAAAATTCATTCTCGGCTCAACCATCCTCCATGTGTTTTTGTACATTTGTGAGTTAAAGGGTTGGAAGATTTTATCTTTTTCTTCCGCAGCTCTCGTTTCCGTAACGTTAAATTTCTATTACTTTTTAACTTATATGTCGTCAGTTACCAAAGAAGCCGCGCTTGAATATCACCGCAAAGGCAAGCACGGAAAAATTGAAGTGGTTCCCACAAAGGCTTACTCCACCCCCCACGACCTCGCTCTGGCTTATTCTCCCGGTGTGGCTTACCCCTGCAAGGAGATCGAGGCCAACCCGGCCGATGTCTATGAATACACCAACAAGGGAAATCTCGTGGCTGTGATTTCCAACGGAACCGCAGTTCTCGGCCTCGGTGATATAGGCGCTCTCGCCGGCAAGCCTGTTATGGAAGGAAAAGCTCTTCTGTTTAAGATTTTTGCCGGTCTGGACTGTTTTGACATTGAAGTCAACGAAAAAGATCCTGATAAGTTCATAGAGATAGTAAAAGCTCTTACTCCCACCTTCGGCGGCATAAACCTTGAGGATATAAAGGCGCCTGAGTGCTTTGAAATCGAGCGCCGTCTGAAGGAGGAATGCAATATTCCCGTTATGCACGACGATCAGCACGGCACCGCTATAATTTCCGCTGCCGGCCTTCTTAACGCTCTCGAAATCCAAAATAAGAAAATAGGCGATGTGAAGCTTGTGGTCAACGGCGCCGGTGCCGCTGCCATTTCCTGTACCCGTCTTTACAAGGCTTTGGGCGTGCGTCCCGAGAATATCGTGATGTGCGACAGCCGGGGTGTCATCAACTCATCGCGCGAGAACCTCAACGAGCAGAAACGCGAGTTTATGACCACGCGCCCCATCACTACTCTTGCCGAGGCTATGGTTGATGCCGACGTTTTCCTCGGCCTTTCCGTCAAGGATGTCCTTACCCCCGAGATGCTCAAGTCCATGGCTCCGCGTCCTATTGTGTTCGCTCTGGCCAACCCCGATCCTGAGATTGCCTACGAAGTCGCTGTCAATTCGCGTCCCGACCTCATTTTCGCGACCGGCCGCAGCGACTATCCCAATCAGATAAATAATGTGCTCGGCTTCCCGTATATTTTCCGCGGCGCGCTCGACTCAGGGGCCACCGTAATCAACGAGGAAATGAAACTCGCCGCCGTGCATGCCATTGCCGCCCTTGCCAAGCTCCCGGTTCCTTCGGTGGTCAACGCTGCCTATGAGAACGCCGATCTCACCTTCGGTAAGAACTATATTCTTCCTAAGCCGCTCGACCCGCGTTTGCTCATAACCGTGGCTCCGGCGGTTGCGCGCGGCGCTATGGAGAGCGGTGTGGCCCAGCGTCCCATCACCGACTGGCAGGCCTACGAGGAACAGCTGCGCAAACTCATGGGCTACGACAACAAGCTTGTGCGCCGCATCTTCGAGCGGGCCAAGACAGAGCCCAAGCGCGTGGTGTTCGGCGAGGCCAACACTGACAATATGCTCAAGGCTGCCGCCATTGCCGCTAAGGAAGGCGTGCTCGTTCCCGTTCTGCTGGGCAACGAGGAGATGATTGCCAAGCGTGCCGATCGTCTGGGACTGGACATCTCTGGAATAGAAATTGTCAATCTCCGCCACGACCGCGAGGCCGATCGCCGCAAGCGTTATGCCGCCCGACTCGCCGAGAAGCGTTCCCGCCAGGGAATTTCCTACTACGAGGCGCTCGAGAAGATGTACGACCGCAATTATTTCGGAATGATGATGGTGGAGGAGGGCGATGCCGACGCTTTCCTCGGCGGAACATATTCCCAGGCCCACAGCATCGGCGATATCGCCAAGGAAGTGATAGGCGTAAGGGCTCCTTACAGCCATTTCGCCACGATGCATATCGTCAACACCAAGCGTGGCACCTTCTTCCTCTCCGACACTCAGATCAACAAGCAGTGCGATGCCGACACTCTCTACGACATAGCCCGTCTTACCCGCAACGCCGTGGAATATTACGCCCATAAACCCGTAATGGCGCTGTGCAGTTACAGCACTTTCGGTTCCAGCGATGAGGTGGAATGCCGTGCTTCGCGCGATGCCGTGGCCCGTATGCAGCAGGATTATCCCGACCTTGCCATAGAGGGCGAGATGGCGCTGAATTTTGCTCTGAACAAAAAGATGCGCGACACCACCTTCCCCTTCAACCGCATAAAGGGAATGGATGTCAATACCCTCATTTTCCCCAACCTGAGTTCGGCAAGTACGGCCTACCGCACGATGCTCGAGATGGGTGTAGGCGATGCCATAGGCCCCATCCAGATGGGCCTGAATAAGCCCGTGCATTTCATAAGCATTCACGCCTCAGTGCGAAGCATCCTGAATCTCGCCATCATAGCCGGACTTGATGCCGCCGTGCTTTCCCGTCAGGGAAGTCACGTTGACCTTTGATTCCATGACGTTTTCCCACCGCATTTTCCACACCGTAGCTGCAATCCTTCCGGTTGCCGCTACGGTGTGTTTTGCGATGTGTTCTGTGATGGCTTCTTGCGGAAGGGAGCCCGAGCCCGTTCAGTCTGTTCCCCCGCTGTTTCAGACCCACGGTTTCACGCTCACTCCCGATTATATAGTTAGCGGCGCCGACACTCTGTGCTTTCCTTCCTCTCGCGCCGAAAAATCAGGGTTTTCCGTAACCACGTCTTCCCAGTCGTTCAATTATCTTGCCGCCCTAACCGCCGCGGATTCCGTGGCTGTAAACACGGCATCACTTTCCAACTGGGAGCTTTCCACCCGCATTGCCCTTGGTGATGCATGGCTATATCCTGAGCGTTCCATGAAGCTTCTGCGCGATAGAGTGAGGGGAGGGCGTGTCACCACTCTTGAGCAGATACGGCAGTACTGGCCCATGATTTCCGACTGCCTCGCGTGGATTCCGGCCGCTCTGGAGGTCTACAGAGCCACCGGTGATAAGAAGTGGCTCCGTGAGGCTGCCGATGTGTCGCTGTCCACTCTCCGGCGCGAGATCGCCGTGAACTATATTCCTGAAACCGGCTTGTTCAGAAGCGTCCCGGTCTATCTTCTCACTCCCGCGAGTCATTTCGCGCCGTGGATGAACCATGCCGATATTCTCCAGACCTACACTCTGTTCAACAACGTGATGGCAGTAAAGGCCATGGAGAGCCTTGCGCAGATGAACGCTGCTCTGAACCGTCCTCCGGCTGAGGATATTGACTCTTTATGCCGTTTGGTTTCCCGGCGGGTCGCAACGCTGCTGTGGGTACCTGACAAAGGTTATTTCAGCGAGTTTCTTTACGGCGGTGTCTTTCCGGTGCAGTCGCGTATCGCCGACAATATGGCGCAGGCTCTCACTGCATGTCTTGGTGCCGTGTATCCACCCTTGGCTTCATCAGCGGTTTCGCGTACTCCGCGGCTTCCTTCCGGCATGCCGCTTACATCTCCGCTTATGAATCCTACAGATGAGCCCGGTAGCAATCCCGTGAGTCACGCCCTTCAGTCATTCTGGGCCATAGCTTCGCTTCGCGCAGGCAATGAGGCTTCGTTCAATCATGCTCTCGGGGCGATGGCTCTTGCCGCCTCCGCCGATGATTTCCGCTGTGACGGCGCTATGTCGCGCCTGATGCTGAAAGGACTTCTTGGCCTTGAGTCAACCGACACGGCTGTAGTTTTCCACCCGGCTCTCCCTTCATGGTTCAGTGGCGTGACGGAGTTCCGGAAGCTTACAGTGCGCGACTGCTCGCTCGATATCCGCATAAAAGGCCATGGAAATATGGTCAGTGAGATTCTTCTTGACGGCGAACCATCCTCATTTTGCGGCGTACCATATACTCTGAAAGGTAACCATACTCTGGAAGTCGTTCTCGAAAGTTCTCCACGCTGGGCGAAGTCTTCGGTCAATATCACCGATTCTGTAGGTTATGCCACTCAGTCGCCACAGGTTTTCTGGTGCAATCTTTCGGCCGAGATTCTGAATTTCCGGCAGGATTTCACTTATGATATTTATGTGGACGGGGTGCTCTACGACCGCACGTCGTCCCGCAAATTCAATCTTCCTGACACACATAACTTCACCACGGTGAATCTCGTTTCCACGGGCAGCGGAAAGTCTACGGGATTGGCGGGCCGCACTTTCAGTTATTTTCCGCCCCGCACACGCTTCGTGGTTCCGGCGGACACCATAGAGCCCGGGATCAAAGGCCGTATACGCACCGTGCGCAACCGCCGCGGGCGTGTCATCCGTCGCTTCCGCGAACCCCATTACGTAAGAATGCCATCATGGCGTTCTGCTTTACGCTTCTCATTCAATGCCTCTGAGGAAGGCGAATACATAATGAGGATAGTCTATATTACCCCGGCAGGCGCTGTGCCGAGCTCCGGTTTCCCCATGCGGAGAATTTCAGTAAACGGCGGGGTCGAGGGCTATGCCGTGATGCCTTTTGCACGGGCAGGATATGCTGTTGAGTCTTCTCCCGTGAGAGTCCCGCTTGTCAAGGGACGCAACCGCGTTGAGCTCGCGGTGGATGCCGACGCCTCAATGCTTCCATCTGCAGGTGAATTCTCCATAAAGGAAATTGTTTTTGTAAGATTACCCTGATGAAAAGAATAGGAATACTCTCCGATACCCACGGATGCTGGGACGAACGTTTCCGCCACCACTTCGCCGGACTCGACGAGGTGTGGCATGCTGGCGATGTGGGCGATTACTCCATTATCGAGAAGCTTGAGGAGGTCGTGCCCGTGGTCAGGGCCGTCTGCGGCAATATCGACTGCGGCATGACGCGTCGCCGCCTTCCCGAAGTGCTCTCTTTCACAATAGAGGGCGTGAATGTGTGGCTCACGCACATTGCCGGCTATCCCGGCCGGTATGCCCCGGGGGTAAAGAAACTTCTCCGCGACGAAGGCATTAAACTTATGGTGTGCGGGCATTCCCACATCCTCAAGGTAATTCCTGATCCCGAACTCGGGCTTCTGCATGTCAATCCCGGCGCCGCCGGCTTTGCCGGATGGCATAAAGTCAGGACGCTCATCAGGCTCACTATCGATGAAGGAACCGTCAAGGATCTCGAGGTCATTGAGCTTGCCCGTCAGAAAATCTATGATAAATAAAGTACAGCAATGAAAAAATATTCTATTCTTTTGATATCCGGTGCCATGGTCGCCCTTTCGCTCGGTTCGTGCAAGACCACCGAGGCAAACTACCGTCAGGCCTACGAGTCTGCGCGTCAGAAACAGACCCAGGAAGGCGACAGTGCCATTACTGCCGGGCTGAACAATCAGGCACGTCCGCGGTCTATGGAGTTTGACGGAGTGACACTGCCAGTGCTCACCACCGGTGTAAGCATTCCCAAGGACGGCGGCATGGAGCTTTCACGTCTGAAAAAATTCAACTCCGTGGCCGGTGTATTCCGTCAGATTTTCAACGCCAAGTCAATGCGCGAGCGCCTTATGCAGTCGGGTTATCCTGATGCGTTTATCCTCTCCAACGCTTACGGAACCTATTACGTGCTTACATCCACCACATCAAGCCCCGCCGAGGCCCAGGCCGCACTTGACAAACTCCGCAACGACCCCGACCTCCGCCTTCGGCAGCCCTTACCCTACATCCTCCGCCCCGGCCACCTCGCCCATTGATTCCAACCACATAATTAGATAGCTCAGCTATAATTAGGTAGGTTGGCGTTATCGCCGTCCGCTACCCAATATTGCCCGAAAATACCTAACCTCCTCCTTCATGGCGATAGTATTACCCCGAAATGTAGGCCTGCTCCATGGAGCAGCCGATACAAAGCATTGAATAGCAACAGATGCACGCTCGCACATCCGCTAACAACCAATATGTTGCCATCCTCTCCTCAAAGACCTATCATTTCATTTTTGTAGTCTTGCACATCCACGAATCCCATCAGCCACCTAAAGAGCAGGATGCGCGATTTCTGTACAACCGGTGGCGACAGCCTCCGAATCAAAAAGTTATCCCCAATATGCGAGGCAAGCTGCGGAGCGTGCGCGCCTCGCCGTTAGCGTAAGCTTGGGATATTCCCCCCGTAATTACCACCACAAAATCGTTTATTACTCAGTTTCCTCATAAGGATCAATTCCCAGGTCATATTTTTTGTACATTTCCACCCGCTCAGAATCACAATCCCATATCCAGGACTTATTTTTAGACTCGTAACAATAATTTTCATCCGGACCGAAAGTGATGGTCAGCCAATAATAGCCGTCATTTCTCGGCTCGTAATAGAAAATATAATCCTTGTATTCGTAGGTCTCATTAATTTCCTTGAAAGGAGTTCCTATCTCATGAAGTCCGATAGGTAGTCGTCCATTCTTATCTTTGAAATTATCGACCATTCCTATAACTTCATTTGCCACACCCTTTATCATATCTTCTTTCCCAATATGTGTGTTTCCGATAAGATTTAATGCCACAAGAGGCAATGCTGTCAGCAGAACCAATCCAAGCGCCTTTTTACTGCTGGTCATCTGGCTTATTTTGGCGTTAATAATTGTCATCAGGACAAATGCGGGTAAAGAAACAATGGCAAATCCCAAACAGAACATCACATACCAACCGCTTATCGATGCGTCTCCGTTGCCTACATTGTAAACTGTTACAGCCATATACACGCAAATAGTCCATATATATGTCCTGAATGTAATATTATTTGTGTTTTTGGCTGTGAGCCATGAAAGGAGCGCTCCTGAAGCCCAGCAAAGCAAAATGGGAAGCTGGAATATCCATTCTGAAAACCAATTGACTTGAGACAACGTAAACCAAATCCCCGCAGCAATGCAAAAAGTCAGCTCACCACATACCAGAGATAATGTCTCAAATATCCAAAATCGCCTATCGGTCAGTTTCATCGCTTGCCTCCTTTCTGGCAAAGAGCCACGAATAGCCAGATAATAAAAATAATATCAAATACTGATAGTAGATTGTAGCACCAAAAATGCTGTCGGAAATTAAAGATATTATCAAAAAATGCAGCTTGCGTAATCTCAGCGCACCAAAATTCAGCCGCTGTTGAAAACTTCAAATAATCAATAAAAGCCCAGATGTGAGCAATAATCAAGGCTGAAATTATTATAATCCCTACTGTCTTCAGCCACTTTTTCATAAGGTATCGGAATTTGGAACGGAATATAATTGTCACCAAACGCAAAGCTACAACGAATAATCGACATTTGATGTGACAAATGTCCCATTCCTATGTGCCTTATGGCTTTTTTTGTGTCTTTCAGTTACTGTATTATCCCCTCTATAGCCTCATCGAGTGTTTCAGACAGCAGGGTCTTGAACTGACGTGAGTAGTGGGCATCTGTTCTCATGGCTGCGATATATTCACGCGACGGCGTCAGCACCATGTCGAGGAGTCCCGCTTTGTCGCCGAGTTTCACCGTGTCGGCCAGTAGTTTGGCGGCTCCACGCTGCGTAGCGTCCTTCAGCCAGTTGTCCGATCCGGTTTCGGCAGCGCGGCGCAGGGCATACATAGATATTTCTATCACATGTTCGGCACCGGGATTTAGCGATTCGATGTCGCGTATATACCGTCTTATTTTCGTCATTCTGGGACGGGGATACCCGCGCCGGGAGTTGCGCAGCAGTTCCTTGTCAATGGCCGCTTTTGCCTTCTCGAGTTTCTTGTCAATATTCGGCGAGATATAGAATTCCAGATATTCCTTGGCTTCCGGACGTGCCGAATAGAGGTCGAGAACAAGCTCGGCTATCTGCTCGGCATTCATTTTAGTAAGTTCTTTCTTAAGCTGGGTCTTCGACATAATCAGGAATTAAAAACCGGATGACTGTATATATTTAACAATCATCCGGTTCGTTAGTTTGTAATTCGGTTATTTCACGGCAGTGCTGTCGGCTTTAGCCTCGTTGTTTTCGGGCTGCGGTTTAAGCCAGCGGTCAAGCCAACGGAAGAATACTCGCTGCCACATCACGGCATTCTGCGGTTTGAGAATCCAGTGGTTCTCGTCGGGGAATATCAGCATCTCGGCCGGAACTCCGCGGAGGCGGGCGGCGTTGAATGCCATCATACCCTGCGAGGCGAGAATACGGAAGTCATATTCACCGTGCGAGATGAGGATGGGGGTGTCCCATTTGTCAACGAAGCGGTGAGGCGAGGTAGCGAATGTGCGCTGTGCCACAGCGTTGTCCTTGTTCCAGAACGGGCCTCCGAGGTCCCAGTTGGCAAACCACATCTCTTCGGTCTCCAGATACTGCGTCTCGAGGTTGAAGATGCCGGCGTGGGCGATGAATGCGGCGAAGCGGCCTTCGTGATGGCCGGCCAGCCAGTAAACTGAGAAGCCACCGTAGCTTGCGCCTACGGCTCCTATGCGGGCTGCGTCCACATACGGCTCCTTCTTCATCTCATCCACGGCGCTGAAGTAGTCGCGCATGTTCTGGCCTCCGTAGTCGCCTGAAATCTGTGCGTTCCATTCGGTGCCGAATCCCGGCAGACCGCGGCGGTTGGGAGCTATGACAATGTAACCGTTGGCAGCCATGAGGGCGAGGTTCCAGCGGGTGCTCCAGAACTGGCTTACGGCCGACTGCGGACCGCCCTGGCAATACAGTATGGCGGGATATTTCTTCGAGGGATCGAATTTCGGGGGATAAAGCACCCAGGTTGTCATCTCTTTGCCGTCGGTTGTAGGAATGAGTTTTTTCTCAACCTTAGGCATGTCGAGTTCAGCAAGGAGTTCGGTGTTCACAGATGTGATCTGTTTTACTTCCCCCTTGTTCACGCTCACGATTTCGTTGGGAGCTATCATGGAGTGACGCATTGAAAGCACAGTGCCGTCGGCAAGAGGGCAGAGGCTCTGGTAGTCGCACTGACCGTCGCCTACCACGCTTACAGTGCGGTCAAGCGTGATGTTGAACACCGGTTTCACGCCATCCTTCGGAGCGATGAAGTAGAGCGATTTGCCGTCGGCTGCCCATGCTATTTCGTCCACGCTGTAATCCCAGTCGGCGGTCAGGTCGGTTTTCTGACCCGAAGCCATGTCGAGGGTGAAGATGCGGTTTTTGTCGCTTTCATATCCGTCGTGCTCCATCGAGAGCCAGGCGAGGGTATTGCCGTCGGGTGAGAATACGGGATTGGTGTCATATCCCATCATTCCTTCCGTGAGGTTCTTTGTGGCACCCGATTCCAGATTGTAGAGATAGAGATCGGAATTGGTCGAAATGGCATACTCCATGCCGGTCTTTTTGCGCGATACATACACAAGCTGTTTGCTATCGGGTGTCCACGCCAGCGATTCGATGCCTCCGAACGGACGCATGGGAGCTTCGTAGGGTTCGTCGGCCATGATGTCTTTCACATCCGTCACCTTGTTGCCGTCGAAGCTGCCTATGAAGGGATGGGGGATTTCAGTCACCCATTCGTCCCAGTGCTTGTACATCAGGTCGTCTATCAGACGGCCGGTGGCCTTGGGAAGGTCGGGATAGACATCCTGCGCTGTGCGCGAATATTTTACTTTGCCTATCATCACCACCTTCGTTCCGTCAGGGCTGAATAGGAAACCTTCTATGCCGCCTTCCACATCGCTCACGGCCTTTCTGTCTGAACCGTCGGCGTTCATCACCCAGAGCTGGGCTTTGCCGTCTACAGGCGAGGTGAAGGCTATCTTTTTGCCTCCGTCTATCCACACGGCACCGTTCTCGCTGTCGGGCGTGCGGGTAAGTCGGCTCTGATTGGAGCCGTCGGCATCCATCACATAGAGGTCGGTGTTTTTACGGTTCTGCTCTAAACTCTCGTAAGCTATGCCGAAGAGCACTTTGCCGTCGGCGTTTCCCGTCGGTGCGCTTACGCTTCCCATTGCCTCAAGGGCGTCGATGGTGTACTGCCGGTCAGTGGGCTTGAAATCGGGCTTGTCGATTATGGCGGCGTTGTCGCCTCCGTTGCCCGAACTGCAGGCTGTGGCCAGTAAAGCCGTTGTCAGCATTAAAATTGATTGGATTTTGTGTGACATGTTATTTAATGATTGATTTGCTTATATTCGTGATTTCCTGCAAATATACTCATTTCATCTCGGCCTTGAAAACCGTGATGAAGCGTGTGGGGCGTTTCGTGGGGACTTTAAATGTCAGAGCGTCTTTCTTCTGACGGTATTCTATCCTCTCGTCTCTTCCCCAGTCCTCGTTTTTCACATCGGGCATGAACATATGTCGGGCATACCAACCTCCGCCTTGTGCGGGTGCGGTCTGCGCTCCCCAGTGGCACCAGATGCCCAGGCGTGCGTCGGCAAACCATTCGGGGCACTGGTAATGCTCGCGCAGCTGCTCCCAGCTCAGAGCGGGCTTTTCGGCGACGGCACTTCCTGTGGCAAGGAGTGTCGCGGTGGCTAATACCGTTTTTAGTTTCATGATTGGTTTATGATTGGTTCGTTTTTTATTTGCGCGTTGAGTTTTTGTAGGGCGGATACAGTTTTGCTATGAGGTCGGGGCGATGCAGGCGGTTCAGCGACCGGATGATTCCCGGCCGATAAGTCTTGTCATACCAGAAGAAATATTGGCGTTGGGCCAGTTTCTCGTCACGTGTCCGTGCCGTATAGACCTTCTCGCCCGTATAGGGATGGATTCCGGTATAATAGATTTCCGTGGCCACGGTCATTGGCGTAGGGGTAAAGTCCTGCACCTGCTCCAGATGGAAATTCATCTCTTTTGTTTCCACTGCCAGTTCCGCCATATCGGTTTCATGGCAGCCGGGATGCGAGGAGATGAAGTAGGGGATAAGCTGCTGTTTCAGCCCGTGCGTGCGGTTGGTGCGGTCGAATATTTTTTTGAACTCGTGGAAAAGCGAGAACGGCGGCTTGCGCATGATTTTCAGTACGGCATCCGAGGTATGCTCAGGTGCCACTTTCAGGCGTCCGGACACATGATGGGTTATGAGTTCCTCGTTGAACCGGCGGTTCACTGCGTCGATATGCGCCGAGCCCGTAGGATGCATCGACAGGTCGTATCTCACGCCGCTGCCTATGAACGATTTCTTCACTCCGGGCAGTGCGTCCACGGCGTGATAAACGTCCAGCAGCCGCGAATGGTCGGTGTCGAGGTTGGGGCAGGGAGTAGGGTGCAGACACGAAGGCCTGAGGCATTTTGCGCAGATTTTACTGTCGCGTCCACCAAGTGAATACATGTTGGCCGAGGGGCCTCCGAGGTCGGAGATATAGCCCTTGAAGTCGTCCATCATCGTCACTTTTCGCGCTTCGTTTACGATTGAAGCCTTCGACCTTGAAGCAATATGTTTGCCCTGATGTGCCGAAATGGTGCAGAATGCGCACCCTCCGAAACAGCCGCGGTGCATGTTGACCGAGTGGCGTATCATCTCATAGGCAGGGATTGTCTTTCCTTTGTAGCGCGGGTGAGGGTAGCGGGTATAGGGCAGATCGAACGAAGCGTCAATCTCTCCGGTGGTCATTGGCGGAAGCATCGGATTCACCTTCACGGCCTTTGCGCCATTTTTCTGCCAGAGCACCGCTCTTGGCTCCATCCGGTTGCTTTCCTGCTCTATATGCTTGAAGTTTTCGGCCTGTTTCCTCTTCTGCGCCAGACATTCTTCGAATGAATGTAGCACGATATTGTCGTCGTCCGATGCTTCGGGTACCGCCGATGCGTCGGTGAGCAATACGGTCTGCGGTATGGAAGCCATTTCGCGGATGCTCTCTCCCGCGGCGAGACGGCGCGCTATTTCGAGCACCGGTTTTTCCCCCATTCCGTACACAAGCAGATCGGCCGGCGCGTCGTGAAGAATCGAGGGGCGCAGACGGTCTTCCCAGTAGTCATAATGTGAAAGTCGCCTCAGCGAGCCTTCTATGCCACCGAGTAAGATGGGGGTGTCGGGATACAGTTTTCGTAATATTTCCGTGTAGACTATCGAGGGGTAGTCGGGACGCGCTCCGTGACGTCCGCCTGGGGTGTAGGCGTCGTCTGAGCGTCGTCTGCGTGCTGCCGTGTAATGGTTCACCATGGAGTCCATCGCTCCCGGGGAAATCCCGAAAAACAGCCTCGGAGCGCCGAATTTCTTGAAATCGCGGAGGTCATCGGTCCAGTTGGGCTGTGGCACTATCGCCACATTATAGCCTGCAGCCTGGAGCGTACGTCCTATCACGGCCGCGCCGAACGAAGGATGGTCCACATAGGCGTCGCCGCTGAATATCACCACATCCACATGGTCCCAGCCCAGCAGTTTCATCTCCTTCACCGATGTGGGGAGATATAGTTTCAGGTCATACCGGGGGTTGATGGCCTGAGCGTTTTTTGAGACATCCTGCTTCATTTCTTTTCCTGCTTATCCTGTAGAAGTTCTTCGAGTTTCACCACCTCGTCGCGCAGTCGTGCGGCTTCCATGAAGTCCATCCGTTTGGCTGCGTCAACCATCTCCTGGCGGCGCCGTGTTATGGTGCGCTGAAGTTCTTCGGCGTTCATATACGGGATGACGGGGTCGGCCGCCAGATTGACTGTCGGCACGTATTCCTGTTCGTAAAGCACCGGCGACTGGCGCGACTGCCTGGGTGTGGATTTGGCTGCCGGTTTGCCGGAACGCGAGCTGCGTGCGGCGCCATTTGAGTCGGTTTCTGATTCCTCGGTGTCTATGCCCACAATCCGGTTTCGGGCCTTGACGATGGCCTGGGGCGTTATGCCGTGTTCCTCGTTGTAGGCGAGCTGGAGCGAGCGGCGGCGAGCCGTCTCGTCGATGGTCTGCTGCATGGAATCGGTGATTTTGTCGGCATACATCACCACGGTGCCGTTGAGGTTTCGCGCCGCGCGTCCCACGGTCTGAGTGAGCGAGCGGTGGGAGCGCAGGAATCCCTCCTTGTCGGCATCCAGAATCGCTACCAGCGACACTTCCGGAAGGTCAAGGCCCTCGCGGAGCAGATTCACGCCTATCAGCACGTCGTACACGCCCGCACGCAGGTCGTCCAGTATGCGTATGCGGTCCAGTGTGTCCACGTCGGAGTGGATATAGGCTGCCTTTATGCCGAGTTTCCCGAAGTATTCGTTCAATTCCTCGGCCATACGCTTGGTCAGGGTGGTGACAAGGGTGCGTTCTCCGGCCTCTATTCGCTGCTGTATGCGCTCCATCAGGTCGTCGATCTGGTTGGTGGAGGGCTGCACTTCTATCACAGGGTCGAGAAGACCGGTGGGGCGGATTATCTGTTCCACAACCACGCCTTCGCTCTTCTGCAGCTCATAGTCGGCCGGAGTGGCGCTCACGTAGATTACCTGTGGTGTGAGACGCTCGAATTCCTCGAATTTCAGCGGCCTGTTGTCCAGCGCTGCGGGAAGTCGGAATCCGTATTCCACCAGATTCATTTTTCGCGAGAGGTCACCACCATACATGGCTCTGACCTGCGGGAGCGTCACATGGCTCTCGTCTATTATCGTCAGGAAGTCTTTGGGGAAATAGTCAAGCAGACAGAACGGCCTCATTCCGGCCTGGCGTCCGTCGAAATAGCGGCTGTAATTTTCAATGCCGGGGCAGTGTCCCACCTCGCGCATCATCTCTATGTCGTAGGTCACGCGCTCCTTCAGCCTGTGGGCCTCCAGCTCGCGGGCCTCATTGAAAAAGAAGTTCACCTGGTCGCCGAGGTCAAGCTCTATCTGCGCGAGGCCCGAGGCCATTCTTTCTCTTGACGTCACGAATATGTTGGCGGGGAATATCTTGAACGCATCGTGTTCGCCGAGCGTCACATAGTCGGTCGGATAGAATGTGGCTATGGATTCTATCTCGTCGCCCCAGAACACCACTCTCACTACGATTTCTTCATAAGCGAGATAGATGTCAACCGTGTCGCCTTTCACTCTGAACGTTCCGCGGGTAAAGTTTACCTCGTTGCGCGAGTAGAGTGCTTCCACCAGGTTGCGTAGAAATACGTTGCGGGCCACTCTCTGGCCCACGCGTAGGTCTATAACGTTGCTGTTGAAGTCCTCGGGGTTGCCCATGCCGTAGAGGCACGATACCGAACTCACCACTATCACGTCCTTGCGGCCCGATAGAAGCGCCGACGTCGTTGCAAGCCTCAGCTTGTCAATCTCGTCGTTGATCATCAGGTCTTTTTCTATATATTTGTCTACCGACGGTATATAGGCCTCGGGCTGGTAGTAATCATAGTACGACACGAAATATTGCACGGAGTTCTCCGGAAAGAAATTCTTGAACTCTCCGTAGAGCTGTGCCGCCAGTGTCTTGTTATGGCTGAGGATAAGCGTGGGTTTCTTCACACGCTCTATCACATTGGCCATGGTAAAGGTTTTTCCGGATCCGGTCACACCCAGAAGCGTCTGCGCCGGTGTGCCGTCATTTATTCCCTCCACAAGCTGTGCTATGGCCTGCGGCTGGTCTCCGGTGGGTTTATATTGCGATGCTATCTTAAAGTCCATTATCCAAACTTAAAGTCCAATATACAAAGTTACTGAAAATCCCGCAAACCACCTAATTCCCGCCATTTCACTATGCTTTCCGATATATATAAGACCTTATAAATCTTATTAGACCATTAGCCCCATGAACTTAATCATGCTTCGCCTGAGGCTGCCCCTCTTCTTGTTCTTTGCGGTGCCGGCGGCTGTCGTAAATCGATAGTCTGTTGCAGGCTTTAACCGTCAGAAACGATATTGTTGCCACAACGGATATAGGAAGCAGTAAAGTGTATCCGCCACTCATCTCCAATACTATGAATATGGCCATAATAGGCGCCTGGATTATTCCTGCCATTGCTCCGGCCATGCCGTAATAAGCCAGATTGCCCGTTTCGAGGTCTATTCCCAGCCAGTATTGGGCTCCGAGGGCATACATCAGCCCCAGAATGCATCCGGCCATAAGTGTGGGCGCGAAATCACCGGCCACACCGCCGCCGCTGTTTGAGGCTGTCGCTGCGAAAGATTTTACGGCCACTATACCGAGCAGAAGCACGGGAAGCATCTCTTTGCCGCAGTGGGCAAACGGCCCGTAGTCGGTAAGTACGCAGTAGTTGCCTGCCAGCACCTCGCCCATCATCGAATATCCTTCGCCATAGAGCGCCGGAAACACAAACACGAGCACCGAGAGTATTCCTCCGCTCAATATATTTTTAATCCATGGATTTTTTATTTTCCCGAAGAGACGCTCCAATTTGTCGGCCGCATAGGTGTACCATATCGAATACACACCGCACAATATCCCCAGAATCACCACGCTCAGAAGAAGATGCGGTTCGAAAGTTGCCATCGAGGGAAATGCCAGGTCTATCGTATAGCCCGTCAGGGCGAAGGTGGTGAGACCGGCCGCAATTACAGCCACCATCACGGCGAGTACCGAGGCCGTGGTGAAGTCAAGGGCCAGTACCTCCAGAGCGAACATCGCCCCTCCCACCGGCGCCTTGAATATTCCGGCTATTCCCGCGGCCGCGCCGCATCCCAGAAGTATCATGGTGTGGTGCGGCGACATTCGGCATAACCTTGCCACATTGCTTCCTATTGCCGCCCCGGCGTAGGCTATAGGGCCTTCCGAACCGGCCGATCCACCGAATCCCAGGGTGAGGGTGGAGGCTATAAGCGGTGAAAAGACGGTTGAGCCCGGCAGATTATAGTGCCTTTCCGAAATGGCTTTCAGCATTTTGTCCACTCCGTGCTCTATGTCGCGCTTCAGTATATAGCGGGTATATATACCCGTCAGCAATATGCCAGCCAGGGGAAGTATCAGAAACAGAACGTTGAATTCTCCCGGATGTATGTAATGGGTAAGCGTATGCGACACAAACGCCACCATGCGTTTGAGCGCAAAGGCAGCGGTTCCGGCAAGCACACCGATTACGAACGCGAGTATGCTTATCGAGACATGTTCCGATGTTATCCACTGTCGGAAACGACTCTTGAACGATTCGTGGCTATGTGTCGGATTGGTTTTTCGATGAGCATTCATTGTTTCTGAATAGACTTTTTACGCTATATTTTCTTAACATTTGTGTACCGAATATGGTTTTTATGATATAGTGCCGTTAATATATCATGATACGATTACTTTTCACACTTTTCCTTACTCTTATTCTGGGTTCCTGTGCCCGCAGAACCCATGATGCCCCCGATTTTTATAGTGAGATCCGCGCCGTCGACAAACTCATTCTCTCTGAAACACGTGTCACGAAAATGGCCACCGTCCGCGACCCCGATTATACCGATGCGGAGACCATAGGCGACCGTGCCGCAGCCCTTATCAATTCTCTGAAGGTAGGGCAGCGTGTGGCCGTGTATTCCTACGACACCTATATCCAGTCCTATATCGATCTCTCTTCACTCACTCCCGCCGATGTGGTGGTCAATGACCGTGACCGCACCGTCACTCTTTATCTTCCCCCTGTCCAGACCGAGGTGGCCGGGCGCGACGGCACTCTTCGCGAGGAACATTACCGTGTGACCGGATTCCGTTCCGATATCGGTCCCCAGGAACGCGCACGCCTTAAAGAACGCATGAATTCCGAACTCCTCCACGAAATCGAGTCCGGTACCATAGCCCGGGCCTCGCGCGAGTCGGCCCGTGGAAAGGCTCTCGAATATTTCGCTACGCTTATCTCTGCCTCCGGCTATCGCCCTATAATCTCAATCAAAGATTCTTCATCACGACCTGTTTACGAAAATGAAACCGGACTTTAAGACATACCTCATTCCCGCCGTAGGTCTCGTTCTCGCCGGCATCCTGGCCTATATCGCCATAACCTGTGCCCGGCGTAATATCAACGTTGCCGCCTCAGATGCGGAAATCGCCCCCGCTCGTATCGCCGAGGTGCGCCGTATGGCTCGTCTATGCTCCATCGAGTTCTATCGCGAGCTGCCTATGCGCGACAGTATCGGCACCAAACACATTTTTGCCCGCCGTAAAATCCAGGGGCAGATTACCTTCGACGTAGATTCCCTTCAGCTCGATGCCTCCGGCGACACTGTGCGGATTGTCCTCCCGCGCGAATATGTCGTGGTGCGGGAATCGACCGAACCGGATTCCTATGAGATTGTCGATGTATGGAATTCATCTGTCTTAGGAAGCTCGCGCCTGAGCAACAGCGAGGAAAATCTGTTCAAGCGCCGTCACGACCGCCGGATTATGAGCACGCTTTATGCCGACGGTACCGTGGCGCGCGCACGCCGCGATGCCGCCACCAACCTCGCGCGCATGGTCTCCATACTCTACGGCCGGGCCGCCATGGTTGTTATCCGGAAATAATTTCTTAATTTTGTTGTCGGCGGCAATTACACTTTTCCCGCTATACGACTATTTTTTCCGATGATAGAATTCTCCAATTCCATACGCCGTCTGGTAAGTTCGCTTTCCGAGACAAAGACTCGCCGCGCCGAGGGGCTATTCAAGGCCGAAGGCACGAAATGCGTCGGCGACACCCTCCCGTATTTTTCCCTGAAGATGCTTCTTGCCACCGATGAGTGGCTCGCAGCCAATACTCCGGATGTCGACTCTTCGCTTATCGTCAAGGTCCCCAACCGCGAGATGGAGCGAATCAGTTCTCTTTCATGTCCGCCGAAGGTGATCGCCGTCTATCGCATCCCGGAGGATGATTATTCGTCCGATATGCTTGCGGACAATCTCACTCTCGCTCTCGATTCCATCCAGGACCCCGGTAATCTCGGCACTATAGTGCGTACGGCCGACTGGTTCGGTATCCGGCGCATTATTTGCTCCCGCTCCACGGCCGACATTTATTCTCCCAAGGCCGTGATGTCGACCATGGGGGCGATTTCCCGCGTCCGGCTTCATTACTGCGATCTCGCCGCCGAGTTGGCGTCCGTGTCGGGCGTTCCGGTCTATGGCGCGTTTATGGACGGTGAAAACATTTACTCCGCCACGCTCCCGTCTCAGGCCGTTATTGTGATGGGCAACGAAGGGCAGGGGATTTCGCCCGCGGTGGCCGAGGCCGTTACGCGGCGCATAACCATTCCGTCATATCCCGTGGGGGAGGCGACCTCCGAATCGCTCAACGTGGCTGTGGCCACTGCCGTGATAGTATCCCGCTTCCGTGAAAATCTGTTGAAATAAACTTTATGGCTAAGATTAAAAGCGCATGGTTCTGCACCGAGTGCGGCGCCGAGTCTCCCAAATGGGAAGGAAAATGTCCCGCCTGCGGCGCATGGAACACGATGGTTGAGGAGCGTGTCACCTCCGGAAAGTCGAAATCCTCAACCCTTTCCCGGGCCACAAAAAGCCGTCCGCGTAAGGTCACGGAGATTTCCTCTGTGGGCGAGGAACGCATTCTTCTCCCGTCGCGCGAGCTCAACCGCGTGCTCGGAGGTGGTCTCGTGCCCGGTTCGCTCGTGCTTGTGGGTGGAGAGCCCGGCATCGGCAAATCCACCCTCGTGCTCCAGAACATTCTCTCCATCCGCTCGCGCCGCGTTCTCTATATTTCCGGCGAGGAAAGCCCTTCCCAGCTCAAGATGCGCGCCGACCGTATAGGGCGTCTCAGCGATAATGTGCTCATAGCCTGCGAGACATCGCTTGAAAATATCCTTGAGGACATTGAGGAGACCCAGCCCGGCCTGGTGATAGTAGATTCCATCCAGACCATAGCCAGCGATGAAATCGAGTCGGCGGCCGGAAGCGTGAGCCAGGTACGCGAATGTTCCGCACGGCTGCTGAGATATGCCAAGGAAAGCAACGTGCCGGTCATCCTGATTGGCCATATAAACAAGGAGGGAAGCATAGCAGGCCCGAAGGTGCTTGAGCATATAGTTGATGCCGTGCTGCAGTTCGAGGGCGACCGTCATTATATGTACCGCATACTCCGTTCGATCAAGAACCGCTTCGGCTCCACCTCGGAGCTTGGTATCTACGAGATGTGCCAGAAAGGCCTGCGCGAGGTCACCAATCCCTCCGAGCTGCTGTTCAGTCGCCGTGAGGGTGAGGAGGTGCTGAGCGGTATTACTGTTGGAATCACGCTCGAAGGCATCCGGCCGTTCCTCATCGAGGTGCAGGCTCTTGTCAGCTCTGCGGCCTACGGCACTCCGCAGCGATCAGTCACCGGATTCGACGCTAAGCGCATGAATATGCTTCTCGCTGTGCTCGAAAAGCGCGTCGGCTTCAAGCTCGGTCAGAAAGATGTGTTCCTCAATATAGCCGGCGGTCTCAAGGTCAACGACACGGCTCTGGATCTCCCCGTGATCTGTGCCATCCTTTCCTCCAACGTGGATATGCCTGTCCCGCAGGATGTGTGCATGACGGGCGAAGTGGGTCTGTCAGGCGAAATCCGTCCGGTGGTGCGTCTCGAACAGCGTGTCATCGAGGCCGAGAAACTCGGCATGAAGCGCATCCTTGTTCCCCGCCGTGGATTAAAAGGAGTCGACCTCTCGAAATTCAATATTGAAATTCAAGAGGTCGGCAAGGTCGAGGAAGCGTTCAAGGCTCTTTTCGCCTGAAGCTTTTATATTTCTCTGATTATTTAGAGCGCGGAAGCACGTTAACGCGCAGTTTTTCGTATGCGCGTTCGGCTTTGGCGCGGGCTTCGTCAACGGTATCGGCCGTTGCGAGTATCACACCCATACGGCGGTGTCCCTTTATTTCGGGTTTGCCGAATATGCGCATCTGGGTGCCCGGTTCGGAAAGTACCTCCTCGAGGCAGTCCATCTCTATGGTGTCGGTGTCGCCTTCCACCACAATGGCGCGTGATGCCGAGGGGCCGTAGAAGCGTATTTCAGGCACCGGTAGACCCAGAAGGGCGCGGGCGTGCAGTCCGAACTCGCTCAGATCCTGCGAAATCATTGTCACCATTCCGGTGTCGTGGGGGCGGGGAGATACCTCGCTGAATATCACTTCATCGTCTTTCACAAACAACTCCACGCCGAATATGCCGTAACCGCCGAGGGCGTCAGTCACCTTTTTCGCAATTTCTTTTGCGTTTTCAAGCGCTTTCTCGCTCATCGGCTGAGGCTGCCAGCTGTAGCGGTAGTCACCGTCTATCTGCACATGGCCTATGGGCTCGCAGTATGTGGTGCCGCTCACGCTTCTTACCGTGAGCAGGGTTATCTCGTAGTCGAAATCCACGAATCCTTCCACAATTACTCTTCCGGCACCGGCGCGGCCGCCTTCCTGGGCGGTGTGCCATGCGGTGTCTACTGCGTCGGCCGATTTTATAGTGCTCTGTCCGTGACCCGACGAACTCATGATGGGTTTCACCACGCAGGGAATGCCGATTTCTTCCACAGCCTCCTTGAATTCATCGTAGGTCGAGGCGAAGCGGTAGGGCGAAGTCTTCACGCCAAGCTTCTCGGCTGCAAGGCGGCGTATGCCTTCGCGGTTCATGGTGAGCCATGCCGCTGTGGCGGTGGGGGTCACGTGGTAGCCCTCTTTCTCAAGTTCCACGAGGGTAGGGGTGGCTATCGCCTCAACCTCGGGAATGATATGGTCGGGTTTCTCGCGTTCTATCACTTCGCGCAGTGCCTCGCCGTCGAGCATGTTCAGCACATAGTTGCGGTGGGCCACCTGCATGGCGGGTGCGTTGGCATAACGGTCGCATGCCACTACCTCCACATTATAACGCTGAAGCTCTATTGCCACTTCTTTACCAAGTTCGCCACTGCCAAGAAGCAGAGCCTTCCGGCCCGCGCCGGTCATAACAGATCCTATTTTAGCCATTTTTCGTAATTAAAGTAGAAATTTCTGCAAAGTTACAATAATAGCCGGAAATTCCTTCCTTATTCGGGCACATAGATTATATCGCCGTTTTCAAGTTCGTAGGCCACTCCTACGCGTTTACCCTTGTTGCCGGCCGCGCTGTTGTCTTCCGACGGCGTATAGCGGTTGATTTTCTCGCCTTCCTTGGTTATGATTTCCATGTTCTCTTTTCCGGGGTTCTTCACCATTGTGAAGTCTTCCTGCGAGAACATCTCGGTCATGTTGTAGCGGCTTACCAGAGCCACCATCAGGGCAACGGCAAACACCATTGCCACATCAAACAGGTTGCTGACCACGCTCATGGGGTCGGAGTCCTCGCGGCGGTTCAGCAGTGAGCGGCGGTGACGTCTCATTTTGCGCATTCTTTTTTATCGTTGACAATGTTGGCTATGTATTCGAGTACGGTGAGGTCTTTGGCCGCCCACCGTTCTTTTGCCTGCTGGGTGGTGAAACCGATGGCGCTTACCACCAGACCCACTACCGTAGTGGCAAATGCCACCTGCATGTTGTAGGCCATGGAGGCGATGTCGCCCGAAGCCAGTCCCACCAGTGCCGGTCCCATAGGTATGAGCGTTCCCATCAGGCCCAGTATCGGGCCCATCTTCGTGAGGACTTTGGATGTGGATATTTTTTTGTCGGCCTCTATTTCGAATTCGCTCAGCAGAAGGTCTGTCTTGGCCTCGTTTCCGGCATTATCTATTATCTTTTTGAGGTAGGCTTCGGTGATGCTCGCGGGGTTTTCGGGTAATGACTCGCGGAACTGGTCGATATTGGAAGCGTTCACGGAATTGATATTGTCGTAGATTTTACCCGAAGTTTTTCTTACGCGGATATATTCACCGAAAAATACTCCTATCAGTATTAGAGCGCGGATGAAAAAGAAAATCAGGAGTACAATCACCGGCACGAGAAGTCCGGTGGAAATCCAGTAGAGGATATTGGAAATTACATTCATATTCTTGAAATTTTTTTGTTTGTCTGATATTTGTTGATGATGAATCCGGCTACCAGGCCCGCTGCCACCAGTCCCATGAAGGCGGTGAGCGGCCACCATTCAACCGTGTTGGTTCCGGCGGCCGCCGTGCGGCCGTTGACGGTAGCTATTATTCCAAGGGCGCCTATTATGATGTTGACCAAGAAAATCAGTTCTATTCGCAGGTCGGTTTCCGGAAGCGCCTCTTTGGCAAGCCATGCGGCGACTATGAAGATTGCGAACACTGCGGCGGCCGTACACCATCCGAGCATGGCGAAATCAGCTCCCGGAAAGGCGAACACCACTTCCACAAGCACTGAGAACAGCACAGGGAATATCAGTAGGCCGGGAATCCAGAGCAGCAGCCGGTAGCCCCATTTTTCTATCGTGGTCATGCGGTTGCCGGTCCAGCTGCGGATGGCGAGCACACAGAATGCTATCTGCAGGAAAACGTCTATGGTCAGCACCACGGATGTGTCGAGCATGAGTTGCGGCTGCATGAGCCACGATGCGATCTGGGTCTTCGACTGTATGGCGGCGTAGGGCCATGCCATGCCGGTGAACAGCGCGGCAAGCGCGCAGAGTATTATGCGTCCTGAAAGCTTGTGGCAGGTGAGTTTCAGAACGAAACTCATCGCCACAAGCATCATTATTATCATTACGACTATTTTCATTGTCTTTCGCTGTCCTTTTTCCTTTTTCTCCGCAAAAGTATAACAAAAATCGCAAGTACGATAAATACGATCACAGCCACAATCAGTCCGTCGATATGGGTGGTCACCGTATCGGTCTGGTTGAGTTGGTCGCGCTTCATCACCGTGCCTGAGTTGTCGTTGATTTTCTCATTGCGCACCTGTGCCACTTTGTCGTTATACTGGCTTGCGGTTTTCTTGTCTACGTTTTGCGAGATGAAGTCGCGCAGTTTGGCATTGTCACATACAAATCGCGAGCAGGCCGCCCCATATTTGTCAACCATTTCGGTATGCAGTTCCGACAGCGTCTTTATCTGCCCCGGAGTGGCCTTCCACATGCCTTTTCTCGCGGTTTCGAGCATCACGGCGGTTATTTCCTGAAGGGCGGCGGGATTCACGTCGGAGAAATATTTTTTCGTTCCGAGGTTGTTGCGGTCGGTCACGTAGGTCTCGTATATGCCGTCCCACAGCTCATTGTCAATCACGTCGGGCTTCATCACGTTCCATCCGTAGGTGTTGCGGATCACGTCGGCTATTGATGATGCATCGCCGGCTCCGCCTTTCATCTTCTCGGCCACATAGTGGGGGTTCAGTATTGTGGTGCGGCTCTCTATGCCTATGGCCTCTTTCACTTCCTGCATTTTGGCATTGTTGCGGTTGCGGTAATCGCTCAGATAGGCATCTGGATCCTTTCCGGTCACGTTTCTTACGGCAAGGTTCATGCCGCCCATGAATTCATACACGTGGTCGAGGCTCAGCGCTCCCCAGGTGTTGCTCTGTCGGGGCTGCACCACTACGTCGGTGCTTGTAAGCGCGGCTTCCAGCGCGTGTTCGCGCACTGATTCCCAGTCTTCCTCACTGCCGTAGTTCGCTCCCATATTGTGGAGATAGGTCTCGGCGATTTCGCTGTCTTTTTCCCAGCGGTCGCCGGCCTCTACCATTCCCTGTATTCCGGTTCCGTAATTGCCGTTCACGCCACCGAACACGCGGGCGGTGGAAAGCTCTCGGGCCTCTTTGGGCGACACGCCTTTTTCCACGAGGACTTTTTCAGATTCAACCACGCCCTCGGCAACGAGGTTGGGGAATTCGGAGTCCTTGGCTTCGGCTGCCATCTTCACGGCGCGGCCTATGAGAAAGAGGCGTGAGGCGGCCAGGTCGCGGAGCTGTCCTGAGGTCTGTACCACAACGTCTATTCTCGGGCGTCCGAGCTCAGCCGATGGAATGAGACGAAGATCCGTCACGCGTCCGAACGGGTCGCGCACCGGCTCCACTCCCAGCATATAGAGAATCTGGGCTATTGTGGCGCCTTCGGTCTCAATGAACTCGCTGCTCCACAGTGTGTAGCTTACCTTGCGAGGTATGGAGTCATTGTGGGCTTTGCGATACATGGCTATGGTTTTGTCGGCAAGGTCTTTGCCTTTTTCCCAAGCCACCATCGAGGGCGTTTCCTCGGCATTCACTGCAAACATGTTGCGGCCCGTGGGGAGTATCTCGGGGTTGAGCACCGGATCCCCTCCCGAGGTGGGAGCTACGAATCCTCCGGCCAAAGCGCTTACAATGGCGTCGATTTCTCCGCCCGGGCTTTGCAGGAGCGCGTCGCGATACCGGCCCACATTTCTGAGCGCACGTTCCACTTCGGTTACGGCTGTGGCGAATTCCAGCTGCTCCTTGGTGATTTCAGGCTCGGCTCCCATGCCGTGGCCTCCCGTTTTCTGACCCGGAGCGCCGCCCATGCCTTTTTTCTTTTTCAGGGCATTCTCCATTTTTTTCAGTGCTTCGGGATCGGCGCCCATCTTCTTGGCCATTGCAAGGGCTTTTTCGGGCGACATTCCCGGCAGCATGCCGCGATGGCCTGAAGTCGCGGGACGGTCGGCTATTTTCGAAATCGTCTGTTTGGGAGCTGGGGCCATGGAGCCGAGTATCATCATGCGGTTGAGCATATCTTTCGAGCCTTCCACTTTTTCCATGATACTGCGGGCTGAGTCGAGTTCGGCCTGTGTTATGCCGGCTATACGTGCTATCTCTTTGTCATCTATATCCTTGGGCGATGCCAGAATCTCCTTTACCAGCGTTTGCGCTGTGGCGCGGCATGCGGTCAGACCCTTTTTGCCTCCTGAAAGTTTGTTGAGTGAGTAGGCAATGGGGTCAACCGTCATGGCGTTGACAGTCGATTTTATATGGTCGGGGGAATACGGTTGCCCCATCACATATAGGGCTCCGTTGATTTTTTCGTTTGCAAGTTCGTCGGCAAAGTTGTCGATGCGGGCTATTTCGTCGGCTGCGTAAGGCATTCCGGAGATGCTGTCAAGACGCAGCTCACGGTGTATGCCAAGCTGTACGGTATATTTCTTGACCAGCAGCGCGGCGCGTTCCACGGCCTTTGGGTCGGGATTATCGCTGCCCGCAATCTTGTTGTAGGAAGCTATGGCGTCGGTGAGATTCTTGTATATGCCTCTGACGCCGCTTTCCATGAACGGGGGAGTGAGATAGTTGATGATGGTAGCGTATGAACGGCGCTTGGCAATCATGGCCTCACCGACATTGGAGGTGGCCCATACATAGAAGTGAGGCATCGTGCCCACGAGGCGGTCGGGCCAGTCATTGCTGCTGAGCGCCACCTGCTTGCGCGGAGTGAATTCCAGCGAGCCGTGCGCGCCGAAGTGCATCAGGGCGTCGGCTTTGAAGCCGTGGCGGGCCCAGAGATATGCGGCTGTGTAGTTGTGGGGAGGAGCGGCATCGGTGCCGTGCACTATTTTGAAATCGTCATCACCTATGCCTGCCGAGGTCTGGGGAATAAGCACTACGTTTCCGAGTCTTACTCGCGACAGCGCAAGGTTGCCTTCCTCATCGCTCAGGCCGTGGCCGGGAAATTCTCCGTCCACCCCGTCTATCTCATTTCTCATTTCAGGCGAGAAGCTTGAGGCACACCATTGGTCGTACTGCTCTTTCGTGATTATTTCAGGAGAATTCTTTTTTACAAACTCGGCTTTGGCGCCGGTGGCATAATCGTTGAACACCTTGCCGTTCTCGGCCAGAAGTTCCTCAAGCCCTTGTGCCGTAGAAGGAAGACTATCCACTTTGTAGCCCTCGCTCTTCAGGCGTGTGAGAAGGTTGAAAAGCGAGGGAGCCACTTCCAGGCCTTCAGCCACCAGTGAATTCTGGCCCGGGCCTTTGAAATAGAATATTGCTACTCGTTTCTCTGAATTGGGCTTAGTGCGCAGGGCAAGGTAGTTGTTTACCGTCGCCACGAAGTCGGTCAGGCGGTCGGGAATCGCTTCCACATAGGGCAGTCCGTCATCGCCTGTGAAGTGGGCGAAGAGGGAGTAGGGTCTCACGGCGCCGTCAATCTCCGGAGTGACGATGCTCTGCGACATGAAGCCGCCGCTCATGCCCATTTTGTCGTTCATCCATTCATCGTAGTCACGGTTGGCGTTGAGGGGAGAGAAGAGAATGATGTTGTTGGCGGTAAGGTAGTCTCTCACCATGTCGCCCATGCGGCCGTGGGCCATGTTGACTATGGCTGATGCCCCTACGGAATCGGCATGGTGTCTGGCTATGAATAGCTGTATGGAGTTTACGGGATAGACCATGTTGCCCGCGCGCTCCAGCGCTGCCGTCAGGCTGTCTGGTACGCCCATCTGGCCTGTCAGTATGATTTTCGGGGCGTTTTCTTTCCATCGGCCTGTTTCGCGGAGCCATTTCTCGTATTCTGCCACTGATCCGAAGTTGAGGTCGTCGTTGTCCGATGGATAGTAGAGGAGCGACGAGGCCGATACCTGGGGATCTCCGGGCATCGGGGCAAACAATTTTTTACCGTCTATGAACTTGCGGATGAACCGTAGCATGTTCCTGTAGTTTGTCTGGCCTCCGGCAAGGTATTGCTTGAGATACTCGGCATCCAGCGAATCCACCGACACTATGTAGTTCTGTGGATTGGTGGCTCCGGGAGTTATCACCGGTGTGCCCGATTCGGCAGCTTTCACCAGCTCCCGGCGCTGCTCGTCGGTGAGGCGAAGTCCCATTCCGAACACCATCACCATATCGTAGTCCGACGCTTTGTCGAGGCGGTCGGTGGGAAGTTCCTCTATCTTGATGAAAGAATTGTCGTTGGCCTTCGAGATCTGGCCGAGTGTGATTGCCTGGTAATTTACGAACGCTATCCTTGTGGGCGAAGCGTACATTTTCCATAGCAAAATTGCCGTGCCCAGCAGGAGGGCACAGCAAATTGAAATGATTATTATTTTACGTCGTGTCATATCTGTTATCACAGTGTCATTCAGGAGTTATTTGAAAAGTTTCTCAATGTCGAATGAAACGCCTATGTTCCAGGTGCGTCCGGTGGTAGGAGCCGAATTCCAGTAATAAACTTTCGGCTTGTAATCAAAGAGATTTTCGATTACGAAATTCACGTCGATTCCTCTCCACACTGTCTGCCGGAGGGTGAATTTCCACAGTGAATATGCGCCGTCGGTCTCATAATTCGATTTCGGCTTCGAGAGGTAGCGGCCCGAGATGCCGGCATAGAGCCGGTAGGCGCTGCAAAGCTGCTTGTCGTAGTCCAGACGCCAGGTGGCCGAATGTGTGCGTGGTTGGGTGAACTGCGAGTCGATTGTGCGGCCCGAGTTATGCAGATAGTTGTAGCTCACCACGGCTCCTATGCCCATCGTGGAGCGGTAACGTGCGGTGAAATCTATTCCCATCACTTTCACACCGTTCTCGTTGCAGTAACGGGCGCCTTCTTCTCCGTCGGGGCCGGTATAGTCGGTGGTGGTGATACGGCTGTTGTACTTGTTGAAGTATCCCATGAGGGCCAGACTGTAGGAGCCTCGCAGGAAACTGTGGCGTATCATGCCGTTGTGTTCGAATGCCAGATTGAAGTTGTGGCTTTTTTCAGGCTTCAGGTCGGGATTGCCGTAGATCATCTGGATTCCGGCCATGTCAAAGCTCATATACATCTCCTTGAGCGTGGGAGCGCGGAAGCCGCCGGCGTATGAGGCGCGGATGGAGAATTTGTCGAACTTGAACATCGTGGCCAGACGGCTGGTGATGGCGCCCTCCTTTGAAGCTGAGAAGTGGTCGCCGCGAACTGAGCCTACTACGTTGAACCATTTCACGGGATTGTAGTCATACTGCACGAATGCGTCGATCGAGTTCTGTGAATGGGTCGTGCCGTCGGCAAACTGATAGGTGAGCAGATAGTCGTGCATGTAGTCCGCGCCAACGGTCAGGGCATCGTTGCCGAAGAAGTGGGTGTAGAGGCCGTGCACTATATTCTGGCGGTTGGTGTAGTCGTGGTCGTGTGTGCGCTGTCCGCCAACATATCGCGACTTGTCATACTGGTCATAACCGTAGGAGAGTTCAAGGGTCTGATTGGGGTTGGAGGTGTACACACCCTTGAGTCCGGCATTGTAGTCCTTGTAATGGTCATCGTAGTTGGAGCGTGTGCTCACTCGGTTGAAGTAACCGCCGCGCGCTATCAGACGCAGATTGTCGGTCGGGCGGTACACAAGCCGTTGCTTGATGTTCAGCGTGTTTCCGCCGTAGATATCATGAATCTTCGATTCCGTGTCGAATGCGTCGGTAAGATGGATGGTGCTCACGCGTGAATACTGCACGTTGGTGTTGGAAGTCCACTTTCCCTGATTGAAGTTTATGTCCGCGCCGTTGCGCCATTCATGTCCGGCGCTGCGGTGGCGGCTGTTGATGTTTGCGTGCCAGGGCTCTTTGCTTTCGCGTGTTATGAGGTTCACCACACCGCCCACAGCGTTTGCGCCGTAGAGGGCTGATGAAGCACCTTTCACCACTTCCACGCGTCCCACGTTGTCAAGGTTCAGGCGGTTGTAGTCCACGTTGTCCATCGTTTCGCCTGCCAGACGCTCGCCGTCCACAAGAAACAGCACGGCGTTTCCTCCGAAGCCGCTCATGTTGAGTGATGTCTCCTGGCTCATGGCGTATCCGAATTCCAGACCGGGAAGTTCCTCGGTGAGAAGATCCTGAATGTTGGTGGCGTCGGCCTTTTTTATGTCGTCGGCCGAGATAAGGCGTGTCACCACCGGCACCTCCTTGAGCGTTTTAGGTGTACGTGTCGCCGTCACTACCACTTCCTCCAGCGAGGAGGGGTCGGGCGTCATTTGTATCGTCATTTCCTTATTATCCGATCCCCGCACTATGAATGTCTCGGTCACAAAACCGATATGTGATGCCTCAATCTTGGCCTGTTTGCCGGAGGCTACCGACAGTTTGAACTGGCCGTCGGCATTTGCTATGATGGGGAGTTTCTGCCCCGGGAGATTGATACGGGCTCCCGCAAGCGGGCTTCCTGTTTCGTCCACGACCGTCACCACTATGTTGGCGCCGAACGTGTTCAATGGAAACAGGAGCCCGAGAAGCAGGATAATTGAACCTGTCAGTCTTTTTACCATTGGAAATGTATAGAGATATAAGCTATTGGATTTGTTGGAAACCTGTTTTATTTCACTTTAGGAGCGGCGGTTACAGAGCAGATCATCGGCATGGGCATCTTGCCGTACTGAAGGTTGTAGTTGAGGGTGAGGGCGGAATTCTGGCATGAGCCTGCTATTATGAGAGTATACTCTCTGCCGTTCGATAAGGTTCCTTTGATTTCTTTCTGCTTGATGGTGTAGACGCCGTCAGTTTCTGTTACTTCGAGGCCTTCGGCTGTGATTGAAGGAAGTGCCATGGGAGCTTCGCCGAAAGCGGGAAGCGTGATCGATACATTTGCATCGCTCATGGTGGTTACCGTGAAGGTCATGTCCTCGTAGTCGCTGGCCTCTCCCATCACACTACATGACATATCTCCTTTGTAAGTTCCTTCAATGCTCTTTGCTGCTGGTGCTTTGGGGGCGTCGTTGTCGTCGCTTCCGCAGGAGGTGAAAGATAACATGCTTGCTACGGCTACCATGGTAGCGAAAATTGTCTTGATAGTTTTCATTTTTGGTTACTTTTATTTGGTTAATGATCTTTTCTTATGTCGGTGGTGGACGATATATCCCGAGATGAGCACCAGGGTGATGATGAGGCCCGCAAGAAATACGAACAGCGATGACAGCGGCCCGAGGAATGGCGTGTAGCAGCGTCCCACATGCAGTTCAAGAGCCACATTCCACAGCGACATCGGCTGTGATGCAAGTTCTTCCGGCATCTCCGGCAGTCCGGCCGCTCCGGTTGAGAAGTCAAATACCGTCGGTGTGCCAAGGTTGGTGCTGAAGCCGCTTACAAGATGGGTCGATACCGGTCTGCCTCCCTGTCGTTCAGACGCTTTGCCTGTGAAATAATCCGTTACGGTTTCTTTCTCCGGGTTCCACCGGTAGAGACCGCTGAAGGAGCCTATCAGCCATTCCTCGCCCTCTTTCTCAAACACATTCACTCCCATCGGGCTTATCGCGGGCGCTTTCCCCGGTTTACCGGGCGCTCCGGAAAAATTGCGGTCGAATGTATAGAACCCCTCGGTTGTCGATACAATCCATTTGTCCAGATTCTCGTCCCAGCGGATGCCTCTGAGCTTGTCGTGCCAGGCATTGTCGCTGTCCAGATTGGAGCCGGGGAGGGGTGAGGTTTCTGTGAGTACAAGCGGAATCATCAGCGGTGGCCGCAGACACATTCCCGTGAAGGCTATTATCACCGTGAATATGATGGTGACAGCTCCGGCCTTGTCGTGCCAGCGGAAATTCCATTTCATTTTCCTTGCTGTGGGCTTTATTCTGTCGGTAAGATGCTTCTTCGAAAGACGGCGTATTCTGTAGGGGAGAATGAAAAGTATGATACCTGTGATGCATAGGAATATTATCACAAGAGCTATGATGTCCACTACGATTCTTCCCGCTGTGCCGAACAGCTCTCCGCTGTGCAGCTGCCACACGGTCTTGAAAAGCGTCACGCGCGGCTTATAGTCCGCAGGTGCGGTCAGTTGCTTGCATTCGCTCTCGCCGTCGGGCGTAACCCGATATATCGCCGACCGTCCCAGAACAATCAGTCCCGTGCTGTCGGGAGTCAGTGTTAGGTCTGAAATGCGTTCGTCGTTGCCCGGAAGAGTGATTTCTTTCCATCCGTTATTTTCGCGGCGGAAGAGTCCGAACTGCGTGGCGCACCACAGGTTGCCGTCACGCATTATTACGACATTTCTTATCTGGCGGTTGTCCGCGCCTTTCGGCAGGCCTTCGTTGAAATCTGCGAAGCTCGAGAAACTGCGGTCGGTAAGCCACAGGCCGGAATTGCCGAATGCCATCAGCCGCATGGAGTCCAGCGGAAGGGTGCCTCTGATTATACCGTTGTTGAAATTCTTCAGGTGATAGTCGGCCGGGAGAAGCTTGCGTGTCACATCTATGCCGGAAAACGCTGCCCGGTGGTTCATGATGATACCTGACGCGCAGAATATGAGCAGGAAAACAGCAGTCAGTAACCCTGCCCATTTATGAAATTTTTTCCAACCCAATCTGAATTTCATGTGATAGTGATCAGCTAATTTGTCGTTCTTTTTTACGATGCAAAATTAGATACTTCCACATGGCGGCTAAATACCCAAAAATTATGATTTCTCCCTGCCCTCGTTTATCCCCCTTAATCATTTTTGAGTATTCCGGGGTCTCGTAGCCCCGGTTTCATCCCTCCGGAGGGTCTTGATACCTCTTTCCCGGCAGCCCTGTTTTATCCTCGTTGTTAAGCATCGGAAGCTCCGGCGGAGTCTCTCCGGCATCCGGAAACCATAGCATAAGCCGCTCCGCAGCCTTGGCGCATATCTCCGGCGTTATATTGTCGGCAATCGATTTCAGCGCCCACAGAAGCGCCCCCAGATCGTCCGTGTAGCCCAGAATAGCCGTGAAGTCAGGTATCAGGTCTATCGGCAGTATGAAATAACCCAGAGCCCCGTATATTTTCGCCCGTTGCCGCAGCGGTATCGACTTGTCGGTAGCTGCATAATAGAGCACCAGCGCCGCATACACCACCTTGCGTCCGGCCTTTGAGGCCGTCCTCTTCAGCTTCTTTCTGAACGATGTGTGAGAGAAGAAGCGCGCATAGCCCGAGTAATCCTTCGGTTTGTCCGGTAATCTGGCTGCCATATATTGAAAACGGTTTAATTCCCTAAAGAGTTGCCTTGTATTCTGGAATATATCTGTAATTTTGCAGCAGAATAACAGTACTTATCTTCATAATTCATCACCCATGATATACTTCGACAGCGACTATATGGCAGGCGGTCACCCCGCCGTAATGGAAGCGCTCATGCGCACCAATCTTGAGCACACCTCCGGCTACGGCAACGATCCTTATTGCGCCGCGGCCCGCGACCTCATCCTCAGCCTTTGCGGTATAGACCGCGGAGAAGTCTTTTTCTTCGAGGGCGGCACACAGGCCAACTGCACCATAATCGATGCCTTGCTTCGTAATTATCAGGGCGTCATCTGTGCCGATACGGGCCATATCAACGTGCATGAGGCCGGAGCCGTCGAGGCCTGGGGCCACAAAGTCATCGCGCTCCCCGGCCATGACGGCCGTCTCGATGCCTCCGACGTCGCCCGATACATCGACAGCTTCTATGCCGACAACAGCCACGATGCCATGGTCGCTCCCGGAGCCGTCTACATCTCCTTTCCCACCGAACTCGGCACCATCTACACCCGCCGTCAGCTCGAAGCCCTTTATAAAGTGTGCTCCGACCGCAACGTCCCTCTCTTCATCGACGGTGCCCGTCTCGCCTACGGTCTCAATGCCGAAGGCTGCGATGTGACCCTGCGCGACATCGCCGCCCTCAGCGACGTCTTCTATATCGGAGGCACCAAATGCGGTGCCCTCTTCGGCGAAGCCATGGTCACCCGCCGTCCCGAACTCTTCCCCCGGTTCCGCACCCTCATCAAGCGCCATGGAGCCATGCTTGCCAAAGGACGCCTCCTCGGCCTCCAGTTCTCCACACTCCTCAGCGGCGGACTCTATGACCAGATCGGCCGACATGCCGTAGCCCTCGCCCTCGAAATGAAACGCGGATTCGTAGCAAAAGGCTATCAGCTTTACATCGACTCACCCACCAACCAGCAATTCTTCCTCCTCCCCAACACCCTCATAGACCGCCTCCGCTCCCACTTCTCCTTCGAGCTCTGGGGCCCACGCCAGCCCGAAAAATCCCCCGTCCGCTTCGTCACCGACTGGACCACCACCCCCTCCGCCATCTCCACCCTCCTCTCCGCCCTCTGATCCCCGTCTCCCTCTCGGATATCCGGTTTATAAGAATTATCCGGTTTATAAGAATTATCCGACTTATACTTCTTATCCCCCAGTAATCCATTTGAAAATTCCGCTTAATTTAGCGGCTGCTGCAGCCGCCTGACGAAGAAAGGGCGCCAAAAGGCCCCGCGCAGCGAGGAGCCCATTGACGTCCTTTATTTTAATCTGATATCAGGTTATTCCTTTGGCGATGGAGGCGACGCGGGTGCCGACGCGGGTGCCGACGCGGGTGCCTAAGGCTTCTCGGCAGTGGTGCCTGTGGGGGAGGGCGCTACTGCCGGGGCCTGGGTTGGAGCGGGGGTATCGCCGGCTGCGAAGAATTTTGCGATATGGCGTTCGCGGAAGCGCTCAAGCAGTTCCCAGAAGTTGGGGACAAACAGCGTACCTACAAGGGCGTTGATGGCCATGCCGAACACTACGGCGCTGCCGAGGGCAATACGGCTTGCGGCGCCTGCACCGGTGGCAAACAGCATAGGCATCACACCGAATACGAAGGCAAGTGCCGTCATCATGATCGGTCGGAATCGCACCTGACCGGCTTCGGTGGCCGCCTGTCTTATCGGCATTCCCTGCTTGCGGTAATCAATGGCATATTCCACGATGAGAATCGCGTTCTTGGCCGAGAGGCCCAGAAGGAGTATGATACCGATCTGCGTGTAGATGCTTATGTCCTGGCCCATTATCAGACAGCCGATCACGGTTCCCAATATGGCCGTAGGCATCGAGATTACCACCGCTACCGGGTCGGTGAGGCTCTCATACTGGGCTGCGAGAACAAGCAGGGTGATAATTACCGCAAACAGCATTACCATCGCCACGGTGGTTCCGCCCTGGGTCTCCTGATAAGCCTCGCCGGTCCATGCATATCCGTAGTTGTTGCCCAATGCGTCCTTCACAATCTGCTCTATGGCCTTGATAGCCGTCGATGAGCTGACGCCATGAGCCGGAGTGGCCGTAAGCGAAGCCGTCTGATACATATTGTAACGGTCGATCGATGGCGAGCCGCTGGTAAGTTCGGTGGTCATGAAAGATGAGAACGGAACCATATCTCCGCGGTCGTTTTTCACCGAGAGTTTAAGCACGTCGTCAACCGTGTTGCGCGACTGCGGATCGCCGGCCATAGTCACCTGGTAGATGCGGCCGAATTTGGTGAAATCATTCACATAAGCCGAGCCCGTGAAGGCCGAGAGTACGGAATAGATATCGGCCATCTCCAGTCCGAGCATCTTCACTTTCTCGCGGTCGATGTTTAGAGTGTATTGCGGAACGGTGCCCTCATAGAGCGAAGTCACTGAGGCAATGTTTTTGTTGGATTTCGCGGCATCGCGAATCTGTTGCAGCGCCTGCGCCATCTGCTCCGGGCCGTGGTTGTTTATGTCCAGAAGCTGAAGCTGCAGACCCGACGACATACCCAGGCCCGGAATTGCCGGCGGGTTGATGCCGAATATCTCAGCTTCCTGGATTCCGGCGCACGCCGCTTCAAATTTCGCTATGATACTTTCCACATCCATTCCCTTGCCCTTGCGTTCATTCCATGGCGTCAGGGTGACGGAAAGACCGCCCATGTTGGAGCCTTGGCCACCCAGGAACGAGAATCCCGAGATGGAGATTACATCCTTCACGCCCGGTATCTCCTTGAGTTTTTCGGTGGCTTCGGCCAGCACCTTTTCGGTGCGGTCAACGGAAGCGCCGGTAGGAAGCTGCACGGAACCCATGAAGTATCCCATGTCCTCCTGCGGCACATAGCTCGTGGGCATATTCAGGAATGCCCAGAACGCTGCTGCCGAAATCAGCAGATAGGCCGTGATGGCCACCACCGGTTTCTTCAGGAAGGTGCCAACGATTCTCATATACAGGGCCGTGGTTGCGCCGAAGCCCTTGTTGAACCAGCGATACAGGAAGAACGAGCTCGATTTCTTGGGACGCAGGAACAGAGCGCACATGGCCGGGGTGAACGTCAGAGCGTTGAATCCCGAAAAGGCCGTGGAAACGGCTATGGTGAGCGCGAACTGTTTGTAAAGCTCGCCGGTAATGCCGGAAATGAACGCGGTGGGAATGAACACCGAAAGCAGCACCAGCACCTCGCCCACCACAGGTCCCTGCAGCTCGTTCATGGCCTTGACGGCCGCCTGGCGTGGTGTCATTTTCCCGTCGTCCACTATTCGTGAACAATCCTCCACAACCACAATGGCGTCATCCACCACAATGGCTATCGCGAGCACAAGTCCGAACAGCGTAAGAGTGTTGATGGTGAATCCCATCAGTTTCATCACCGCGAATGTGGCGATGAGCGACACAGGAATGGTGAGCATGGGGATGATGACCGCACGCCAGCTCTGAAGGAAGAGCAGAATCACCAGCATCACGATAAGGGTTGTCTCCACGAAGGTGACAACAACGTCGTCGATCGACGCGGTCACAAATTCGGTTGAGTTCTGGATAATGCGGTAATGTATTCCTTCGGGAAAGTATTGCGATAGGTTTTCAAGTTCAGCCTCCACATTCTTGGCTACCGTGAGCGCGTTAGCTCCCGGAAGCTGGTAAATACCCATAAGGCCCACCGGCTTGTTGTTTACCAGCGCCGTATTTCCATAGCTGTCACTGCCCAGATCCACCTTGGCCACATCCTTAAGCCGGAGCATGCTTCCGTCGGGATTGGCGCGCAGAATAATATCGGAGAATTCCTCCACCGTGTTAAGGCGTCCCTGCGACGTGAGCGTGAAGCTGAATTGCGCATTTGTCCCCGGGGCCGATCCAATGCTTCCGGCCGAGACTTCCATATTCTGCGACTGGATTGCGGCCATTACCTCCTGCGCGGTTATCCCGCGAGCCTGCATCAGGTCAGGGTCGAGCCACACGCGCATGCTGTACTGTCCCGCTCCGAAAGCACCCACCTGTCCCACACCGTCCACGCGCGACAGAGCATCCACGATGCTCAGCTGGGCATAGTTGGTGAGGTAAAGGGCGTCGTAGCGTTCAGGATCATCGCTTTCCAGAGCCACAAACAGGATGATATTTGTAGAACGTGAGGTCACCTGCACGCCCTGTTGCTTAACGGCTGAGGGCAGTGTGGGTTCGGCACGCGACACACGGTTCTGGACTTTCACGGTGGCCATGTCGAGGTTGGTACCTACGTCAAACGTGATCGTGAGGTTGTAGCTGCCGTCGCTTCCCGACGAGGAACTCATGTACATCATGCCATCCACGCCGTTTACCTGCTCCTCTATGGGTGCTCCGATAACGGAAGCCACAGTCTCGGCGTTGGCTCCGGGATAGGAAGCCGACACGTTTACCGTAGGAGGAGTGATGTCGGGAAACTGCGCTACCGGAAGCGTCTTGACCGTAAGCAGACCTGCGAGAATCATAATTACGGCGAGCACCATCGCAAAGATGGGGCGGCGTATAAAGAAGCGTGAGAACATAATGGAATTAATTGACGGTTACAGGCTTTACTTTCATTTCAGGGCGCACTTTAAGAAGGGCTTTGGTGATATACCGGTCGCTGGCCTTGATACCGGAGGTAATCACGCGCATCGAATCACCCTGGACCAGTTCGCCTGTTTTTACAGGTGTGTAAACCACACGGTCGGAGTCATTCACCACATAGAGGAATGTTCCCAGCTGGTCGGTGGAGAGGGCCGCATCTTTCACAATCACCGCTTTCGGATCGGTTGATATCGGCAGGCGTATCTGCACATACATGCCGTCGTGAAGCTCATTATACGGATTGTCAACTTTGGCCTGTACCGTAAGGGTTCCCGTAGAGGTGTCCACATCCGGAGCCACGTATGTGAGTTTGCCGGAATATACGTGGTTGAGCGGAGTCTCGAAAATAAGCGGGATGGAGTCGAGGCCGCTGATTTCCGCCTTATTACCGGCAAGGATTTTCTGAAGCACTTTGTCGTCGATGAAGAACTTTGCGTTCAGTTTGTCGTCCTGATAAATGGTGGCAAGTTTCACCGGTTGCGCACTTCCATCGATATACGCGCCTACTGAGGGCACGGCAGCTGTGATGTGTCCGGTGAAGGGAGCCCTGACGGTGCAATACCCAAGATTCGTGCGGGCTGTGTTAAGCGCCGCCCTGGCATTTTTCAGCTGGGCTTCCGCACTCAGCACTTCACTCAGGGCCTGATTGGCCTCCATGCGGCTCACAGCATCAGTTTCAAGAGCCTTTTTTATTGCGGCATAACGCGATGTGGCATATTCCAGAGAGCTTTCGGCCGACGATACCTGGCTCTGCGCCTGATTTACGGCATCGGCATATTGGGTGCTTTCTATGGTGAAAAGTATCTGACCGGCCTTTACCAGATCACCCTCCTTATAATTCTGGGAACGGAGATATCCGCTGACGCGCCCCACAAGGTCAACCGAACTGGCGGCATGCAGACTGCCGGGATAAGTACGGTATATTACAACGGAATCCTGAATGGCCGGCGCTACATCCACACTCAGGAGATTATCGTCAGGACTGTCGGTGGACTTATGTCCGCACGAAGCTGAAGAGAGCGCTATTGCGAAAACAATGGGAAGATATATTTGCTTCATGACATAAGTTATTGATGTGGATTATTTATTATCGTTAATTGAATCGATGTCCCATCCGCCTCCGAGAGCGCGATAGAGCGTGACGAGAGCAAGAGCCGCGTCGGCGCGCGCCGTGACAAGACGGTCGGCATACTGCAGGAGGGAAATCTGTGCATCTGCCACATCCGTGAAATCGGAAAGGCCGTCGCGGTAAAGATCAAAAGCCAGCGTAAAAGCTTCGCGTGCATCGTCCACAACCTTTGAGTAAGAGTCGATGGCCCGCAGTGAAGAGGTATAGGAGGCCATCGCATCGTTTACGTCCTGCACTGCCGACAGCAGTGTGAGATTGTATGAGTCAACTGAATTCTGCATATTCTCCCGCGCTGTAATCACAGCCGCACGACGGGCGAACCCGTCGAAAACAGTCCAGCTAAGGGTAGGGGCCACCGACCATTGGAGAGATTCCTTTTTGCCGAAATCTTTAAGGGAATGGGATGCGAAGCCTATGGACCCGTCTATGGTGAGGGAGGGAAGATAGTCTTTTTTCGCCATGCCGAGTGCTGCGGCAGATGAGGCGACCGTGAATTCAGCCTCTGCCAGATCCGGACGCCGGCGCAGCAGATCAAGAGGCACGCCCACCGGCACAATCTGACGCAAATCCAGACGATGATAAGCAACCGTATCCGAGAGAGCCGTCAGCGCTCCCGGGAAGTCGCCTACGAGTGTTGAAAGAGAGTTGAGCGCCGATTCCACATTGGCTTCCAGACCGGGTATCATTGCTTCGGTGGAATGGGCTATGACGGCCGCCTGTGCTACATCGAGTTTAGAGGCGAGTCCGGCCTCATGGCGCGACTTCGCAGCGTCATACACATGGTTCTGGGATTTAAGCTGTTCTTTGGCCACTGTGAGTTCGTCCTGATACATCCTAAGCTGGATGTAGGCCGATGCGATTTCGCCGCAAAGCGATACCATCACTCCGGCCGTTTCGGCGCGGGTGGCTTTCAGAGATTCCTTGCTCTGTTTTATTCTTGACGTAATTTTTCCGAAGAGGTCAACTTCCCAAGAAGCGCTTACTGATCCGGAAAAATAATCCAAGTTGGTTTCCGGAACGCTTCTGGCCGTAGTATTGCCGGAATTTCGTATTTTGTTCCATCCTGCCGATAGGTTGACCGACGGGTAATATGCGCTTCGGGCGGAACGCAGGTTCTGTCTTGCGATTTCTATTCGCCGTGCCGCCATGGCAAGGTTGTAATTACGCTCAAGGCCCAGGGAAATCAGTGAATCAAGAAGTGGGTCGTTGAATTTCTTCCACCAGAAAGCGTCCTTCTGTGGTTCTTGAGTGAAACCTGTCTCTGATTGCCATCGGGAAGGAGTGTCGGCCGCAATGCCGTAAAGCCCGGGCTGCTGAGCCGCCAGGATATTCGGAAATAAAACGGCCAGAAAAAGGATAGAAACGGTAATAGTCGTTTTCATAAGATTTGATATACGGAGGGCAGATACCAACATCTGCACATATTAAAAACTCAATGAAAACACTGCCGGTTCGTTTGGGGCAAAAAAAAATTACTCGTCATCACGACG